>CAZJBA010000008.1:0-34778 GCA_964544065.1 uncultured Anaerolineales bacterium | reverse complement strand
TATCGGCCAAGTAGGATGCCAAGGTTTCATCAACGGCCTCCATCTCGGTGAGCGGTAGTGGTTCGGCCAGCACCATCAACGCGCCTCCCCCGGAGACAAACTCATCTAACAAAGCGATCTCGCTCTCGCTGAGGGGTTGAATCGGGCCGGCCACAACCACAACCGAAGCATCCTCCGGGATCTGATTAGAGGAGAGCAGGTTGAGGGTCTGGACGGTGTAGTTCTTGCTCTCTAAGGTCGTGCGAACGTGACCATAACTCTGTTCGCCCGAATCGTCGGGGCTAAATTCGCCGTGCCCGGTCAGGAAATAGACCACTTGTTGCTCATCATTCATCAGGCGGACCAGCGCGCCGGTGTACTCTCGTTCGGATTGAGACGTAGCTAACTCCTGTTGCTCGCCCATCCGAAAGACAACCGTGCCATCTTTAGTGATATTGGCCCCTTGGGCCGCGCCCGGATTAGAAAGCGGATCGATGAATTCATATTCGAATTTTCCATCCGAGTAGAATTTGTAGTTTTCCAACAAACGTTCTGCGTTCGCCGAGGGGGTCTGCGGAGAGAAAAAAGCTGTCGCTGTGACCGCATCTGGCAAACTATCTAAGGTTGCCAGGGTTTCCTCGGCCAGGGTGTTTTGCTTGTTCTCGGTCAAGTCCCAGCGCTTGGAGTTCTCAGCGACAAAGGAATTGACCACAACCAAAATGCCGATAAAGGCCAAGGTCAAAACAAGGGCATTGCTGCCATAACGCGCCTGGCGTCCCGTCAACGCTTCATGGACACGATCAGGGTCCAAGATCACGAAAGCAGCCAAACCGACAACGATCAAACTTAAACTGATCTGCAAATAGAGATTAAAGTCACGCTGGACAATGTACAAACCAAAAGAAACCAATGCTGCTGCCAGCGCCAGATATAAACCAATGGGGGCAAACCGTCGCCATTCCTTCTTCATTAGCGCCACCTCCTTACTTCAATGGACACTGACCCCAGCAAGAGAGCCAGCGATGTCAGGCTGAGGTAATAAAGCACATCGCTCAAATCAATCACGCCGCGATAAAGCGTGTCGTAAAAATGGGCCCGGAAATCCAGATAACGAAACACCTGGCTGCCGAGTGAACCGGCTGCCTGCGCCGAGATGCCGATCAGCCACAGGAGCAGCATAATGCCCAAAGTGGCAAAGAACGCGGCGGTCTGATTCTTAAACAAGGATGAGGCGGCCACGCCGACGGCGATCAGGGAGGCGGACATCAAAGCCAGGCCCAGGTAGTTGGCGATCAAAACGCCTTGATCGATACCCGGGTCGACCAGTTGATGCAAAATGAGCGGATAAATCAGGGTGACAGCCAGCAAACTGAGCATGAACAGGAATCCGCCCAGCCACTTGCCAAGGACCAGCTCCCAATCGCGCACGGGCGCGGTCAACAACAACTCGATAGTGCCATCGCCTTGCTCGGCAGCCAATAGGCGCATGGTCAGCGCCGGGGTGACAAAGAGCATCACGGTCACCATCGGGCCAATCACCGCCTGCACCTGGGGGGCGCGTTGCTGGTAACTGGCCATCAAAATATTATAGTAAAAAATGACGCCCAACACGATCAAATACAAAAACGCCGCCATGTAAGCCATAGGCGTCCCAAAATATTGGCGATATTCTCGTCGGGCAATCGTCCAGATATTACGCATTGGATTTTGCCTCCTCCGTCACTCTGTTTTCGTCCAGCGGGGATGGTTCGTCCCGCGTCAATTTCAAGAAGATTTCCTCCAGGCTCATGCCGACAGGTCGCATTTCGAGGAGATCGTAGCCCTGTGACACGAGGGCGCGGGCCACCTCGGGGCGGGTATCTCGTCCCGGAGCGGTTTCAAACTCAAAGGAGTCCCGATCGTCCCCCTGGAAAACCCGATTCACACCGGGAACATTCTCAACAACGTCCAACAAACCGTCTGAATCTCCTGCAACCCGCAGCACGACACGCTGAGCACCCGTCAAGCGGGCTTGCAACTGTTCGGGGCTGTCCTCGGCGACAATGTGCCCCTTGTTGATGATCAATACGCGATCGCAAACCTGCTGCGCTTCCGAGAGAATGTGCGTGGAGAGCAGCACGGTTCGTTCGCGACCGATTTCGCGAATTAATTCGCGCACATCGATGATCTTGGCTGGGTCGAGGCCAATGGTCGGTTCATCGAGAATGAGCACCTCCGGTTTGTGCAACAAGGCCTGGGCCAAGCCGATACGCTGCTTCATGCCCTTGGATAGGCTGCTGATAAAGCTATCGGCGCGCCCTAACATTTGCACCTCCTCCAAGACATCAATGACACATTCCTCGATGTCGGTAAGATGGCGTAGTCTGGCCATATACTCAAGGTAACCGAAAACGGTCATGTCGTCATAAAGGGGCACATTTTCGGGAACATAGCCCACGCGCCGGCGCACCTGCAAGGATTCGGACATAATATCATAACCGGCCACACGGGCTTCTCCCGAGGTGGGCGGCATGAATCCGGTCAGGATGCGCATGGTGGTGGTTTTCCCGGCCCCATTAGGGCCAAGGAAGCCAAGGATCTCACCTTTTTCAGCGTGAAACGTGAGATCGTCAATGGCTCGGCGAAGGCCATAATCCTTCGTCAATCCTTCTACTTGAATCATATCAACTCCTGTTTAGATCAACTTCAACCTTCATAGTTGCCTCGATCGCTGGGTGTGCTTTGCACACGCGCCACTGGCGAGGGCATGATACCAAAGGCGCATTGCCTGTATTTGTTTGAAATATGCGGAATCAAAACCAAGCAATACTATAATCAGGCCAAAAGACAACGTCAAGAGTCTCATATGGGCTTTTAACCAAACGCTAATATTCTCGCGTGAGCAATTTTTTCTGACACAAGAGTCAACAACGTCGACGATGATCGCGAAGCATGCCGTCGCTCTGCGTGCCCTTTGGGCAGGGGTACGTCGGCTAGATCAATCTACATCGATCTAGGCAACGTCCTCGTTGCCGCCCTTGGTGGCTGGCACAACCTTGCTTGACAACATTTGAGGGCACACCGTGAGCAATTTTCTCTGACACAAGAGTCAACTGCTCATAGAATTGCTCCATTCTGAGCCCCTCCAGGATAATTCATCCAAACCGGTCACCATTCAACTAAACAGGATGCACAATGAACTTTGATTTCTTCACTTCGATCGCCATACCTGTAATAGGGGTGTTTGGCTTACTTGTCATTGCTGCTCTGTACTGTGGGTTCGTAAACAAGATCCTGGTACTGAGCGCATGCAAGAAATAGGCTTCATTGTGCTTCTCGCCTATCTGATTGGTGGGGCAGGGTTGCAAGGGATTATGGCCTTTTAAAATTTAATCCGGTAATACCGTTGGTGCCCATCCCGCACAGGGATGAAGTCCCTGTGCTACAAAACAGCACCCGATGAATCGGGTTTTTCGTCGCTAAATGAGGCAAAAGCCCCATTCATGGGGCTTAGTTTCGTAGCCAGGTGGTTCACCGCCTGGCGGATGGCGCGAAAAGCTATTACCGAATTATTTTCTTAAACTTCTTTATCCAATTGCCGCAGCGACGATGGGCATCAAGGAGATGAAGGATATTATCATGGCCGGAGACACCTTTGGTCCTATCGCAGACAATGCTGCCGGGATCAGTGAAATGGCCGATCTGGACGACAGATCGGGGTATGTTTGAACGAATCGATTTCCCTTGATTAAAGGTTAACTTCGGGTAGAATTATGTTTGCGGGCCGGTGGCGGAATTGGCAGACGCAGAGGACTTAAAATCCTCCGGTAGAGATACCTTGTGGGTTCGATTCCCACCCGGCCTACTCGCGCACTCCCGAAGTGCGCTTTTGTGTTTTAATCCTGTATAATTCCATTACACGATCAGGGAGCCAGGCCCGAAGACGCTTTTAGGTTTGCCTGGTTTCCCAAAATAAGACCTCCCAATATTGGTAGAAAGCGACGTTATGAAGTTCAACAATCAATCCATCTTAATCATGCTCCTGCTGATTGCGCTCGCCGTGACAATCAGCGGGTGTCATTTACCGGCGATCTCCCTTTTCGCTACGGCGACGCCGACACCAACATCAACGCTCACGCCTACGCACACCCAGACGCCCAGCCTGACTCCCACGGCGACGAGCACCTTCACAGCCACACCAACGGAAACAGCGACGATCACGCCCAGCCTGACGCCCAGTCCCACGATCACGCCAACCCTCACACCGGAGGGACCCCAGGGAATCGTCCAGGTGGCGCGCGGTTTTTGCCGCTACGGGCCGGGCAAGGCTTATCTCTATTCCGACGAGATCAACCAGGATGACATCGTCGCCATCGATGGCCGCAACCAATTCAGCACCTGGTTATGGGTCCAGCCCCCCGACCTGGCGCGGCATTGCTGGTCGGCGGCTTCGCTGTTCGAAATCCAGGGCGATCTGGAAACCGTCCCGGTGGTGGACGTGCCCCTGCCGAAATCCTCCTTCGTCAGCCCGCCGACGGGCGTAGAAGCCTCCCGCGACGGGAACGAGGTGGTCATCTCCTGGGACCCCGCTGATTATGTCCCCCAGGGAGACCGGCGCGGCTATCTGCTGGAAGTCTACCTGTGCCAGGATGGCGGCTATTTCTGGACCGCGATTCAAACCGATAAGACGTTGATCACATTACAGGATGACCAAGAAGGATGCCCGGCCGCCTCGGGAGGCAAACTCCGCATCGCCGAAAAACACGGCTACTCGGACCCGGTTGACATTCCCTGGCCATGAACTGGAGGTGAACATGTTTCCAACTGTGGAGGTGCGCTGGTTTCAACAGGGGCAGGTTGATCCCGATGTTCAGGCCTGGTTCAACCATGTGGCCGGCCATGCCGAGGAGCAATCCCTGCGGGTAGATTATTACCTGCTAGAAGCCAGCGCCGGAGGGATCGGGATCAAATTGCGAGAGGGGCTGGTCGAGATCAAGGAGCGGCGCCATTTCTACGGACGGGTGCAATTTCACCCTCACGTTCGGGGCATCGTCGACGGCTGGCGCAAATGGAGCTTTCCCTACCCGGCAGATATCGATCTGGGCGACTCAGACGTTTTCGCCCAATCCTGGGTCGGCGTAGAGAAGGCGCGTTGGCTGGCCCTGTTTCAAGTCGAAGATGACAACGTGGAAGCTGTTTCCGGATCAACGGAGCCAGGCTGCGGTTGCGGCCTCGAGTTGACCCGCGTCGAGGCACGAGAATCCACCTGGTGGAGCGTCGGGCTTGAGGCCTTCGGGCCGGAAGATCAAAATTACGACCGTTTGATCACCGTCGCTGAGCATCTTTTTTCGATCGGCGAGCCGCCCAGCCTGAAAGCCAACCACTCTTATGCCTATACGAATTGGCTGGATTCGATTCAGGATTACATTTAGGAATGGTGATTAAATAATTTTCCCATTCCTTGCGCCACCCGCAGGGCGATAAATCACCCTGCTACATAACAACGCCGGATGAATCCGGCTGCAAAACCCGATTTATCGGGTGTTGTTTGGTAGCACGGGGATTCATCCCCGTGCGGGGTTGGAGTGCAAATGCGCAAGTTATTTAATCACGGCTCCTTAACCAAATGGCCTTCTCATCGCCGCCTGATTCGCTCCAACTTGCTTTCCGGCCACTCCTTGAGTACAATCACAAGCGGACAATGACTTACCCGCTCTCATCCGGGGCAACAACTTTACTGGTATGAACAAGAATCCGATATATTCCCGCCGCGATTTTCTCAAACTCAGCGCCCTGACGCTGGGGGGTTTGGCGTTTAATCCCTTTCCCCCTCCCTACGACGAGCACCAAACCGCGGCCAAGCTGGTCGGGCGGGTGACCGTCGATCAGCAAGCGGCCATCTACGAGAAACCCCGCTTTCACAGCGGAATCGTGCGCTGGACCCGACAAGACGAATTGCTCAATATCTATTACCAGCTCACCGGCCCGGAGGGACCCGGCTACAACCCAATCTGGTACCGCCTCTGGGGCGGCTACATCCACAGTGCTTACCTACAGACCGCCCGCTTCCATTACAACGCCCCGCTCGACAGCGCGCCTGATAGCGGCCAACTCGCCAAGGTGACCGTGCCCTACACACAGGCGTACAAATACACGAGCAGGGACGGATGGCAGCCCAACTACCGGCTCTATTATGAAACCACGCACTGGATCACCGAAGTACGTCAAGGCCCGGATGGGCAGCCCTGGTATCAACTCACCTCGGAACTGAGCGATTATCTGATCTATTATGTCGCTGCCAAGCATGTCCAACCGATTCCCGATGAGGACATTGCCCCGCTTTCCCCGGATGTCCCCTTCAGCGAAAAGCGGATCGAAGTCTCGCTGGATGAGCAAATCTTGACCGCGTTCGAGGGCGATCAGCCTGTCCGGCGGGCGCGTCTCTCTTCGGGGATCCCGGGCCGGGAGGTGCCGGAGGGGAGACAAACGCCGCGCGGGCGTTTCCGTATCAGCTCGAAGTCTCCGTCGAAGCACATGGGCGGCGTGGAGGCATCCGGCGCGCCGGATGAATATATCCTCCCCGGGGTGCCCTGGACCAGCTTCTTCATCCCCGAAAGCGGGGTCGCCTTTCATGGCACCTTCTGGCACAGCAACTTCGGCCTGCCGATGAGCCACGGCTGCATCAACCTGAGCAACGCCGATGCCCAATGGCTCTTCCGCTGGGTCACACCCGCCTATCAAGTCCCCGTCCAGGATCGCCGTGATTGGGATGTGCGCGGCTACGGAACGGAAGTGATCATCCAATAACAATGACATCTTCACTATGAAAACACATTTGTCAAGACGCGCCTTTCTAAAATTGAGCGGCCTGGCCCTGGGCTCTATGGCTATGGATTGGTTCCCGGAGGGAGAAGGATTCAGCGAAAATGTCCTCGCGGTTGGGCGGGTGGCCATCAAAGAAATCAATATCCACAGAAAAACATCCTACGACAGCGAAGAAGTCGGCAAATTGTCTCGTGACCAACTTTTCCCCATCTTCGAGATGATCACGGCGTCGGAAGACCTGCCCTACTCCCCTCTATGGTACCGGGTAACAGGAGGGTATGTCCACAGCGCCTACGTACAGCGGGTGGAGGGCCGCCACATCAACGAACCGCGCGCCTATGTGCCCGAAGAAGGCTGGCTCGGTGAGATCACCGTCCCCTATACGCGCACCTATCGCTTGACCAGCACCTACGGATGGGTACCGCTCTACCGTTTATACTACCAATCGGTTCATTGGGTCACCGGCGTGGAAGCAGGCAAAGACGGCCGGCCCTGGTATCGCCTCGAAGATGAGTTGCTCAAAGTCGAATATCACGTCCCTGCTGCCCATGTTCGCATCATCCAACCCTCAGAAATAGCCCCCATCTCGCCGGAGGTGGCCTGGGAAGATAAGCGCATCGAGGTATCGATCAAGGATCAAACCCTGACCGCCTTCGAGCACGACAAAGTCGTCCTCAAAACGCTGATCTCTTCGGGCATCCCGGGCATGACCGCAAATCCGGACGGAATCCCAACCGCGACCCCCAGAGGGGATTTCACCATCGATGTCAAGATGCCTTCCAAGCACATGGGCGACGGAAAAATGACCGCCGCGATCGACGCCTACGAATTGCCCGGCGTTCCCTGGGTCTGCTTCTTTCATGAGACGGGAGCGGCCTTCCACGGCACCTATTGGCATCACAACTTTGGCTACAAGATGAGTCATGGGTGCGTCAATATGACGGTGGCAGATGCAAAGTGGCTTTTCCGTTGGACCCGGCCGGAAACCGAAGCCCACATCTGGGAGAAACGCGGCTTCGGAACGAGAGTAAAAATCTTCTGACGAAAGGACGAAATCACAGTGGCGGAGCAGGAAGCAGGCATTGTAAAATGGTTTGACGCCAATAAGGGCTACGGGTTCATCACCAGCGACGGAGGCGACATCGTTCACTCCATTTCTGCCACGACCTTGCCCATCGGCTCGAGATCATAGCCGGGCAAGCAGGCCACCATAGCTCGAAAATCGGGGTCTTCCAACACGCCCATCAGCGGCGCTAACAACTCTCCGTCCGCAAACTCCCTGGGGATAATTAAATCATATCTTTCTTGAAAGAGGGGCACGAAATCCAAATCCAAAGCGTGGGCTGCGGCAGCAATACCCAAGCCGCAATCAGCGCGCCCGGATGCAACCGCGGCGGCAACATTCAAATGAGTATATTCCTCATGTTGATATCCTTGGATTTCTTGGGGGGAGAGATCATCCTGTTCAAGATGATAATCCAACAAGAGGCGGGTTCCCGCCCCCCGTTGCCGATTCACGAATCTCACCTCGGGGTTGGTCAGGTTTCCCAAGCGTTGGATTCCCTTGGGGTTGTCCTTCGGCACCAGCAAACCTTGTTGCCGTCCCACCAATGAGATCACCCGCACGGCCGTGTCGGGCAGATACTTGCGAAGGTAAGGCAGATTATAGTCGCCTGTGTCCGGGTCCAGCAAATGGGCTCCGGCCAGATGCGCTTCGCCGCGGCGCAGCGCCACCAAGCCACCGATGCTGCCCACGTTGGCCGAAGCCACGCGACGATCACGGGCAGCCAAAAATTGCATCAGCACATCCAGGGTGATATCATGCGAGCCGATCACGAAAATCGTGCGCTCGATCTCGTTGGGGGAGCGGTACAAACGCACCTTGACGCGCTCGCCAGCGGGCATTCCCTGCGAGCCGCGGGGGGCGACGACCAAACCATCGGCGCGCACCAACGAGGTGATCACGCCCGAACCGCGCGCCAGTGGTGCGGCCAACGTGCGTTCGCCCACCTTGCCAACCGCGACGCGGATATAATCATCATCGCCAGCCGGGGAAACCAGCTTGCGGGTCAGGGTAGCCTCCATCTCCAACGGCTCAGCCGGTCGGCGGCCCAGCCAACGGGCAAGCAGCGGCTCGACGAAAATCTCACCCGTCAGCGCCGTCGAAACAGGATAGCCAGGCACGCCGATTATGGGGACCGAGGACCGGGGACCGGGGACGGAGGCAGATTCGCCCCCATCGCCGGCCTTCGGTCGCTGAACCATGCCGAGAATGACAGGATGACCGGGGCGAACGGCAATGCCGTGAACGAGCAATTGTCCCAACGCCTTAACCACCTCGGCCGAATAATCTTCCGAGCCTGCCGATGAACCGGCATTGAGCAAAATGAGATCATGCTCCTGGGCCGCCTCAGCAACGCGGTCGCGAATGGCTTCGAACTCATCCGGCACAATCTCGTACCGTGTCGCTTCCCCACCCCAGGCCTTGACCTGGGCAGCCAACACCATCGAGTTGTATTCGATGATGTCGCCGCGTTCAACCGAGGCGCCCACGGGCACCAGTTCAGAGCCGGTCGGGATCACCGCCACCTTGGGGCGCCGGGCCACGTTGACCCGATCGTGACCGCAGCCGGCAATGGCGCCCAAATCGGGGGGACGCAAGCTGTGCCCGGCCGGAAGGACAAGTTGGGTGGCGACCATGTCCTCACCCATCGGGCGGATGTGCTGCCAGGGAGCAGCCGCGGCCCGGATGCGAATGGCATCCGGGCGCCGAGCCTGCGACGAAATCTCACCATCAACATCTAATGGTTCGATGTTTTCAATTGGAATGACGGCGTTGGCCCAGGACGGCAAGGGGTCGCCGGTATCGACATAGACGGTTTCGGTCTCGTAGGAGAGCAAGACCGGCGCGGTCGGCAGGGCGCCCTCGGTATCGGCAGCGCGGACGGCAAAGCCATCCATGGCCGAGGCATGGTAATGCGGGGAAGAGATCTTTGCCCAGATCGGCTCGGCCAGCACGCGGCCAAGCGCGTTTTCATCCAAGGGGATCGCTTCCAGGCCCAATACGCCGTCAAGCCCGGCTTCTTCGAGCGCGGAGAGGAGCCGTTGTTTCGCTTCGGGTAGGGGAATGTCGTGAAGGTATACGGTCATAAGTGTGAAGTTCTATGTGCGAGGTGCAATGTGCGAATTATCAACGGGATTGTATCACGAGCTTGGCGAATCAATCTGATGGCCTGCCCGTTTCAACGCGTCGAGGGCGGCGGGCAGATCGGCAGATTTGACCAGCAAGTAATCGGTGTCGAAGGTGGAGAGAGCGAAAATGCTCACCCCCGCTTGGGCCAAGGTTCCGGCCAGATCGGCGAACACGCCCACCAAGGAGAAGTCCAGCGGGCCTCGCACTTTGAGGGCGCACCAGCCATCTTCGACACGAACACCATCGGGAAGGTCCTTCGTCCCTTCACACACAATCGAAAGCTCGTCGGTGGTGCGAATCAAGGCTAACAGATTCTCCCCACGCGCCCAAACGGGATAGGGAGCGTCGGCGGACAGCCGGCAGATCATAAAACTGGCGGGGAGCAACTCCAGCGTAAAAGGCATCGCCGGTCAGGTCAAAACTACCTCAATGCGCTCACCGGCCGAGAGCCCGGTCGCATCGGCGGGGATGCGCACCAAGCCATCGGCGCGGGCGAGGATGAAAATCAGGTTGCTCTTGCCAAAGATCGGTTCAGCCTGGTAGCCTCCGGGCCCGGACTTCAACACTACCGGGACCCAGTCTTCACGCCCCGATTGAGACGCCAGATTGACGGCCAGTTCAGCCGGGAGCGTGGCCTGGGGGCGGGATTCTTCTCCCAGCAAAGCCCGCAGGATGGGCAGGACAAACAAGCGGATGTTGACCAACGCGCTGACCGGGTTGCCCGGCAGCCCGATCATGGCGACGCCGTCGCAAACGGCCAAAATGGTCGGTTTGCCCGGGCGCGTATTGACGCCGTGAACCAACACGCCCGGTTGCCCCAACTGATTCAGGATTTCAGAGGTCAGGTCGCGGGCGCTGGCCGAAGAACCGGCCGTGACGACGACCAAGTCGCACTCCTTTTTAGCTCGCGAAGCGACTTCATACATGGCCGCGCGGGTGTCGGCGACGATGCCATACATCACCGCCGTGCCGCCGGCAGCTTCCACCGCGGCACTCAAAGTGTAGGAATTGATATCGCGAACTTGGCCTGGCGCGGGCCGCTGACCGGGCGGAATCACCTCATCGCCGCTGGAGATGATGCCAAGGCGCGGTTTGCGGGCAACGTCCACCTGCATGATGCCCAGCGCCATCAAGCCGCCGATCTCGGCCGGGCGCAATTTTCGCCCCGCCGGGATGACTTCAGCGCCTTTGTGGACATCTTCACCGATTTCGATCACGTTTTCGCCCACGGCCGCGGCGCGGAGAATCTCGATTTCGCCGGAACGAGCCGGTTGAGTGTATTCGAGCATGACCGCCGCGTCAGTGCCATCGGGCAGCATCCCGCCGGTGTGGATCAGGGCACACTGCCCGGATTCCAGGGTCATGTCAGGGCTGGCGCCCATGGAAACCTCGCCAACCAATTTTAAATAAGCCGGTAAGCTTTCGCTGGCACCGTGGGTATCAGCAGCTCGAACAGCGTAGCCATCGACCGTGGTGCGCGCAAATTCGGGTAAGGGGTGAGGGGCCTGCACAGGCGCGGCGGTCACCCGCCCCAAAGCGGACCGGCTCTCGACCCGCTCGGATTCGACCTTCACGGGCAGGTGGGCGAGCAGTTTCGCCAGGGCATCTTGTGGGGGGAGCAAGTTGAGGAATTCAGGCATAGGTGCAAGTTGAAAGTGTGCAAGTTGAAAGTGGTGAGGTTAGCGAATCCAGAAGGTCAAGGCAAGCAAGTAGGCGGTCAGGCTGTACACGGAGATGGACAACCAACGCAGCAGTTTCCAATGGGGCTTTGCGCCCGCAGCAATGCGAGTCAGGTACCAGATTTGGAGCAGGCCCAATGGCAAGGCCAAAAAGGCGGGCATGGCAATGTTGGTCGGCAATCCCATCAGCAGGGCCATGCCAAGGAAGAAATAGGCCAACAAAATCAACAGGTTAATCCAGCGCATGCCGCGTTGCCAGCCGAGTCGGACCAGCAAGGTTGGATTCTCGCGTTTTTGATCGCGGGCAAACTCTGGGAATCGGCCTGTCAGGAGCATGGCAAAATGAAGCAGAGTCAGCGGGAATGTGCTCATCGACACGAGGCGGTGCAAGCCATCTGCCTGGAGTGAAAAGGCCAGTGCGGGGATCAACGTGGTGTAACCAATGGACAAGATTAGTTCGCGAAAAGAACTGCGCGCCAATTGCAACGGAGGGACAGCACTGGTCAACGCTCCGATCAGCAACAGGAGCATCAGCGTCCAGGTGACAACATCCAAGCTGCCAGCCGCAATCAACGGGATGGCAATAGAAGCAAGAACAGCTAAAAAGGCGAGACCAACCCACAAGGGAGTCTGCTCGACCAGATTCTGTCCCGGGTTCCTGACGCCAAAACGATCATCCTGAAAATAGGTGAATAAATAGCCAGCCCCGATTTGCAAGGCGATCACCCAGATGAGGCCCAAAAGGGCCACATTCCAATCGATGATCGTGCCCAAATAATCGGCAATCCCCAAGCCAAGCGTATACATCAGAACCGCGTCCAAAAGGAGCAGGGGACGCAGGGGTTGAAGCAGTTTTTCTCGGATCTCGCTTTGATTCATAAAAGAATTGATCCTAACAGAGGTGAATTTACCGAATGTGAGCAAAAGATAGTATACCCGATTTCGTGTTATAATCCGCTCGTCGATTATAAGAATGATGTTAAACCTTCGGTCGACATGCGCCGCCCTATTGACATCACAAGAAAGAGGACATGATATGCCTGACGCTCGATTAACCAAACTTGCCAACCTATTGGTCAATTACTCCACCGAAGTTCAACCCGGCGATTGGGTATTTGTGCGCGGAGACGTCATTTCGGAACCGCTTGTGACCGAAGTGGTCCGCGCTGCCGTTGAGGCCGGCGGTAATGTCACCACACAACTTCGCAGCGCTGGCATCACCGAGGCCTTCATGAGCGAGGCCAGCGAGGAACAGCTCAAATGGATATCGCCCGTCGTAGATAAGCTCTACAACGATGCTGACATTTTCATCAGGGTTAGGGCAACCACCAACACTCGCAACCTGACCGGAATCGACCCCGAAAAAGAGCGCATCCAAGCCGTCGCCCAACGAGAATTGACCGAAACGTTCATGCAGCGCTCGGCGACGGAAGACCTTCGCTGGGTTCTAACCCAATTCCCTTGCCCAGCTTACGCCCAAGAAGCCGATATGAGCTTGCGCGAATTCGAGGATTTCGTCTATGGCGCCGTGTTTGCAGACAAAGACGACCCCATCGCCGAATGGCAGAAGATTCACGACGAGCAGGAAAAAATCGTCAACTGGCTGAAAGGCAAGAAAACAGTGGCTATTAAAAGCCCCAACGCCGACTTGACTCTCTCGATTGAAGGGCGAACGTTTATCAATTCGGACGGCAAGGCGAACATGCCCAGCGGCGAGGTTTTCACCGGCCCGGTCGAGGATTCCGCCAATGGCTGGGTGGAATTCACGTATCCGGCCATTCGCAAGGGACGCGAGGTTGATGGCGTCCGGTTCGAATTCGAAGATGGCAAAGTGGTCAAAGCCAGCGCCGATAAAAACGAAGACTATTTGATCACCCAATTGGACAGCGATGAAGGTTCCCGTTATCTGGGGGAGTTTGCTATTGGCACCAATTACGGCATCCAGCAATTCACCAAGAGCATTCTCTTCGACGAGAAAATCGGCGGCTCTTTCCACATGGCCGTTGGAGCAGGCTACCCCGAAACCGGCAGCAAGAACAAGTCCAGCATCCACTGGGATTTCATCTGCGACATCAAAGAAGACAGCGAAATCCGCGTGGATGGCGAGTTGCTTTACAAGGATGGTGAATTCCAAATCTGAAAAATTGCTTGCACATCTTCAGATTCCCTTGGTATAATTTCGCCTGCGCCACCGTAGCTCAATGGTAGAGCAATCGCTTCGTAAGCGATAGGTTATGGGTTCGATTCCCATCGGTGGCTCTTTTCGCGTCGAAAACTTCGCCAACTTCCAGTATAATTCTCGTATGCCCAAAGCGACAAAACCACCCCCCCTTGTGATTGGCATTGCGGGCGGCACCGGGTCGGGAAAAACGACCGTCGCCGACGTGATCCTCGACAAGGTCGGCAAAGAGAAAATTGCCTATCTGCCTCATGACGCATATTACCGGGATTTGAGCCACCTTCCCAGACAAAAACGCGCCAAGATCAATTTCGACCATCCCGACTCGTTGGAAACCTCGCTTCTAATCGAGCATATCCATCAGCTCAAACAATGGCAGACGATCGAATTGCCCATTTACGATTTTAAAACCCACACCCGCACCTCGAAAAGTACTCCGATTCAAGCGCGCAGCGTCATTTTTGTGGAAGGTATTCTCATCTTTGCCGAACCCGATCTGCGCGAGATGTTCGATGTCAAGATCTATGTCGACACCGATCCCGACATTCGCTTCATCAGGCGATTGCAACGCGACATTTCCGAACGCGGCCGGACAACTCAATCGGTGATCAAGCAATATCTGACCACCGTGCGCCCGATGCATCTCGAGTTTGTCGAGCCCTCCAAACGGTATGCTGACATCATCATCCCCGAGGGAGGCTTCAACGCCGTCGCCATGGATATGATCATCGCCCGGATTGAAGGCTTGCTCCCCAAAACCGACAACCAGGAAGGCAGTCCATGAAACTAGAAGGCCGCTGGCTGACCCTCGTCCGGCTGCTCGCCCTCACCCTGGTGATTGCCATCACGGTCTTCGTTTACACGATCAGAGACCGCGCTGATCAATTAGCCGTCTACGGATACCCGGGCATTTTTCTGATTGCCCTGCTGACCAACGCGACTGTCTTCCTGCCAGCGCCGGGCATCGCGGTCGTTTTTGCCATGGGAGCCGTCTTCAACCCCGTTTTCGTAGGGATCGCCGCGGGTGCAGGCGGCGCGCTGGGAGAGTTATCGGGCTATCTGGCCGGGTTCAGTGGCCAGGCGATCATCGAACGGGCCAAACTATACGAACGGCTGACCAGATGGGTCCAAAAGAATGGTTTTCTGACGATCCTCTTTTTGGCTTCAATACCGAATCCCACCTTCGACGTCGCCGGTGTGGCGGCAGGCGCGCTCAAGATGGCCATGCCCAAATTTCTCTTGGCCGTGTGGATCGGCGTGACCCTCAAAATGATTCTATTCGCCTACGCAGGCGCTCACTCGATCACCTGGATTATAGGAGAATAACCGAAATCAACATATGAAAAGACGCCTCTTCCAAGACGATTTAGGGTTCACCTTGATGACCCTTTATATCCTCTTCATGGGACCTTTCGTCATTGCTATCCTGTTGGTTGCCAATAGTACCCAAATGCGCTTGAAAGACAACGTCAAAGCGGCAGACCTGGCTTTGGCCCGCTCGATCGCTCAGGCAACTGATCTTTCCATGCGCAATGCCATGAAAACCACTCGCGGGCTAAAATCCTACTCGGCTGTGCTTGAATCAGACATCGATGAAATGGAAATTCTCTTCAGCACCGTCATGCACTCGCGACCCGAAACCGATCTGGTTTATCGGCTAGATTCTCAGGGATGGATGAGTTTTCATTACCCCGAAGGGCCTCCAGCCACAATTGGCAACGATTTTTCTCAGACAGACTATTTTCAACGCGCCCAACTGACGACCAAACCGCTCATGTCCAAGGGACATATCTCCACCACGACGGGCCATCCCGTTGCTACAGCCGTGATGCCCTTGTGGGATAGAAACGCCCGTTTTCTCGGCGTAGTGGCCGCGGATATCGAGCTGGAAGCGTTCAGTCAAAACCTGGTTAGAATCTCCCAAGAATATGGTCCGGAGGAAGGTTTTGAAGTCACAATCATTGATTCCGGCAATCAAATTGTCGCCCATCCTAACCCGGAACAACTCCTTACCGAGATCCCCGAAAACTTGGCCACGATCACCGAGACCGTCCTGCTCGGCATTGCAGATACGACCATCAGCAAAGATCAACATGACACCGAACGACTCTACAGTTACGTGCCGATTTCCAGCGCCGGATGGGGCGTTATCGCCAGTCGTCCGACCGCAAAAGCTTTTGCCACCCCGCGCACGTTTTTCCGCGGCGCGCTGGTCGCAGTCGTTCTTTTCATCACCATGGGGATATTCTTCTGGACCCGCCTAACCCAATTGGTCATAAAGCCGTTAGGCTTGATGACCGATTATAGCCACACCATCGGACAAGCCGAATCGACGACGCCGACAGAGAAAGAAGCACTCACAGACCTGACCACCCGCACCGATCAAATGGGCCGTCTTGCCCACAGCCTCGTGCGTATGGAAGAGGCCATCAAAGCCAGGTTTAACGAGTTATCCACATTGCTACATACCAGTGCCTCGGTTGTCTCAACGTTAGATCGCGAAACTGTTCTTAATCGTATTCTCGAACAAGTGGAACATCTTCTGGACGTGAAAATGAGCGCCATCGTCGTCTTGAACGAACAAAAAGGGTTCTATTACGCCCAAGCCAGCCGGGGGCTTTCCCAACAATACGCCGATGGTATTGCCATTGATGCGGGGGAAACCTACTCGGTGACAAACCAAGCCATTCGGACGGGAGAACCCTTCCAGGTCAGTGATCTTCACAAAAGTCTAGATTTCAAGCACCTTCGCTCGCGCGCTCAAATCGCCGGATACCGATCTATTCTTGCCATCCCGCTAACAACATACTATGCGCCTCCCTCAGCACTGTTGATTTTCCGGCCCGAACCACATGTCTTCAACGAACAAGAACTGACTTTACTTTCCAATTTTGCTAATCACGCCACGATGGCCATTGAAAATGCCGTCCTGTACAGTCGCAGTGACATGCGATTACAGGAACAAACCCGCCGTCTCGAGGCTTTGATTCAATCCATCAACGACGGAATCATCTTGGAGGGGCCCGACGGGCATATCATCTATGCCAACCGCCGTATCAGCGAATTAACAGGATTTCAACCCCACGAAATCACCGCTGCTAAAATCAACAAGGTTTTTGATCGTATTATCACCAAGACAAACCAACCCCAACAAGAAGCTGAAAAAATTTATAACACGCTAGAACAAGATGGCGGACATGAGGTAGAGATTTCACTGGATCATCAAGGTCAAGAAATTCACCTTCGCTTGCATACTTTCAATGTCACCGATGCACACGACGTCACCATCGGCAAGGGACAACTTTTCCACGACATCACCGCCTACCACGAATTGGACCGGATGAAATCAAACCTGATCGCGACGGTATCGCACGAACTACGCACACCCTTGGCTTCGATCAAAGGGTATGCCACAACGCTGCTGGCTGATGATGTCGAGTGGGATCACAAATCTCAGCAAGAATTTCTCCAAATCATTTCGGACGAATCCAGCCAACTGAGCAAACTCGTCAGTGACTTGCTCGACCTTTCCCGCATCGAAGCAGGCAGCCTGGACGTGAAACGCCAATCGACCCACCTAGAAGACCTGCTCCAACGCGCCGTTCACAGAGCCAATCCCAAGCCATCAGTGGACCAAATCCACATCGACATTCCCACCGATTTTCCTCTCCTACAAGTCGACGTCCGCCGGATGGAAGTTGTGCTGTGCAACTTGATCGAAAACGCGACCAAATACGCCGGAGATGAATCGCCCGTTTTCATAGGGGCATCCTTTGACCCGGAAAACATATTCATCCAAGTAAAAGACAAAGGGCCTGGCATTCCTAAGAGCGAACAGCAAAATATTTTCAACAGCTTCTACCAAATTGACAACAAGGCCAACATCAACAATTCGGTTCCGGGATCAGGCTTGGGTCTAGCCATCTGCCAAGGGTTTATCGAAGCACATGGTGGAGAAATCTGGCTCGAACCCAAAGAACAGGGAGCGTGCTTTGTTATCTCTCTACCGAATCAAGCTGAAAAGGCTTCATCATGAGTAATCCAATCGTTCTCGTTGTCGACGACGAAAAAACCATCCGCGACTTTGTGCGCCGAAACTTAGAAGTGCGCAATTTTGGCGTTGTGACGGCCAGCAACGGCATCGACGCGCTCTCGATCTTCAACAGCCAAAACATCGATCTGGTCATCCTCGACCTGATGATGCCGCGTTTAGACGGCATTGAAACCACTCGCCGCATCCGGCAACAATCCACCGTCCCGATCGTCATTCTGACTGCCCTGGATGACGAAAGCGACAAAATACGCGCCTTCAAGCTTGGCGCCGACGACTATCTGACCAAACCCTTTGGCGTGGGCGAACTGCTGGCCCGGGTCAAAGCGGTCATTCGGCGGGCAAGCTGGACAGAGACGCCCATCCGGGAAGGGCGCATCATTCACGGGGAAATCAGCGTCGATCTAGCCCGCCACGAAGTCACCATCGGAGGCAAAAAGGTCAATCTGTCTCCGACCGAATTCGACTTGCTCGTCTTCATGATGGAACATGCCGGCAAGGTGCTTCCCCATGAAGCCCTCCTCAAAAACGTATGGGGACCAGAGTACGGCGAGGAAACCGAATATTTACGCGTATATATGGGCCATTTGCGCCAAAAAATCGAAAACAACCCCAACAATCCCGAGTACTTGCTGACAGAACGGGGCATCGGCTACCGTTTCGAGCCACCGCTCCAATAATGGCAGACCAACTAGATTGGACATCAACCTTGAACAACCCCCTTGACACCTTGCGCAACCGCATCGACATCAGCCGGGTGCCCTTCAGCGACCGCGGTTCCAGAATCCTCCTCTGCCAGCAAGACGAGCAGCCGCGGCTAACCCTCCGACTGGCTGAGCGGCTCGTCGACCTCCACCCGGGGCTGGAAACCCATCGTGCCCGCGCCGATGTATTCCTGGTGGCGGCCTTGTTCATCGACCTGGTCATCCAGGCCAGCAAGGGGGGAGAGTCTTGGCAGGATCAACAAGAGAGATGATGTCAATCTTCAAGATCGAATAGCAACTCCAACAAGGTATCCTGCAATTCTTCCCGCCGGGAGGCGTCGCCACTCGTCTCAGCAGCTTGAATGTCAGCAAGCAAGGTGCGCACCTGATCTTGCTGTTCGGCGGTCAAGTCGCCTGTCTCCAAAAGCGCCTCAGCCCGTTTGGCGAAAACATCTTCAGTCGAAGTGTCGGCCGCTGTCTGAGACATTCTCTGCTTGGCCTCTAAAAGCTCCTTTTCGCTCAACCGCATGGGGGATGCCTCGACGGTGATGTTTTCGGCGTGCCCCGTCTCCCGGTCACGGGCGGTGACGGTAAGCATGCCGTTTACATCCAGATCGAACTGTACGGTAACTGCGGCAAGATCACCAGGATTTTTAGGCTTCAGGTCGGTGATCAGAAAATCCCCCAGAAGTGTATTTTTCGACGCCGTTAGGCTCTCTCCCTGATAAACCTCAATTTTGACCGTATCTTGATCGGGAAAAAGCGTATAAAAAACTTCCTCCTCCGTGACCGGGATGGTCGTGTTGCGATGGATCAAACGTTTATAACGGTCAGTGACCATACGGCCTAAACGAGTTTCCGCGACAGCGATACCCAAAGAATGCGGGGTTACATCGACCAAAATGGCATCGATCGGTTTCCCCTCGATGATAGCCGCTTGAACACCGGCGCCCAGTGCGACGGCTTCTTCAGGGTTGATCAACACTTGAGGCTCAATATCCAGATGATGCTCGATCAACTCCCGCACCAAGGGAACGCGCGTTGATCCGCCGACGAGCAAAACCTGGTCGATTTCCTCGGCAGTAACCTGGGCATCAGCCAAGACTTGATCGATCGATTCAAGCGTTTGGGTCAACAAATCAAAAATCAGCCCCTCAAAGGTTTGCCGGTCAATCTCAACTTCAAGGTGCAGAGGTACATTGTTCTTTTCAACCAGGTACTCTTCCTTGACCCACGCGAAAGGATGGGAGGAAAGTTCAATTTTAGCCGCCTCAGCAGCCCGGATTAGACGCGCCCATGCCCGTCGATCTTGGCGTAAATCGACCTGATGTTCTTCTTGAAAGTGGTCTGCAAGATGTTCGGCAAGCAACCGGTCGAAGTCATCGCCGCCTAATTGGGTATTGCCATGGCTGGCCCGGACATCAACGACACCCTCCATCAATTCAACCAAAGATGCATCGAAGGTGCCCCCGCCCAGGTCGTAGACAAGCACCATGATATCCTCGATCTGGTTTAGCCCGTAGGCCAAAGCTGCCGCAGTGGGTTCGTTGATAATCCGCCGCACGTTGAACCCGGCGATCCGGCCGGCATCTTGGGTGGCCTGGCGAGCAGCATCGGAGAAGTAAGCAGGCACGGTGATGACCGCATCGGTGACTTCGTGTCCCAAGTTTCGTTCTGCGATTTCTTTCAATTCGCGCAGTATAAAACTAGAAATCTCTTGCGGAGTAAACTCCTTACCTGCCAATGTTACCCGAGCATCCGTACCCATCTGGCGCTTGATCGACTGGACCGTATTCTCTGGCGCCAGGATATATTGGTTACGCGCCGGGGTTCCAACCAGCCATTTGTGATCGCTGGAATATCCCACCACAGAGGGAATGATGCGCTCTTCTCCGTTCAGGAGCATTTCAGGTGCACCATTTTTTACAACAGAAACCCCTGAATTTGTCGTTCCCAAGTCAATTCCAACAATTGAAGTATTCTTCATTTTTCCTTTAAACCTTTTCTAAGTGTTCTCAATATTTTTGTTAATTCTACTGTTTTTTGTGGTCATCATCTTTGCTGCCGAATGAATTCATCTGTCTTCAGCCGCTCAAGCTATGGCTTGTAGACAATTACATCAGCAAATCGCAAGACGCCGGCGTCGTTCCGGTAACCGCGGCGTTCTTCGGCGACAATTGTATTGGGCTGGGTTCCTTTGGGCGCATCCGAGGTACGCTCGACGACTACGTGCAGGTAGGGGTCAAAAGGATGGCCAACCGTGGGAATGGGCGTCACCCCGCCAGCCTCAAGGATTTCCAACAGCCGCTCTCGCACGATGTTTAAACCATCCAACCATCCGGCCAGCATCGTTCTATCAGCCGGAGAGACAAGAATACCGCGTTTTTCATCGATATGATTCGCTTGGGCCGCTTTATCGCGGATAGCCAGATATTTTTCTCCGCTGGCGATGGCGTTTTCGACACTATCCAGGGCCGGGAGCAAGGCCTCCAAAAACTGCTGTTGGATCAACGCGGCGCGCTCTTCAAGCAGTGCATCCAATGTTTTCTCGCCTTGATGTTTGGTCGTCTGAAGTGCGTCCAGAGCCTGCTGCAATTCCAAGACTTGCTTCTCCGAGAGTGTGTTGGCTTTGAATTGTTCCTTTCCCAACTTGCGGACTTGTTGGGCCAATCCTTCGACTTCTGCCGACATGGCCTGTGGACTTTCACCGCTGCTTAACCCTTCTTCAAGTCGTGTTAACAAGCGGGCCAGAGTCTCCCAAACCTGACGCCGGTTGCTCATAGCGGAACCCCGCGAAAATCCTGATTGAAGTCCGTCCGCCCCAAATCACCATGTTGTTCCAAGAGTTTGAAGACATCTTCAGCATGCACCTCAAGATCATAGTTCTGTTTGCGCTTGCGAGCTTCCCAAGGATAGGGAGGCCGGAACAAGAACAGATCGGTTTCAGCCTTGGCCTTACCGGTTCGAAGTTTTTCGTAAGCTGCTCGAATAATCTTGAACGCCTCCGGGTTTTGCTCCGGGGGATATTCTCGCACCATAGCAAAGTAAGCCCGTTTGACCTGGCTTGAAGATGCCCCGCGCTTCAAGCCCAACACGATGTAAGGGTCGCTGCTGGTTAAATCGGAAGGGCGTCCACCGCCGCGAGGTATCCGTCCATCTTTCTTGGATGAATCATTTTCACTGGCTGAGATCACTTTTTACCTCTGTTACGAAAAGAAATCAGGTAGATCGGGAAGCCCATCGGGAAACTCGTTCATCAACAAATCTAACAATCCACTGTCTGAATCAAATCTCATTCTGGTCACCTCGATGCGCTTAAGCATATCGATGTCACGTCTTCTGCGAGCTATCTGTTCTGCCTGCTGCCAATGCTGTCTCGCCCGCTTGATATTATCTACCTTTGCGTAATAGATACCCAAGACGAGATGTACATCCATCACGTGTCGGTTGGCTTTCCAGGCTCTATCAAGATATTCCTTGCCAATCTCCAGCTCGTCTTCAAGGACTGCCATCTGAGCAATTTCTACAAGGATTGGATATCCTTTGGGCGCCAATTCTTCAGCCCTTTGCAACCAGGGCCTGGCCATGTCTGCGTCGTTACGGTATAAGCAATACCCCCCCTGGTCCAGATAAAACTGAAAGGGAATATTCTCGATTTGCGCCTCGGCTTGCTCCATCACTTGCCAGGCCTGCTCCGGCTTGTCGTTTTGCAGCCAGACGGTGATGACATCATCGTAAATGATCAGGTCATCGGAGGCGTTCGCCAAGGCCCGATCCAGATACTCCTGGGCTTGTTCCAAGTCATCCGCTTGCAAGTGATAGTGCGCCAGGCCAGTCAGCGCTCTGCTGCTATCGGGTTGATACTCCAAAGCTGTTTGGTACTTCTCTAGAATATCCTGGAGTGAAGAGCTCGCAAAGCGACTCTCGGCCAGATCGATATAATAATCGGCCAACAATTGGCGCGCCTCGTCATGATCGGGTTCTATTGCCAAAACTCGTTCCCAATAGCGGGTAGGATTGCCCCGGCGCCACCAAGACTGGCTGGAGACAGCCAACTCCCCGCGGCGAAGATGGGCTTCTACATCATTTGAATCACGGTCGAGAATGCGATCATACTCGTTCTCGGCAGCTTCAAGGCGGCCCGCCTCGGCAAGCCCAGCGGCGAGTTGGTGACGAGTAGCCAGGTTGTCTGGGTTATATTTGACCGCCTGGCGATACACATAAATGGACTCATCCAAATCTCCCGCTTTTTGATAGGCTTCCGCGGCACGCTTCCAGATTTGAGCCACCTCTTCATCCGTGAGGGCATCCGGGTCATCATCCCTCCGGGGTCGTCTGCGCAAAGCCTCGCGCCAGGCTTCCCCGGCCTCGATGAAACGCCCATCTTTCTCGTAGGCCAGCGCCAGGTTGAAGATCAGCCGAAAGTTACCATCCTCTATCTGATACGCTTTTTTCCAATGCGTTTCGGCCTCTTGCCATTGTCCCGCTTTAGCAACCTGAAAGGCCAAGCGCTGGTGAACCTGGGAAAGCAATTCGTCCAGACTATTCTGCGTTTTATGGCGATTGGCCTCTTCCGCCGCGGCAAGCGCCTCTTGGGGTTGATCGTTTTCCAGGTAAGTCTCTGCAATGTCGTGATAAACCTGCGCCAAATTATGTTCGCAACGGGGCGAACGGTATCCTTGTGCGTAGGCTGTCGTCCAGTGCTTTCGGGCGTCTTGCAGGTCACCTCGTCGAGCTGAAAGCACTCCCAAGTAATAATGCGCTAGATTCTTCGACGGCTGTGAGTCGGTTTCCATCCCTTGCGTAAGCAGTTGTGCTGCTTTTTCATCCTCCCCCTGATCAAGCGCGGCGATACCCTGCCACAGAATTGGCGCCTGGGAGGATATGGTATAAGGACGGCGCGAGAACGCGCCGATTTGCTCTAACATGGCGTGTTCGGTCACGTTCAGCATGTCCCATACCGGCAGTTTGGATGGGTCTTGCCCCAATTGTTGGTTGGCGAGGGCCAATGGATAGGCAACCCGTTCCCTGAGATCGTCTTGGCCCTGAAGAGCAACCTGGTATGCCCGCAAGGCTTCTTCCAACTCGCCGAGATGGTGGCAGGCAAGGCCAACATGATAGGCATATACAGGGTCTTCGGGTTGCAGGTCAAAGGCCAACTTGAGGTCCTCCATACCAGCCTCGTCGTCAGCATTTGGCCCGTACAACCTTTTAAGCCCCCTTCGAAAATGCGCTTCAACAATCCCCTCGGAGGGCTGCAAGTTTTGCGGTTCGATACCCTCCCATATGTCAAGAGCTTCATCGTAATCGCCGCGTTTGAGCGCTTTTAGGCCATTGAGGCGCAAAGCAGCCGCTCGCTGCCTCATTCGTTTATCTTTTTTAGCCATGGTTATCTATATACTCATCTCCAGAAAGTGTTACACAATGGATGAACCAGAAAAATCTTACCAACCCTGTAGACAGCTACAGGCCTCAATCAAAACACTCTGCCCACAAGTAAATGCATATTATACCAAGTTACGATTATATGAGATTAAACTGAATTTGAAAACACCAATTCCACCAAAGTGTGCGCGTAAGAGCTGTCATCCAAGTTTCAACCCCACCATCCCCTATACCCCCTTCCTCCCCAATTTCGGGGAGGAAGGGGGTATTGACACAGGATTTACTCTATGCTACGATGTAAGCGCTTACATTTTAAGTACTGCTAACCACACCATTCCTTTCGGTAAATCCTTATGTCCCCAGCTAAAATTGACGATGTCGCCAAACTCGCCAAGGTTAGTACAGCCACAGTCTCACGTGTTTTGAATAACACCGACAAGGTCAGGGAGAAAACACGGAAAAGGGTTCTAGATGCCTGTGCTGAGTTGGATTATTCCCCTAATCCTATCGCGCGACGTTTATCGTTGGGGCGCACACATATTATCGCGATTGTGTTGCCCTTCTTAACTTTGCCTTCCCTGGTCGAACGTCTGCGGGGTGTACAACATGCGCTAGATGAAACAAAATATGATTTAGTACCCTTTAGTGTTGGTACACCAGAAAAAAGAGAAGCCCGCATGAACGAGCTTAGCCGAAAATCTCGCGCCGATGGTTTAATGCTCATTTCAGTTCCCCCTACCAAAGACCAAGCAAAACGGATCTTAACCGAAGGCATTCCAACAATTTTGATGGATGCCTATCATCCTGGACTTCATCGGATGATCTTAGATGATACCAAAGGGGGCTATCTGGCCACAAAACACCTAATCGAGTTAGGACATCAAAAAATAGCCTTTGTCAGCGACTATATGGAGAATCCCATGGGCTTCTCATCAATGCGCAAACGTTATCAAGGCTACAGAAAAGCTCTCGAAGAATCCAATATCCCCTTCCAATCCCAATTCCACAAGCAAGGCGAACATGGCCGTGAAGAAGCTCAAAAGATAGCCATCGAACTATTACAGCTCCCCTCGCCACCGACAGCTATTTTTGCAGCCAGCGACACGCAAGCCATTGGGGTTATCGATGCAGCCCAAAAACTTGGCGTCGAGGTACCCAAAGAATTATCCATCGTTGGATATGACGGCATTCGCGATGCAGAATACGTTAACCTAACCACAATTGAACAACCGCTTTTTGAATCTGGCACCCAAGCAGCCGAATTACTCCTCCAAGTAATCGAAGATCCTCCAAGCGAACCGATTGAATTACGTATTCCCAACAAACTCATTATCCGGGGCACTACAGCCCCAGTTCCCAGCTAAAACCACTTCCATTCAACAACCCTGATTCCTTCACAAATATTTTTAGCACCGATGTAAGCGCTTACATGACCACAAACACAGACCCATTCCCCCAAAAATATGATTTTTTTGCTCTCGGTGAAGCCTTAATTGATTTTATCTCCACCGACATGGCTTCATCTTTACGAAAAGCTAAAGCATTCCATTGGTTTATTGGCGGTCAAGTAACAAATTTAACCATGAATATAGCTCGTCTTGGAAGAAAGACGGCAATAGCCACTTGTGTAGGAAAAGATGATTTTGGAAGCTTCATCGATGAACAACTGCAACAAAAAAACGTAGATACAACCCATGTACAAGTATCAAAGAAAGCATCTACATCAGCATCAATCATCGCTCGTCATACGAAAACTCCTGACTTTATCATCCTACGCGGGGTTGACCATCAAATCAATCTAACGCCAGCCATTGAGAAAGCAGTCGCCCAAAGCCACATCATCCACACGTCAGCATTTGCGCTTTCGCGACAGCCAGCGCGAAACACAATCATAACTGCCTTGCAGATCGCCCATCAAGAAGGTAAGTTGGTTTCACTTGACCCTAATTACCATCCCCATATCTGGTCAGACACCTCCAATTTTGTCAGTGTCCTACAAAACACCTATCAATTTGTTGATGTCACCAAACCTTCGCTAGATGATTGCAAACGTATTTTTGGAACAGGAAAAAGCCCTCGAGAATATGCTAATCTCTTTCTCGAATGGGGAGCAAAAACAGTAATGTTAACCATGGGATCAGAAGGTGTTTTGGTCGTATCTTCGCAAGGAGACTCATACCTCATTCAAGCAAAACAATTGGAGGTGATGGATGTGACCGGAGCCGGAGACGCTTTTTGGGCAGGAGCTTTGACAGCTTACTTAGATAACACATCTACGTTAGAAGCTGCGCGCTGCGGCCAAGCACTCGCTGAGATAAAAATTGGCGCTATTGGCCCACTCAAGCAAATGCCTACCCATGAACAACTCCTTCGAAAAGCAAAAGCGATCCCATACAAACCTGTCTCCCAAAATATAGACGCATAGAAAGGAGGTGATGCAAACCACAATACACAATCTATTCGTACACTCATCCGTACCATTCAATTAATCTTTTCCAAAAACAAGGAGAACAAGAAGGATGAACAAAAAAAGAACTTTATTTCTATTGTTAGCTCTCTTCACAGCAGCAGCTATGCTTTTGTCTGCCTGCGGCCCCACTGAGGAGCCCGCCCCGGCCGAGCCCGAGGAAGCAGAAGTAGAAGAAGCGGAAGAGGCAGAAGAGCCTGAAGCCGAAGAGGAAGAGGCCGAAGCTGTCACGGTGGAGGTTTGGTTCCACTCCGGCAAGGGCGAAGAGCGCGAAGTACTCGACGCTCAAGTAGAAGACTTCAACGCCATGCAGGATGCCATTGCCATCGACGCGGTACAACTTCCTGAAGGTTCGTACAACGACCAGGTCAACGCTGCCGCGTTAGCTGGCGACCTACCTTGCTTGCTGGACTTCGACGGCCCTTTCCTGTACAACTATGCCTGGTCTGGCTACCTGGCTCCATTGGATGGCTACGTCTCCAGCGACCTCAAGGCTGACTTCCTACCCTCGATCATCAATCAAGGGACCTATGCTGGAAACTTGTACAGCCTGGGCACTTTCGACTCAGGTCTGGCTATCTGGGGTAATAAAGCCTATCTCGAAGAAGCTGGCGTGCGCATCCCCACCGGCATCGACGACGCCTGGACCAAAGAAGAGTTCGTCGAGGCTCTCGAAAAACTGCAAGCGCTTGATGAAGTCGAATATGCTATTGACTTCAAGATGAACTACGGCGCTGGCGAATGGTTCACCTATGGCTTCTCCCCCATCTTACAGTCCTTTGGCGGCGACCTGATCAACCGAGAGAGCTACCAGACAGCCGAAGGTGTGCTCAACGGCCCCGAAGGCGTTGAAGCGATGACCTTCTTCCAAAGCCTGTTTGAAGATGGCTATGCCAACGCCGAACCGGCTGGCGACGACTGCTTCTACGGAAGCAAGACCTGCGCCCTCTCCTGGGTCGGCCACTGGATGTGGGGCCCTCATAGCGAAGGACTGGGTGAAGACCTGGTCTTGATCCCCATGCCCAAGTTCGGCGACGAAGCCGTCACCGGCATGGGCTCCTGGAACTGGGGGCTGACATCATCTTGCGAGAACCCTGATGCAGCCTGGGAGTTCCTCAGCTTCCTGATCTCACCGGCAGAAATCCTACACATGACCAACGCCAATGGCGCGGTTCCCGCTCGCAAGAGTGCCATTGCTCAATCCGAATTGTACGGTGAGGGCGGCCCCCTCAATCTCTTCGTACAGCAACTCGAAAGTGGCGTAGCGCTCGAGCGCCCCGTGACACCAGCTTACCCTGTTATCACCTCCGCTTTCGCTGACTCTGTAAATAACATCGTCACTGGCGCAGATGTACAAGAAGAACTCAATAAAGCGGTCGAAACAATCGACCAAGACATCGAGGACAATCAAGGGTATCCCCTACCCGAATAGTTGATCTCGCTGTGTACACTTGTCGGGGGCGGGAACCCCGCCCCCGACAAAAGCCCCCCTTCAAATTAACCAGGAGAAAGGAGACAAAGCATGACTGCTTCAGCCACTCCCCCCCTACCGGAGACAGTCCCATCCCAAGTTAAACATCTCTCCACCCGTCGCCGCAATCAAAACATCATGGCGTGGGTTTTTTCTGCCCCTGCGATCATCTTGTTAATCGTATTCCTCGTTATTCCCTTCTTTATGGCCATTGGCCTGGCCTTCACCGACCAACGCTTGATCCCTAACCCCAACCTACCAACACGCGTTATCGGCCTACGCAATTTCATACGCCTTGCCAAAGATGAAACCTTCTTGCGTGGCCTGGTGAACAACTTTTACTTTGTTGCAGTCGTTGTTCCCGTTCAAACCTCGTTAGCGTTGCTTTTAGCACTTTTGGTCAACCAAAAATTAAAAGGATTGAACATTTTCCGCACCATCTACTTCGCCCCTGTTGTGACCTCCATGGTTGTCGTTGCCATTGTATGGACTTTCCTTTACAACCCAGGCAAGGGGCTGATAAACGCATTCCTCACAACCATCTCTTTCGGATTGATAGAGCCGCAAAGCTGGTTACTTGACACAAAACTGGTCTTCCCGGCCATCATGGTACTCTCCATATGGCAAGGAGCGGGCTTCCAAATGGTTATTTACTTGGCAGGATTGCAAGAGATACCCGATGATCTTTATGAAGCAGCCGAGGTCGATGGCGCCAATACAATTCAAAAATTCCTTTACATCACGCTACCTCAATTGCGTAACACGACCATCTTTGTCGTACTGTCAACGACCATTCTAGCATTTAAATTGTTCGACCAAGTCAAAGTAATGACCAACGGCGGCCCCCAGAATGCATCCATGACAACAATGCTCTACGCTATCGAACAAGGCTGGGGACAACTCAAAGTCGGCTACGCATCCGCAATCAGCGTGGTTTTCTTCTTGATCGTATTAGGTGTTTCGATCCTACAGCGCGTATTCTTGCGCGAAGAAAGGCAGGTGGAGTAACATGACCACAACGACTCAACAAAAGCCCACCCATAGTCTAGGTTTTCGCATTCGCCGGGGTCTTCGCGTCGGCTTCGACTATCTCTTCATGACACTTCTGGCAATATTTTTCATCTTCCCAATCATTTTCATGCTGGTAACGTCAGTCAAAAACAACGAAATGCAAATCTTGAGCGACGTAAGCACGCTCAAGGCCTTTGTGCCATATGGCGATTTGGGATTTGAAAACTTTAGCGATGTCTTTACGCGCATGAAATTTGGGCGCTTGCTGTTCAACTCAACAACCATCACGTTAGCTACAGTAGTAAGCGGTCTGTTGGTAAATAGCCTGATCGCCTATGCTTTGGCCCGGCTTCGCTTCAAAGGGCGTGATCTCTTATTAAGCATTATGATCGCCTTGATCATTGTTCCGTTTCAAGCCGTTGTCATTCCTCTCTTGCTGCTAGTCAATAAGTTGCCCTGGTTTGGCGGAGCCACTTCCTGGCTTAACACATACCACGTACAAATCATCCCCTTCATTGCCGATGCTTTTTCCATCTTCTTGTTCTATCAGTTTTTCATCAACATTCCCAAAGATTTGGAGGAGGCCGCCCTTGTGGACGGGGCCAGTCTGCTTCGAATCTACTGGAACATTGTATTACCCTTATCACGCCCCATCTTCGCCACCGTTGCCATTCTTCAAGCACTGGCAAATTGGAACCGCTTTATGTGGCCGCTCATGGTTACCCGAGGCGTAGAAGCCCGGCCATTGACGGTGGGAATGCAAACCTTCTTCGGCCAGGATCCCCGCATTTGGGGCGACCTGCTGGCATTTGCATCCATGATCACGATCCCCGTTTTGATCGTCTTCCTGCTCTTCCAGAAATGGTTCGTACAGAGCGTGGCATCAACAGGTATCAAAGGGTAATCAAAGCCATCTACAATGCAGACAACATGACCCTACGCTTACCCGACAAATGGATATGGGATTTTTGGCTGGCTCAAGACGATCACGATTACCATATTTTTTACCTGCAAGCCCCTCGGTCGTTAAGGGAAGAATCGCTTCGCCATTGGAACGTTTCCATTGGGCACGCCGTTTCTTCTGATCTGCAACATTGGCGCATCTTGCCGGATGCCCTGTACCCGGCCACAAACCGAGAAGCCTGGGACGATTTCACCACCTGGACGGGGAGCATCATCCGGCACGATGGAGGCTGGTACCTGTTCTACACAGGGGGAGCACGCGCCGAGGATGGTCTGGTTCAACGCATCGGGGTGGCAACATCATCCGATCTGATCCACTGGGAGAGGCATCCCGCAAATCCGGTCATGGAAGTCGACCCGCACTGGTATGAGCCGCTCGACTTGACCCTGTGGCATGACCAGGCCTGGCGCGATCCCTGGGTCTTCTGGCATCCCAAGCAAAAAGATTATCATGCCTTTATCACTGCGCGCGTAAATCACGGCCCGGCGGATGGGCGTGGCGTCATCGCCCATGCCCGCTCCGATGACTTAATCCACTGGGAGGCGCTTCCGCCGGTGACACAACCGGGGGATTTTGGTCATATGGAAGTGCCCCAACTCGTCCACATTCAAGAGCGCTATTATCTGATCTTCAGCACAACAGCCTCAATGTATTCGGCCAAGTTGAAAGCACAGAGCGGCCAACAACCGCTCACCGGGATCCATTACTTGGTCTCAGACAACCCCCTGGGGCCATTTCTCCCCTCCACGCATAACATCATCTTTGGTGATACAATCGGGTCACACTACTCAGGGAAGCTGGTCGCCAACCAAGATAGTCAATGGGTCTTGCTGGCCGCCCGCATGTTCACCCCACAAGGAGATTTCATTGGCGAGCTCAGCGACCCCTTTCCGGTGCAGATTGAGGAAGATGGACATCTCTGTGTGGAAAAAGTGAGGTGAAGGATGACTCTTTACGGCGGTATCGAAGCGGGCGGAACCAAGTTCGTCTGCGCGCTGGGGACGGGGCCCGACGACATCCGGGCGGAGTCCCGCTTCCCGACCACGAACCCGGAGGAGACTTTCGGGCGGGTGATCGACTTTTTCAAAGCCCATGACGAGGTCGCCGCCATCGGTGTAGGCTCGTTTGGGCCGATCGACCCGCGGCCGGGTTCGCCCATGTTTGGATACATCACCACCACACCCAAACCGGGCTGGGCAAACACCGATTTCGTCGGCGCGCTGGAGGCAGCTTTCAACGTACCGGTCGGCTTCGATACCGATGTCAACGCCGCCGCGTTGGGCGAGCATCGCTGGGGCGCGGCCCAGGGGCTGGACACGTTCATCTACCTGACCATCGGGACGGGGATCGGCGGGGGTGCCATGGTCGAGGGCAAGCTGCTCCACGGCCTGATGCACCCGGAGATGGGCCACATCCGCATCCCACACGACCGCGAGCGAGACCCTTTTGAGGGCGTTTGCCCCTTCCACGGCGACTGCCTGGAGGGGCTGGCCAACGGCCCCGCCATCGAAGCCCGCTGGGGCGTGCGCGGCGAAAACTTACCCCCAGAGCATCCCGCCTGGGATTTGGAAGCCACCTACCTGGCCTACGCGCTGGTCAACTACATTCTCACCCTGGCGCCGGAGCGGATCATCATGGGCGGTGGCGTAATGGAACAAGAGCAGCTCCTCCCCCTGATCCGGGCCAAGGTGGTTGACTTTCTCAATGATTATTTCCAGGTCGCCGAGATCACCGAGCAGATCGACGAGTATATTGTGCCCCCAGCGCTAGGGGCCCGGACCGGCGTCCTCGGCGCGATCGCCCTGGCGCAAAGGGCTGTAGTTTAACGCAGAGCCGCGGGGAAGGAGAGACGCAGAGATATACTGATTATTCTGCCCTCTTTTCCTGGCCCTCTTTTCCTGGTTCTAACGGGATTTGTGGTGATCCCGAAAACAGATGAATGAATTCATCTGCTGATACCTGAAACGTGTTGAAACACGTTCTGAAGTCGTGCATAGGAGCTTCGCTGAGCATCCACCTGCGTGGACGCAGCCGCGTCGAGAAGATCAACATTCGGCGACAGCTCCAATGAGCGGTTTTCCCGAAGGGATGCCTACAGCAAATCACAGCATGTCGGTCGAAGTGGTGATCCCGAAAACTCCGTCTCCGCGTTAGCATTTTCTCTATGGATTTACCCAATGAACAACTCTAATCTCCAAAACGCATTTGCCGCTTCCTCCCGACCGCATATCCTGATGATCACCAACCACGGCGTACACCAGTGGCAGGTGATCCCCGGCCTGCCCGATACAGGCGGGCAAAACGTGTTCGTCAACCAGTTCTCGCAGGCGCTGGCCGATCAAGGTTTCAAGATCACCATCATCAACCGGGGCGGCTACCCCCATCCCCGCAGCGGAGCGCCGCGCCGCGGGGCCAGCTACAAGGACGAGCACCAGCGCATCCTGCTGCTCGAAGACGACACACCCACTTTCATCCGCAAAGAGGACATGGAGGCCCAGCTTCCCGCTCTGGCGGCGGATTTGAGCGAGCGTCTCCGCGCCGAGGGAACGGACATCGATCTGGTCATCTCGCATTATTGGGACGGTGCCAAGCTGGGGGCCCTGTTCAACCAATCCCAAGCGGAACGCAGCCAACATATCTGGGTGCCGCACTCGCTGGGCACGATCAAACGGCACAACGTCTCCCCCGACCGCTGGGCTGAACTGCGCATCGACGAGCGCATCGCCGTGGAAAGGGAACTGGTCGAAAAGGTGGACGCCATTGCATCCACGTCAACGGCCATCCGCCGGGCGCTGGCCCAGGAGTACGGCTACGAACAAGAGCCGCTGTTCCTGCCACCCTGTGTCGACCCAGAGCGTTTCCACCCCCGTGACCTTGGGGAGGATGATTCCATTTGGACATTCCTGAGCCGACATTGCGGGCTTGCAGCCAGAGAGATTCGCTCATCCAAGATCATCACCGAAATCAGCCGGACGGACACGACCAAACGCAAAGACATCCTCCTGCGTGCCTTTGCCCGTGTCCACGAGGAGCATCCCCAAACGTTGCTGCTGGTTACCGTTGATGAGAGCAATCCCGGCCTGGCAGATCAACTCCACGACCTGATCCAAACCCTGGGCATTGAGCAAAACGTGGCCGTGCTCGGCTCCGTCTGGGACGAGCTGCCCCGCATCTACGCGGCGACAGACATTTACTGCACCCCCTCGGTGATGGAGGGATTCGGCATGTCAGCCCAAGAGGCCGCCGCGACGGGCGTGCCGTTGGTGGCCAGCGACCTGGTCCCCTTTGTGTGCGAACACCTGCTCGGCGACGATGTAGAGCCCGGCCCTGAGCAAAAGCTGCGCATCGGCCGTGGGGCCATCGTCGTCCCCGCCGACGATGTGGACGGCTTCGCCCAGGCCCTGGATATTTTGCTGAGCGACGATGCCCTGCAAAGCGAGATGGGCCAACGGGCTTACGAGATCACCATTCCCCGGTTTACGTGGGAACAGATAGTGAAGGAATTTTTAGAAAGCTTGGATTTCTAGAAACTTAACGCAGAGACGCAAGGAAGCAGAGACGCGGAGTTTTTCTATTTTTTCTCTTCTCCGCGGCTCTGCATCTCTGCGTCTCCGCGTTGAATTCTTCTCTACGACTTGAGAAGTTTTTTATGACCACACATCTATCACGCCAAAATTTAGCACCAATTTTGCAAAACGAAGACATCGCCCAACTCGACTACGATCAACTGGTGGCGCTGTTCCGGGAAGAAGGAGCCCTGAGCGAGTACGCGCCCGATGGGGTCTGCCAGATCGACCCCCGCAGCGGGGAGCGAATCGTGTACAGCTCGGCGCGCGCCCACCGCCCTCACGATAACCGCCCCAAACAAAAAATGGACGACCAACAAGAAGACTGCGTCATTTGCCAGGGGAAGACCACCGGCGTGGTCGATGTAGCCGAGTTGAGCCGGGGATTCACCTTCATCAACAAGAATCTCTATCCGATCCTGTACCCTCACGAACACTCCGGCCATGAGGGACAAACCGAGGGCAGCGACCGCCCTGCTCACGGGCTGCATTTCTTGCAATGGACATCGTCGTATCACGATCGCGACTGGCACAACCTCCCCCTGGCGGACCGGGTGGTAGTGTTGAAGCGGCTGGCGCTGCTCGAAAAACGGCTGCTCGATACGGGGCCGCGGGACGGGATCAAAGTTTCCCATAACGGCAAGCAGGCTGACCTTGGGCCGGTCGTCGCCATCATCAAAAACGGGGGGAATCTGGTCGGCGGTTCCCTCTCGCACGGGCACCAGCAAATCGCTTACAGCCATGTGATTCCCAGAAGAGTGCTCGAAAACTGGTGTTTTGAACAAATTCATGGGGAAACGTTTTCGGCCTATCTGCAACGAGAAAACCCGGACGAGTTGCTTGTCCGGGCGTATGCGAGCGCTACGCTGTTGGTTCCCCATTTCATGCGGCGGCCCTACGATATGATCCTACTGGTCAAGGATAGCGGCAAGCGGAATCTTCACGAGCTTAACGAGGTAGAAATCGGCGACATCGCCCGCGGCTGGCACGACGCCATCGGGACGATCCACACAGTGATGCCCCGACTCGGCCGCCAGATTGCCTACAATGTGGTCGCCCACAATGGCCCCGGCGCGGGGATTTATTTTGAATTCTTACCTTATACGCAAGAGACAGGCGGGTTCGAGCACCTCGGCCTTTCGGTTTGCCAGGCCGACCGGCGCGAGGTGGCGAGGGATTTGCGAGCCTCCCTCACCTGAAAACGGTTCTTGTCTTTAACGCAGAGCCGCTGAGAAGCAAAGACGCAGAGTTTTTGTCTACACTCGCCACTCCCCACTCACGACTGATCATTGCCCTTGGGGATGATATTGTTCCGCCCATAAGCG
>CAZJBA010000007.1:0-34878 GCA_964544065.1 uncultured Anaerolineales bacterium | reverse complement strand
GGCCTGACAGTTGGCGCTGGTGTTGTTACCAAAATCATTGAGTAGGTAAATTATGTCAGATCAGAAGATTAGGATCCGTCTAAAGGCATATGATCATCGTGTGTTAGATCAGTCTGCCACTCGTATTGTCAATACGGCTGAGCGGACGGGGGCGCGAGTGGTAGGTCCAGTGCCCTTGCCGACGAAAATTGAGCGTTTCACCGTCCGTCGCTCGACCTTTGTGGACAAAGACTCGCACGAGCACTTTGAAATTCGCACCCATAACCGCTTGATTGATATCTTAGAGCCGGAATCAAAGACAATTGATAATTTGATGCGATTGAATTTGCCCGCTGGCGTAGATATCGAAATTAAGATTTAGGTTGATTTGAATTTACGAATTGTATTTTGTTGCTGGAACCTTGCTCTTTTTGGGTTATCTTTTTGTTCAAAAAATTAAGAGCAAGTAAACAAGATTGATTTGTGCGCCAAGACAGTGCAAGAGTGATTTCGTGGACGACGGGAGATACCCCTTGTCGTAATGAAATGGCTAACTACACTGTTCGGGGATGATGCGGCTAAGCCCAAGCTGGCAGTCCCTGTGATATAAATTTTTGATCAGGAGAAAACCGAAATGTTGAAAGGGCTGATTGGTAAGAAAATTGGTATGACCCAGATTTTCAATGATGTAGGGGAGGCAATCCCGATTACATTGGTTGAAGCTGGGCCTTGTTATGTTACCCAACTGCGCGATGTGGAGCATGATGGATACACTGCCGTGCAGTTAGGTTTTGGCGAAACAGCGTCGCGCCGTTTATCCGGTGGCGAGTTAGGACATTTAAAGCGAAACGACTTAAATCCGCTTCGTCATTTGCGTGAGTTTCGGGTAAAAGAAGTTGACGTTGAAGAAGGCGACCAGATAACGGTAGAGTCTTTCGAGATTGGCGATCACGTCGATGTTGTTGGCCGCAGTAAAGGCCGAGGTTTTGCCGGTGTTGTCAAACGATATGGCTTTTCTGGTGGACCCAAGACCCATGGTCAGTCGGATCGTCATCGCGCTCCTGGCTCGATCGGCGCTACTTCTGGCACCTCTAGGGTTTTCCCCGGCAAGCGTATGCCCGGACACATGGGCAATCACCGTGTGACTTCCCAGAACCTGAAGGTCGTATTAGTCGATGCTGAGCGCAATTTGATCGGTGTTCATGGTTCCGTCCCAGGCCCAAAAGGTGCCTTGGTGACGATCAAAGAAGCGCGCAAGCAGTAGTGGTTGGAGCGAAACGATCATGGAAGTAACTGTTTTGAATACAGAAGGCAAAGAAGTTGACACGGCAAACTTGCCGGTGGGAATTTTTGAGACCTCCATTAATGTTGATTTGATGCACCAAGCTTTTGTTCGCCAAATGGCGAATGCGCGCTTGGGAACGCATAGCACCAAGTCTCGCGGAGAGGTGTCTGGCGGTGGGCGCAAACCCTGGCGACAAAAGGGAACCGGTCGCGCTCGACACGGCTCGATTCGATCCCCCATTTGGGTCGGCGGTGGGAAAGTGCATACCCCCAGGCCCCGAAGCTACGCCAAGAAGATGCCTCGCAAGATGCGTCGGGTGGCGTTACGTTCGGCGCTCTCTGTCAAAGCCAGCGCTGATGAGATTGTTGTTTTGGATGAATTCGTTTTTTCGGAACCAAAGACACGCCTGATGGCGCAAACGTTGAACAACTTGGTTGATTCCGATGAAAAAGCTTTGATTTTGCTTCCCGAAAAGAGCGACAAGTACAAGCTGGTTGAGCTTTCTGCTCGTAATTTGCCCAATGCCAACACCTTGTTGGTGCAATATCTGAACATTCGAGATTTGCTAAGTCACGATAAGATCATCCTGCCTCTTGAGGCCTTGGATGTGATCATAGATCATTTGGGATAGGTGTAGATTATGGTGTTGGATATTTACGATGTTTTGAAACGTCCCTTGTGGACAGAAAAATCAAGCTACCAATTCATGAAGTTGCATCAATATGTGTTTGAGGTGGATTTGAATGCCTCGAAACCGATGATAAAAGATGCGGTTGAAGTATTGTTCGATGTTCGCGTCGAAAAGGTCAACACAATGATCATGCCTGCAAAACGCGGCCGTCGGCCAATCAGCCGCCGCGTTTTAGTGCGCCGAAGTGCCTATAAAAAGGCAATCGTGACCTTGCATCCGGACGATACCATCGATGTCTTTGAAGGAGTACGTTAGTATGGCGGTCAAGAAATATAAACCAACTTCCCCTGGTATGAGGGGTAGGACCGGTTACACATTCGAAGAAATCACAAAGAAGAAGCCTGAGCGCTCTTTGGTTGTGAAGCGGCAAAAAAAATCTGGGCGCAATATGTATGGGCGCATTACTGTTCGCCATCGCGGCGGCAGACAAAAGCGCAAAATTCGGGTTGTCGATTTTAAGCGTGATAAGCGTGACATCCCGGCTCGGGTTGCCGCGATTGAATATGACCCCAACCGAACCGCACGATTGGCGCTCTTGCATTACGCTGACGGGGAGAAACGCTACATTATCGCTCCTGTTGGTTTGCACGTTGGCGATACAATTGTTGCTGGCTCGGATGTGGATGTGCGACCGGGGAATAGCTTACCGATAAGTCGCATTCCCACCGGGACGCGGATTCACAATATCGAATTGCAACCCGGTCGCGGCGGGCAGATCGCCCGTTCTGCCGGTACGGCTGCACAATTATTGGCAAAAGAGGGTAACTACGTCCATGTTCGCATGCCCTCCAGCGAGATTCGCTTGATCCACCGGGATTGTTACGCCACGGTGGGACAGGTCGGCAATTTGGATCACAGCAATATCAAGCTGGGCAAGGCAGGACGTAAGCGCCACAAGGGCTTCCGCCCCGCGGTCCGCGGTTCTGCCATGAACCCGAATGACCATCCTCACGGTGGTGGCGAGGGTCGTTCTCCCATTGGTATGCCCAGTCCGAAGAGCCCCTGGGGCAAGAAGACGCTTGGCAAAAAGACGCGCCACAATAAGAAAACGGACAAGTATATTATCCGCCGTCGCCGCAGCAGGAAAAAGCGTCGTTAGAGTTTGAGAAGGTAGGCATATGTCACGTTCACTTAAAAAAGGGCCTTATATTAGCCCAAAGTTGATGAAAAAAGTTGAGGCCATGAATGAAAGTGGCCAGAAGCAAGTTATTCGTACCTGGAGCCGCGCCAGTATGATTTTTCCCCAAATGGTGGGGCATACCATCGCTGTGCATAACGGACGGCGCCATGTCCCTATTTACATTACCGAGAATATGGTCGGGCATCGTTTGGGAGAGTTTTCCCATACGCGTACATTCCGTGGTCATAGCGCTGTTTCTTCGACTGAAAAGAAACGGAAGAAGGTAGAATTATGACCGAAGAAGGTATTCGTGCTCATGCTCGTGGTCTCCAGATCTCTCCGCAGAAGACGCGCTTGGTTGTTGATTTAGTGCGGGGTAAGGATGTTCTGGAAGCATTGAACATCTTGAAATTCACGCCAAACCGAGCCGCTAAGCCTGTCTCAAAGGTAATTGCATCGGCTATGGCCAATGCGGAAGAGAATTTTGGAATTAGTAGGCATGATTTGTATATTCACAGTATTTATGCAGATCAGGGCCCAACGCGAAAGTGGCGTCGATTTGGCGCTCGTGGTCGCTTTAAAGCAATAAAACGTCGTTCCTCGCATGTTACCGTCATTTTGCGTGAGCGAGAATTATAGACGCCGGGAGAGATTATGGGACGCAAAGTAAATCCAATTGGTTTTCGTTTAGGCATTAACCGCAATTGGGATGCGCGTTGGTATGCTGAAGGCGAAAATTTCGTTGACCAGTTACATCAAGATTTTGCAATTCGAGAATTGATCCGCAAAGAGAACGATCGCGCCGGTGTCTCTCGGATTGAGATTGAAAGATTTCCAGGGAAAGTAAGAATCATCGTTCACACAGCCAAACCTGGCGTATTTATCGGGCGGAAGGGTGTCAATGTGAAGCTTACTCGTTCCAAGTTGGAAGACTTGGTGGGCGAGGAGATTGATGTTGACATCAAAGAGATCGAGTCGCCTGATTTGGATGCCTATTTGGTTGCTCGCAACGTCGCCGATCAGCTTGAGCGCCGAATCAGCTTTTCTCGGGCCATGAAGCGCGCCATCCGTCAAGGGATGCGCGAGGGCGCTGAGGGCATCCAGGTGCAGGTTGCCGGACGTTTGGGCGGGGCGGAGATGGCCCGCACCATTCACATGCGTGAAGGTCGCGTTCCGCGCCAGACCTTGCGGGCTAATATCGATTTTGCCGTTGCCGAAGCAGATACCACCTATGGCCGCATTGGCGTCAAGGTATGGATCTACAAAGGGGATGTGTTCCCTGAAACGGAAGAATCGCCTGAATCTACAGAAGGCGTTTACGTAAGCAAATAGTGCATTAAGCCAAATGGTTAGCTTGAATGTTGAGAGAGTAACAAACTATGTTGATGCCAAAACGTGTCAAGTATCGTAAGCAAATGCGCGGTCGCATGAAGGGCAAAGCTCGTCGTGGAGCACAAGTTCATTTTGGAGACTATGGCCTCCAAGCTTTGGAGCCTGGCTGGGTCTCTGCCCGCCAAATTGAGTCTGCCCGACGTGCCATCGTGCGTTCTATGCGCCGCCGCGGCAAGGTCTGGATTCGCATCTTTCCCGATAAGCCGATCACCAAGCGGGCTGCTGAAAGCCGCATGGGCAAAGGCAAAGGAGATGTGGAATATTGGGCCGCTGTTGTCAAACCAGGACGAATTTTGTTCGAGGTTGGCGGCGGTGTCATGGAGGATGTAGCCAAAGAAGCATTGAAGCGAGCCTCTTACAAATTATCTGTCAAAACAAAAGTTGTTCATAGTGAGGCGGTAGGAGAGTAGCATGAAAGCAAAAGAACTTAGAGAGCTATCTACCGATGAAATTATCATGGAAATTTATGAGGCTCGTGAGGAGTTGATGAATTTGCGTTTTCAACAATCTACGGGCGAATTGGTGGATTATTCCAGAATGCGTCATGTTCGTCGCCGGAAAGCTCGTTGCTTGACCATCCTCAATGAACGGAAGCGAGAAGAAGAATTGGAAGGTGAAGCATGAACAATCGTCGTCGTTTAACCGGAGTTGTTGTCAGCGATAAAATGCAAAAAACGGTTATCGTAGAAGTCCAACGAACCTATCGCCACCGCCTCTATAAGAAAGTCATTTCGGATCAAAACCGTTTCATGGCTCATGATGAGCTCGGTTGTCGAAGTGGCGATAAAGTCCGGATCGTGGAGAGCAAGCCCATTTCGCGACACAAGCGCTGGGTTGTTGAAGAGGTTCTCCGGGAAGATGAAGAAGCAGAGGCCGAATCATGATTCAGCAAGAATCCCGATTGAAAATTGCCGATAACACCGGCGGTCGCGAGTTGTATGTGATCCGCGTGTTGGGAGGGGGGAACCGCCGCTATGCCGGTATTGGTGACGTGATTGTTGGTTCTGTCAAGTCGGCCACCGCGCACGGTTCGGTCAAGAAGAGCGAAGTCGTTCGCGCCGTGATCGTGCGCACGAAAAAAGGTTGGCGCCGTGATGATGGGTCGCATATTCGTTTCGATGATAATGCAGCCGTCATTCTCGATGGTCAGACCCTCAATCCGAAAGGAACACGCATTTTTGGCCCGGTTGCTCGTGAACTCCGTGAAAAAGGATTTATGAAAATTGTATCGTTAGCGCCAGAGTCTCTCTAGCGTTCTTGAATGAGTAGGAGCAAAAACCGTGAAAGCAAAAATTAAAAAAGGCGATACCGTTGAAGTTATCAGTGGCCGTTCGGAAGACAAAGGCAGGCGTGGCGAAGTCATCAAGGTCTATCCGGATGAGCGCCGCGTAGCGGTGCAAGGTATCAACATTCGCAAAAAACACCAAGGGCAATATCAAGCCCAAGGACGGAGCATGTCACCGGGCATCATCAAGTTTGAGGCGCCCGTACATATTTCCAATGTGATGTTGGTTTGTCCTTCTTGCAATCAGCCCAGTCGTGTTGGCATTCAGCGAGACGAAGACGGCCCTCATCGTGTGTGCAAACGTTGCGACGCATTGATTGACTGAGGCCGGTGAGAGTAAAGTATGAGATTAAAAGAACTGTATAAAGATAGTGTCCCGGACTTGATGAAGACGTTGAATTTGGAAAACGTCTTGGAAGTCCCGCAGATTGAAAAAATCGTTATTAACATAGGTGTTGGCGATGCTTTGGAAAATGCAAAAGCCCTTGATGCTGCCGTTGATGATCTGGCTCAAATCACGGGGCAACAACCCGTTGTTACTCGAGCACATAAAAGTATTGCAAACTTCAAGTTGCGAGCCGGAGCCCCTATTGGGACCAAAGTGACGCTTCGTGGTTACCGGATGTGGTCTTTCTTGGATCGATTGATAAATGTTGCTCTACCACGTGTTCGTGACTTTCGTGGCATTTCCCCAAACTCTTTTGATGGGCGTGGAAACTACACATTAGGGCTGCGAGAGCAACTCGTATTCCCAGAAATTGACTATGATAAAGTCGAAAAAGTGCGCGGCATGGAAATTAGCATTGTAACAACGGCAAGAAACGATGAAGAAGGCCGCGAGTTATTGAAGAAGCTTGGTATGCCGTTCAGGCAGGAAGGATAACCTATGGCAAAGAAAAGCATGATTGTTCGCGAAACTCGACGTAAATACAAGACTCGCGTACGAAATCGTTGCAAACGATGTGGCCGCCCTCGTGGCTATATGCGCCGTTTTGGCTTGTGCCGCATTTGTTTTCGGGAGTTAGCTTTGCAGGGTAAAATTCCCGGCGTTCGAAAGGCTTCTTGGTAAGTCGGGTGGAGGTTAATGCATGAGTACTGATACGATTGCCGATATGCTGACTCGCATCAGAAATGCCATTATGGCTGAGCAGGCGGTAACATCAATGCCTAGTTCCAAGATGAAAGTAGCTATCGCAAAAATCTTGAAAGATGAAGGATTTGTTCAAGACTACGAAGTAGTAGATGGTGAAAATGCAGCTTATCAAGAGTTGCACATTCACCTGAAATATATTGGTGAACGTCGTCACCGCCGACCTATCATCACAGGGCTCGAGCGTGTGAGCAAACCTGGTTGTAGGGTCTATACGGGAAAGACAGACATCCCTTGGGTGTTGTCCGGTATCGGTGTCGCCATTCTTTCTACTTCTTCGGGTGTGATGACTGGCCGACAAGCCCGTAAATTGGGTGTGGGCGGCGAGATCGTCTGCAAAATTTGGTAAATTGGCGAGAAAGAATTAGAGTTTGTTGTCATATCCGACAAGCTGACCTCTAATTCCCGATTGCTATTGTTTTAGGAGGTTGAACTGTGTCACGAATTGGTCGATTACCAGTGGATGTGCCGCAGGGTGTAGATGTGCAAATCAATGGGACGAATGTGCGTGTGAAAGGCCCCAAGGGCCAAATCGAACACACCTTCCCGGCTTCGATGAGCATTAAGCTTGAATCGGGCCAGGTGATTGTCAAACGTCCTTCCGATGATGGTAAGCACCGCTCTTTGCATGGTATGACGAGAGCCCTGATTAATAATATGGTCATTGGTGTCACTCAGGGCTTTGAAAAAGTATTAGAGATCAACGGTGTTGGTTATCGCGCTGAGTTGAAGGGCAAGAACCTGACCATCAACGTTGGGTACTCACATCCTGTAGAAGTCGAACCCCCCGAGGGAATCGTCTTTGAAGTTGAAGATCGAAGCAAAGTTATTCATATCAAAGGATATGACAAAGCGCTGGTTGGTCAGGTTGCTGCTGATATTCGCAGTATCCGACCGCCGGAGCCTTATAAAGGTAAAGGAATTAAATATAGAGACGAGCGAATCCGCCGTAAGGCTGGTAAGGTTGGTAAGGTGATGTAATATGGCGAATAAGAGAACTCGTGCCAAAGGTCGAAAAATGCGACATCGTCGCGTTCGTAAACGGGTTATGGGTACACCCGAAAAACCCCGCTTGAACGTCTTCCGAAGTTTAAACGAGATTTATGCTCAGGTCATCGATGATAAGCAGGGCCATACCCTGGCTTCCGCATCGTCAATTGACAACGAGCTTCGTTCTGAACTGGAAGGATTGTCAAAGTCTGAGTGTGCTAAAAAAGTTGGTTTGGCGATTGCTGAACGGGCTCAAGCTGTAGGTGTAAAGCAAGTAGTTTTTGATCGCGGCGGTTATCGTTATATTGGGCGTGTACGCGCTCTGGCTGATGGCGCTCGTGAAGGTGGATTGCAATTTTAGGAGAATGTCATGATGGCTAACTATCGAGATGAGAAAGAACTTGACGAGCGCGTCGTAGAGATCAGGCGAGTCGCCACCGTAGTCAAAGGTGGCCGCCGCTTTTCCTTCCGCGTCATGGTCGTTGTCGGCGATAATGGCGGCAGTGTTGGCGTAGGCGTAGGGAGCGCAAATTCCGTGCCTGATGCTATTCGAAAAGCTATTCGTAAGGCTCGTCAGAATATGCACCGAGTGGTTGTTTATGATTCAACCATTCCTTACAAAGTCATTGGCGAAGAGAGCGGCGCAAGAGTCATGCTGAAACCTGCTTCCCCCGGTACCGGCGTTATTGCCGCTGGTGGTGTTCGTGCTGTTTTGGAAGCCGCCGGTATCTCTGACATTTTGACAAAATCCTTAGGTAGCAATAACACCTTGAACGTGGTTTACGCCACCATGAACGCGTTGGATCAACTGAAATCGCCCAAACAGGTTGCCGCCGAACGTGGTCTGCCGGTTGAGCGCGTGGTACCGTACTGGGATCGAGGATAAATGCAATGGCGAAGAAAAAGAAACTAAAGATAACCTTGGTGAAAAGCCCAATTGGATACAACAAACGGCAACGAGGCACCTTACGGGCCTTAGGGCTTCGTCGGACCAATCAATATGTAGAGCGAGAAGACACGCCTGTTCTGCGTGGCATGATCGACAAAGTCAGTCACCTAGTTCAGGTTGAAGAGTAGGTAAAAGATGAAATTGCATGATTTGAAACCTAACGAAGGCGCAAAAAAGAGACGCAAACGGGTAGGGCGTGGGATTGCTGCTGGCCAGGGTAAGACGGCCGGTCGCGGCACCAAAGGACAAAATGCCCGCACCGGCGGCGGCGTCCCCCTCTGGCATGAGGGTGGTAACGTTCCGCTCTATCGTCGCCTGCCTTACAAGCGTGGCTTTACCCCGCCGAATCGAGTTGTGTACAATGAGATCAACTTGTATCAGTTGGAAGGGTTTGGTGCTGATACGGAAATTACCCCCGATACGTTGGCTGAAGCTGGCTTGTTGAAAGATGAGCAGAACCCAGTTGTGATTTTGGGTCAGGGAGAAGTCGATGTCGCCCTGACGATGCGCGTTCACCGAATTTCCCGGGGAGCACGCGCCAAAGTCGAAGCTGCTGCTGGAAGCGTTGAAATTCTGGATTGATGTAGTAGTCAACTTGTTCATCTGGCCTAGCCGGATGAAACGAAGGAGCAAAACATGAAGCGGTCCCCTTGGCGATATTTGTGGACAGCCCGAGACATTCGACAAAAGTTGCTGATTACGATTGGGATTATGGTCATTTACCGATTTGCCGCCCATGTGCCCGTGCCGGGCGTCAATCGTGCTGCTATTTCCGCCTTGCTAAAGGGAAGTGCAGGGACTCTGGTGGGCATCGTGGACTTGCTTTCCGGTGGTACTGTCTCGAATTTCTCTGTGATGGGCATGGGTGTCTATCCCTACATTACGGCCCAAATCATTTTGCAGTTGTTGGTTCCCGTAATCCCGGCTTTGCAACAACGCATGGAAGATGATCCCCGTGAAGGCAGAAAATGGATGGAAAAATGGACTTACGTCCTGGCCGTTCCGATGGCTGCTTTACAAGCCATCGGCCAGATCCGCATTTTTGGCAGCATCGCTGGGATACCTATCTTGGACACATTTGGTTTCAGCGGCAGCGCTCTGTTGCCCTCTTTAGCCATCATTTTCAGCATGACGGCGGGTACGATGTTTGCGATCTGGTTGGGCGAACTGATTTCCGAATATGGCATTCGCAATCAAGGCCTCTCCCTTTTGATCTTTGCCGGAATCGTCTCGCGCATCCCTCAAAACTTTGGCCGCTTGCTCAGCAGTGAAGCTAATTTCTGGTTTGTATTGGCCTTTATTCTGGTTTTGATGGTGCTGATCATCTTTGTGATCGTGTTCGTGCAGCAGGGTCAACGCAACATTCCGGTCATGTACCCGGGTCGACGGGTGGGACGCCGTATGTCCATGCCTGTGCGCGGCTCCTTGCCCTTGCGTGTCAACATGTCCGGCATGATCCCGCTGATTTTTGCCCAGTCGCTGTTGACATTTCCCGCCATTATCGCCAGTTTCTTCCTTGAATCCGATATACCTTGGGTCGCTAATATGGCTGTCGGTGCCCAAAACATATTTGGCGGTAATAGCGCTTGGTATTGGTTATTCTATTTCATCATGGTGGTGGGATTTGCTTTCTTTTATACCGACGTTTTGTTTTCCCAGCAAAACTATGGCGAGAATCTAAAGCGTTCCGGAGCACAGATCCCCGGTGTTAGCAAAGGTGAACCTACCCAGCGCTATCTGAGTCGCGTCTTGCGTCGTATTACCTTCCCTGGCGCCTTTTTCTTGGGCATTGTGGCGATCATGCCGTTTTTGGTAGGCCTGATTATGCCCTCCTTGGGACAAAACAGTGGGACGCTTTTAGTATCATCGTCTGGTTTGCTGATCGTTGTTGGTGTTGTCCGAGATACATTCTTCAATATCGACGCGGAACTTAAGCTGCACGGATACGATGAATCGCTGCTGGTGCGCTAAGCTCGGTTCGAGACGACTCGCTTGGCAAGGTCTCCTGACCGCAGCCGCTAAATAAGAGACAGGTTTTGAGCACTTTACGAAAGACGGTTGCTATGGCAAAAAATATTGTGCTGCTTGGCCCTCCTGGGGCCGGAAAAGGAACCCAGGCGAAATTGCTGGCTGAAGAATTGGACTTGCCGCATGTTTCCTCCGGTGACATTTTCCGCGAAAACCTGCGTCAGGAGACGGAACTTGGGCAGCTCGCTGACCGTTATATCAGCAAAGGCGAACTCGTGCCCGATGATGTTACCATTGCCATGATCAAGGAGCGTCTCTCCCGCCCCGATTGCGATGACGGCGTCTTGCTGGATGGATTTCCCCGCACCCGCCCTCAGGCCGAAGCGCTTGATCAAATTTTGGACGAGCTCGACAAGGGACAAGTGGACGCGGTCCCTTACATTAAAGTGCCTGATGACGTTTTGATCGAACGCCTGACCGGTCGCCGAACCTGCCGGGCTGAAGGACATATTTTTCACATTCAGTTCAACCCGCCCAAAGTGGCCGGAAAATGCGACTTTGATGGCTCAGAACTTTATCAACGTGACGATGATACTGTTGAAACGGTTACCAACCGGATCAATGTCTATCATCAGCAAACTCAGCCGCTTATTGAGTACTACCAACAGCACGGCGTGCTCATCGAGATCAACGGCGACCAATCGATTCAGGCTGTGTCAGATGAATTGATCGCAGCCCTTGCAGATGAGTAATTGAAATTGAGTAAAGAATATGGTTTGGCAACGTGGCGTGGTCATCAAAACGGATGAAGAAATCGAGGTTATGCGGGAGGCCGGACGCATCAACGCGATCGCGCTTGAGGCTATCCGCCAGATGCTTCGTCCCGGTATTACCACGGCTGAGCTAGATGAAGTAGCGGAGCAAGTGATTCGCGATCACGGCGCTATCCCAGCATTCAAAGGATACCCTGGGCCGTACCCCTATCCGGCCACGTTGACCGTCAGCATTAACGAAGCCTTGGTGCATGGCATTCCTAGCGATCGGAAGTTGCGTCCCGGCGACATCGTTTCGATTGATTGTGGAACGATTTATGAAGGATTTATTGGGGATTCCGCTTTTACGGCTGGAATTGGCGCTATTTCCAAAGAAGCGCAGCAATTGTCGCGTGTCACCGAAGAAGCTTTGCGCATTGGCGTTGACAAAATGCGGCCTGGCAACCGGCTCGGCGATATTTCTGCCGCCATCCAAGAGTGGGTTGAGTCGCACGGCTATCATGTTCCACGGCAATATAGCGGGCACGGCGTCGGTCGCGAGATGCACGAAGCGCCCCAGGTCCCCAATTATGGCCGAGCAGGACGAGGTTTAGTCTTGCAACCCGGCGTTACACTTGCCATTGAACCTATGCTTTTGGTGGGCACGCATCAAACCCGCGTTTTGTCGGATCAATGGACAGTTGTCTCCGGAGACGGTTCTCTGACAGCCCACTTCGAGCATTCGGTGGCTGTGACGGAAAATGGGCCCAGAATTTTAACCACTGTAGAGTCGACGCGTTCACTTGCTGGACGGAAGTAATGAATTTGAGTATAATCAATGTTTTGGCTGGAAGAGTAAAAACCAGCTAGAAAGAGGAAAACATGAAAGTGTCAGCATCTGTAAAAAAGCGCTGCGCAAAATGTAAAATTGTAAGGCGTAAAGGTAAAGTTTACGTCATTTGTGAAAATCCGAAACATAAACAACGACAGGGATAGAGGCTTATGGCTCGTATCGTAGGTGTAGACCTCCCTCGTGATAAGCGAGTGGAAATTGCTTTGACATATATCCATGGAATTGGCCGGGCTCGCTCGAATAAAACTTTAGCGGCCTTGGATCTTAACCCTGATAAGCGGGTTAAAGATTTAACCGGCCCCGAAGTGACCAGTCTGCGTGAACACATCGACAAGAACTATAAAGTCGAAGGTGACTTACGCCGAGAAGTTCAGATGCACATCAAACGGCTGATTGAGATTGGGAGCTATCGCGGCGTTCGGCACCGCAGTAATTTGCCTGTTCGCGGACAGCGGACTCGTACCAACGCGCGCACACGCAAAGGCCCCAAGAAAACAGTGGCCGGGCGTGGTCGTCGTCGTGGCATTGCCAAGAAATAATTGATGGTATAAACCAATCTCCTTGATAGTGAAGAGGTAGTATGGCTAAGAAAAAATCATCGCGCGGTAAGAAAAAGAAAGCAACAAAGCGAAAATTGTCCTCGGGGCAGATCCATATTCGGGCCACGTTTAACAACACCATTGTGACCGTCACGGATCACCAAGGCAACACCGTTTGTTGGGGAACGCCAGGTCTTGTCGGCCTCAAGGGTTCTCGAACAAGTACACCCTTCGCAGCTCGCTTGGCTGTTGAAAATGCTTTGAAAAAAGCAATGGCCATGGGAATGCGCGAGGCAGATGTGTTTGTCAATGGCCCTGGACGAGGGCGCGCAGCAGCGCTTCGCGCTGTGCAGGCAATGGGAATAAAAGTTACCTCCATTACGGATAAAACCCCTTTGCCGCATAATGGTTGTCGCCCTCCCAAAAAACGCCGCATCTAGTCGTTTTTGGGCCTGATTTTCAACATCGCTTGATTTAATAGCGTTTTGTACTTATTGTTCGTTTATTAGTGAAAGAGTATCTTTTCAAAAAACAGAGCAGAAGTTGAACTTTTCGGAAGACCCGGTAAAATGTGCGGGTTAGCGCCGAAAAAGTTCAACTTCTGAACTGAAAAATTGAGAAGATACTGTAAAGAGGAAAACTATGGGAAGACATCGTGGGCCAGTTTGTAAATTATGCCGACGAGAGGGTGAAAAGCTCTTTTTGAAGGGAGAACGTTGTTACTCCTCGAAGTGCTCTTTTGAGCGTCGAGGGTATCCTCCGGGCCAACATGGCCGGAGCGCTCAATACCGTCGCCGACGTGAATCGGATTATTCACAACAATTGCGAGCCAAGCAAAAAGCTCGTCGCGTTTATGGCGTCATGGAACGTCAGTTCCGACGCTACTATAGCGAGGCGCTTAAACGCCGTGGTTTGACCGGCTTGAACTTGTTGCAAGTTCTCGAATCTCGCCTGGATAATCTTGTCTATCGGATGGGATTCGCACAAAGCCGGCCCCAGGCGCGCATGTTGGTAACCCATGGGCATTTTAATGTCAATGGGCGTCGCACTGATGTACCTTCGACATTGCTGTCTCCAAACGATAAAGTCGAAGTTCGAGAAACGTCTCGTAAACGTACTTATTTTAAAAACCTCCGCTCTGTAGCCGAGGAAAAAACGATGCCTGATTGGATCAGTCGAGACGTTGAAAGCTTATCGGGTCAGATGTTACGTTTACCCGAACGTCTCGAAATTGATGGCAATTTGAACGAGCAGCTCATCGTTGAGTACTATTCGCGGTAATCGATTCCCCCAAGAATCTGATAATCAGATTCGTTTAGGTTTTGGAAGGGGCAAAAAGTGTTGAGTATGAGTAATATGGTCACGCCGAAAATTGAACGTGAAGCTGAATCTCGAAACTATGGCAAATTTACGATTGGCCCGTTAGAGCGTGGTTATGGCCTCACCGTGGGAAATGCTTTACGGCGAGTGTTATTATCGTCAATGGAAGGGGCTGCGGTGACATCGATCCATATTCCGGAAGTCGAACACGAGTTTTCAAGTGTTCCTGGCGTGCGCGAAGATGTGATTCACATTATCATGCAAGTCAAGAAACTGAGCCTTAAGCTCCATGATGTGGACACGGCTCGCATGCACCTTGACGTGCGCGGCTCTGGTGTCGTAACCGCGGCTGATGTTGTCGCGCCTCCTGAGGTGGAGATTATCAATCCTGATCTTTATCTTTTTACGGTTGATGATCGGGAAAAACCCATGGAAATGGAAATGACGGTTCAACGCGGCGTAGGGTATTCCTCCGCTGACGACGATCGTTCTGGTCGCTTGCCCATTGGCGAGTTGCCCGTGGACGCTATTTATAATCCCGTCAATCGGGTCAGCTACGATGTTGGTTTTGCCCGCGTGGGCCAGAGCACCAACTACGATAAACTAACCATGGAGATTTGGACGGATGGCTCGATTGAGCCTGAAGAAGCGCTTAGCGACAGCGCCAGATTGCTGATGGAACATTTGCAGTACTTGGCCGGTGTTACAGCCGAGTCGCTGGCTGCCATGGAAGAAGAGCAGGTTGAAGAAGAGGAAGAAGAAGTCATTGAAACGCCGATCGAAGAGCTCGATCTCTCTGTGCGTGTGTTCAATTCTTTGAAACGAGCTGGCATTTCTCACGTTGGTGAGATTCTGGAGTTGATGGAAAAGGGCGACGATGCCGTTATGTCCATTCGTAACTTTGGTGTCAAGAGCTTGGAAGAATTGAAAGAGAACATGATAGAGAAGGGCTACTTGGCGAACGAGGACGAAGAGGAATCGGAGTAGAAAAAATGCGACACAAAGTAGCAGGAAAAAAATTAGGCCGAAAAACAGGCCATCGCACAGCTTTGCGTCGGACAATGATGAAACAATTGTTTGAAAACGAACGCTTGGTCACCACTCGTGCGAAAGCTGAGGCTGTTCGCCGACCAGCGGAAAAATTGATCTCCTTGGCGAAGCGTGGCAACATGGCCGATGATGCAGCCAAAGCTGTGCATGCCCGCCGCCTGGCCAACGCCCGTTTGGGTGATAGGCAAATTGTTGTCAAATTGTTCGATGAGATTGCGCCTCGGTATGAGACGCGCCCCGGCGGCTATACCCGGGTCATTAAATTGACTCCCCGGCAGGGCGACGCCGCGGAAATGGTCGTTTTAGAATTAGTAGAAGAGTAGAAGAATAGACAGTATACTGTAAACTGTTTGCTCAATGTCATTAACCTAAGCCGGTGTAAGTTCAGTAAGTCGATTTTAGGTGCGCTGCATTGCACCTGAAATCGAAGCCACTTGGAAGCGCATCGCACCTCAACGAAATGACATTGACTGTACACCGACAATGGCACGTTACAAAGTTATTCTCGCTTATGACGGCGCTCAATTCCACGGGTCTCAGCGACAACAAAAGGAGATTCGGACTGTCCAAGGCGTGTTGGAGCAAGCTTTGGGCGAGATTGGATGGGAGGGAAAGACCTGCTTGTTTGCGGGGCGCACCGATGCCGGTGTGCACGCCCTCGGACAGGTAGCCGTTTTCAATCTGGATTGGTCCCATTCACGGGCTGATTTGCAAAATGCACTCAATGCGCTGCTCCCCGACGATGTGGCCGTTCGCCATGTATCCCAGACATCGGCGGAATTTCACCCCCGTTATGATGCTCTTTCGCGAACGTATCGCTATCGGGTCTTTGTCGATCCGGTGCGTCAACCGCTCAAAGAGCGTTATGCCTGGCGATTGCGGCAACCGGTTGCGTTGAACCGTTTACGAGCAGCCGCCGATCTTTTTGTTGGCATTCACGATTTTGACGCCTTTGGCCGGGCAATGAAACCGGGTGGAGTCACCCTGCGCGAAGTGTACACCGCGGATTGGTTCGCCGATGGCGATGAACTGATTTTCGAGATCGTGGCCAACGCTTTTTTGTACCATATGGTGCGACGACTGGTGTACGCACAGGTTGCCGCGGGCCAAGAGAAACTGGCCATCAACGCGATCAAGAAACGGTTGCAGGCCCCTGAGACTCCCCCGATCCAAGGGTTGGCTCCCCCTCAGGCGTTGACTCTCTTGAAGGTGAGTTATCCTTCCCAAAAAAATAGCGAGAATGATGGATTCAATTCGATTAATAAATAGGGTAGCTTCTCCCTGTAAATGAAGATGGAGCGATAGTTGTGTTCAAAACGTATTATCCTAAACCTGATGAAATAACTCGAGGCTGGGTCTTGGTTGATGCTGATGATCAAAATCTTGGCCGCTTGGTGACCCAAATCGCGACGGTGATATTGGGCAAACATAAACCCACCTTTACCCCTGGCGTGATAACGGGCGATCATGTCGTTGTCGTCAACGCGGAAAAGATCCGTGTGACCGGCAAAAAAATGGTCGATAAAATGTACTACCGTGCCAGCAGACATCCAGGCGGCTTGAAATCGATCAATTTGCGCGATTTATTGGAGAAAAATCCTGAGCGCGTGATCGAAAGAGCGGTTTGGGGCATGTTGCCTCATAACAAATACGGGCGCAAGCTCATCAAACGGTTACACGTTTATGCTGGCCCGGACCACCCTCATGCCGCTCAACAACCGAAACCCATTGATGAAGTTGTACCCTCAAGTGAGGAGTAATGATGGCAAAACAATATTATGAAGGCATTGGACGACGCAAAGAAAGTACTGCCCGTGTGCGCATTATGGCTGGCTCTGGCGATTTTATCATCAACGAGGAGAAGACCTTGGAGCAGTATTTCACCCGTCTTGGTGACAAGCGGAACATTCTCGCCCCTCTCAAGACCGTGAATCAGGATGGCCATCTCGATGTCAGTGTCCAAGTTAAGGGCGGTGGTGTCACGGGCCAAACCGATGCTGTTCAACTGGGTTTAGCTCGGGCCTTGGTCAAAATGAATCCCGACCTTAAATCCCCGTTGCGAAAAAAGGGCTTCTTGACCCGGGATGCGCGCGTTAAAGAACGCAAAAAACCAGGTCTCAAACGAGCTCGCAAGGCGCCCACCTACACCAAGCGCTAATTGTGTTCAAAGTTGAGTATCTTCTCAACAAAGCAGGGACGAACGCCGTTTCTGTAGGCGAAACGAGCGGATAGCAAATCCTGACGAAGGAACGGCATCCGTTTTCCCCAAAACGTTGAGATGCTACAAAGTTGAATCGTGAAGCGCGATGGGTGAACGCAGATGACATCTTCGCCCATTGCGTTTTGCATTTAAGGGAGGTAACATGCCCGGCATTACGCTTCTTGGCCTCGGCCCAGGCGACCCGAACTTGTTGACCCGCCAGGCTTGGGAAATCTTAAGCCAAGCTTCGGAAATCTACCTGCGCACGCGTCAACACCTCACCGTGGGCGGCCTGCCCGCCGGGTTGGACGTTCATTCTTTCGATCATTTCTATCGGGAAAATGATTCCTTTGAAGATGTCTATGAACGAATTGTGGCAGCGGTGCTGGCGTTGGGGCAGCGTCCTGAGGGCGTGATTTATGCCGTCCCGGGGCATCCCTGTGTGGCCGAAGCCACCGGCCCAGAGATTATTCGGCGCGCCCGGGAGCAGGGAGTCACGGTCTCACTCGTAGAGGGACTCAGTTTCCTGGATTCAGTCTTCGCGGCGTTGAGCCTGGATCCGTTGCCGCGCAGCGCCGTTGTTGATGCCTTGATTCTCGCTCGTGGCCACCATCCGCCTTTCCCGCCCGATGCGCCCGCTTTGATCGCCCAAATCTACGATCGCCAGATCGCCGCTGAGACCAAGATTACCCTGATGGCGGTCTATCCCGATGAGCACCCGGTCACACTTGTCCATGCCGCCGGTACGGACGATGCCTGTGTGGAAGAGATGCCTCTTTATCAGATCGATCGGGGCGAACAGATTGGTTTGCTGACGACGTTATACGTGCCCCCGTTGGGAGCGGCCACATCGCTGGAATCATTTCAGCAAATTGTGGCCCACCTGCGCGCCCCGGAGGGTTGTCCCTGGGATCAGGAGCAGACGCATCAGTCCCTGCGGCCCAATTTGCTCGAAGAGGCCTATGAAGTCGTGGAAGCCATCGACGCCGATGACCCCGCGGCCATGGCCGAAGAGTTTGGCGATTTGCTGCTTCAGATTGTGCTCCACGCCCAGATCGCCGGGGAGTACGGCGAATTCACCATGGCCGATGTGATCGAGGGCATTCATACTAAAATTGTTCGTCGCCATCCCCATGTTTTTGGCGATGAGACGCTGGACGAGGCCGGGGAGGTGATTCGTAATTGGGAACGCTTGAAAGCGGTGGAGCGAAACGAAAGCGGCGAACCCGAAAAAGGGCTGCTCGATGGTGTGGCCAATGCCTTGCCTGCCTTGTCTCAGGCGCAGACCTATCAAAAACGGGTCAAGCGGGTTGGCTTCGATTGGCCCGAAATGGAGGGGGTTATCGATAAGATTAGGGAAGAGATTGAGGAACTTCGCACCGCGCCCGATGCCCAGTCTCGTGCGGATGAGTTGGGCGATTTGCTCTTTTCGGTGGTCAATCTTGCCCGCTGGCTGGATATCGACGCCGAGAGCGCTCTGCGGGAGGCCAACGCCCGTTTCCGGATGCGCTTTGCCAAGATTGAGCAGGCCGCCCGCGAGACCGGGCTCTCTCTCGAGGAAATGGAACTGGATCAATTGGATTCGCTCTGGGAGGCGGCCAAAGACGGATAATTTCCACCCTTACATCTAGCTGTGACCGGTCTCCTGACCGTGCCCGCAGGTGACTCGGTCAGGAGACCGGCCCTAGCCATTGGTTTAGGTTTTTTGTAAGCGTTCAGCCATGTCACTCTGAGGGAGTGTTTTCTACGACCGAAGAGTCTCCCAGGCTTCAAAGGTGGAGATTCTTCGCCGCTGTAAAAACATCAGCGGCTTGCGAAGCATGCCTTGCCCACCGGGCACGCACAGCGCGGCAAGAATGACACCCCGTGAACGCTTACCTCTCCTATTGTGGGAGATCGCTTCGTCGCAGAAAACGCTCCTCGCGATGACACCTACCCCACTATTTCATGTTGACCCAGGATTCTTTGTGTCCTTTGTTACTGTGTGGTGAAATCCTTAGAGCACGAAACCCATTACGGATTTTTGCTCCGAAGCACTAGATGTAAAGTTATTCCTTTAGGATGGGGGTTTCTTCGTTGTTATTTTCGTTCTGTTGGATCAAATCATCGAGATTCAGGGTTGGCAGTTCTTCGATCGAGCGCAAGCCGAAATAGCCCAAAAATTCCGGCGTTGTGCTGTATAAGATTGGTCGCCCCGGGCTTTCGGCGCGTCCGATCTCTTGGATCAGGCCTTTGCTGAGCAACGTTTTCAAGACGCTGTCGCTGTTGACGCCGCGGATCGAATCAACGTAGGGCCGGGTGACCGGTTGTTGATAGGCCACAATCGAGAGCGCCTCCAGGGCGGCGCGGCTGAGCTGGCTGGTGGATTCAAGCCCCAGAAAATGCTCAATCAAGGAAGCCGCCTCGGGCACGGTTGCTATTCGCACCTGGCCTTGGTGGTGTTGAATGCAGATTCCCCCGCCTCGGTAGCGGTTTTCCAGTTCTTCGATCCCTTTTTCGATTTGATACTGAGTCGTTTCCAGCGCTTTGGCTAACTGGCCCGTGGAAATCGGTTCGGGGGCGATGAAAAGAATGGCCTCGATTTGAGCGCTCAGACTCAGTTTCGATTTTGATGTGGGCTGAATGGGGTCGCTCATGCTATAATTTTGGGTTGGTGACAGTTTATTGAACGATTCAACGGAGACGGATAAAATGCAAGAGATGAAATTATACCATTTTCTCTTTGCTCTTACATTGATAGCTGTTTTGTCCTTGAGCGCTTGCACGGCAACGCCCACCGAGCAAGTCATGCTTCGGGTTCAAGTTGCTGCCGATGACCAAACCCGTCACGTTGAGGTGCCGCCTGGGGAGACAGTCAAAGATGCACTTGATGCTGCCGATATTTCGCTTGGTTCTTTGGATCGAGTCGAACCAGCCTTACATGTCGAGCTTACTGATGACATGGAAATTGACGTCACCCGCATGTACGAGGAATTCGAGGTCGAGCAGGTGGTGATCCCTTTTGAGGAACAACTTCAACCCAGTGAGTTTCTCCCTGAAGGGAAGGAGCAACAACTTCAGGCAGGGAAAAATGGGTTGAAAGAAATCACCTATCGAATCGTGTATGAAAATGGTGTTGAAATCTCAAAGAATGAAATTAAGTCCGTCATTATCGAAGAGCCCGTTGCCCAAATTAAATTGGTGGGTGTGCAGCCTTCTTTTACCCCCCTTGCTATTCCTGGTCGCTTGGTTTATCTTTCGCACGGAAATGCTTTGTTGATGGAAGGAACGACGGCTAATCGTATTCCTATTGTGACGACCAAAGATCTGGATGGTCGCGTTTTTACACTGTCAGGTGATGGTCAATGGTTGCTTTTTACCCGTCATCACCTTGACGATGATGTTATCAACAATTTGTGGGCGATAAAGATCGACCAACCTGAAGTAGAGATTGATCTAGGCATCCAAAATGTGATCCACTTTGCCGATTGGCAGCCGGGTTCGACCGAATGGATCGCTTATTCGACGGTGGAACCGAGGCAAGCAGCCCCTGGATGGCAGGCTGACAATAATTTGGAATTGAATATTTTTAGCCAAAGCGGTTGGGTTAACCCAAATCCGGAAGTCATCGTGGAAACAAATTCCGGCGGCGTTTATGGTTGGTGGGGAAGCGACTATGTTTATGCGCCCACGTCCTCTTATGTGGCGTATGCTTCCCCTGCTGAAGTGGGCATTGTGACAATGGATGATGGCGCCCAGACCACAGCTTTGATGATGGAACCCTTCAGCACCGGTGGTGATTGGGCCTGGGTGCCAGGCCTGGATTGGGGCCCGGATGGGATGATGCTTTACACGGTGCGGCACGCCCCTCCAGCAGGAGCATCGGATCCGGAGCAATCGCCGGTGTTCAATTTGACAGCCATACCGCTGACAGGCGGTAAATCCGTTGATTTGGTTTCCATGGTAGGGATGTTTGCTTACCCGCTGCCTTCTCCCTTGCAACCCAAACCCTCGGGAGAGGCTGCTTATCAAGTAGCTTACCTCCAGGCGAATCAACCGGAACGAAGCCAAAGTAGCAGCTATCGGCTCGTCGTCATGGATCGCGATGGATCGAATAAAAAGGAGCTTTTCCCCTCCTCCGATCTTCCCGGGATCGACCCGCAACCTAATTGGGGCGTCTGGTCGCCAGATGTATTGGGGCGAGATGGCGGCTACAGCTTAGCCGTGATTTACGATGGCAATATTTGGTTGGTGGATAGCCAAAGCGGCGATGCCCGTCCGGTAACCGGCGATGGGAAGATTCGTCGCCTCGATTGGCGATAAACGAACGGAAAAACAGAAAGCGAGAAAACTAAAATGAGAATACTTGTCACAGGCGCAGCAGGGTTTTTGGGTTCCCATCTCTGTGACCGGCTGATTGAAGAGGGTCACGAAGTTGTAGGAATGGACAATTTCATCACCGGCGACCCCCAAAATTTGGCCCATCTGGCTAGCCACGAGCGTTTTTCTTTTATTCGGCATGATGTTTCTAATTTCATTTTTGTTCCCGGCGAACTAGATGCAGTCATGCACTTTGCCTCTCCGGCCAGCCCTAACCCCAATTCTCCTTATGGCTATGTTAATTTGCCTATCAAAACGATGAAAGCGGGGGCGCTGGGCACCCATAATACCTTGGGGGTGGCCAAAGCGCACGACGCCCGTTTTTTACTGGCTTCCACCAGTGAAATCTATGGCGATCCCTTGGAGCACCCACAAACCGAGAGCTATTGGGGCCATGTAAATCCCATTGGGGAGCGATCCGTTTACGATGAGGCCAAACGCTTTGCCGAGGCGTTGACCATGGCGTATCATGGTTTTCATGACATCGACACCCGCATTGTCAGAATTTTTAACACCTACGGACCTCGCATGCACGTGGATGATGGCAGGGTAGTGCCAAACTTCTTGCAACAATCGCTAACGGGCGAAGCGCTGACCATCTATGGCGACGGCTCCCAGACCCGTAGCTTTTGTTACGTCGACGATCTGATTGAGGGCATCTATCGGTTGTTGCTTTCCGACGAACATAGACCTGTAAATATCGGCAATCCGACTGAGACGAGCATTCTTGAATTTGCTCAAACAATTAACACTTTAACCGGCAATGATGACATTGTTTTCCAGTCAGACAGACGTAGCGAAGGAGACCCGCAGCGTCGGCAGCCTGATATTTCACGCGCCCGGGAGGTGTTAGATTGGGAGCCGAAAATTGACCTGGAAGATGGCATCCGCAGGACGATTCCCTACTTCAAAGAAAGATTGAATTTGGCATGACAGTAGCTACAATTATCACCGACCCCGTCGAGCGGACCCGCTTCCTTAAATTTGCTGTTGTTGGTGCGATTGGTGCCGTCGTTGATTTTGGTAGCTTCAATCTGCTGACAAAGTTTTTTCATGTCCGGCCTGTGCTTGCAAGCGTTATCTCTTTTACGGCTGCCATTATCAGCAACTTCACCTGGAATCGTTATTGGACCTATCCCGACTCCCGTTCCAAGCCATTGATCAGGCAGCTAGGCGAGTTTGCCCTCGTCAATGTGGTCGGGGTGGGAATCCGAACGCCGGTTTTTGCTTTCTTGAAAGACCCCTTGGCGTTGATATTTGAGCGTTTTCCGCTTCCATCGCCGTTGTCTGCCCTGACACCATCCTTTTTGGGCAACAATGCAGCTTTGGCAATCGCTGTCTTGCTGGTCATGTTATGGAATTTTTTCGTCAATCGTTATTGGACCTATAATGATGTTGAGTAACGCCGGGCGACGATCAATCCGGAACTTAACCGGCGTTCGCACCGAAAAAATTTGGGGTACCATCTGCCCGGTTCTGCGTTGTTGTCCCAGGGTTTCGGTATAATAGAGTCATGACCAAAAGACGCAGAATCATACCCGTTTATACAACCCCAGGTGATGTAGGCGCCTTTTTGGTGTTCCCGTATCTTTATAATCGATCTGGGGAATGGATTGGATGGGTCACGAAAGAGCGCGAGGTTTATTCCGTCACAGGACATTACGTCGGTTGGTTGACGGATGACCCGCGCATATTTCGAAAACGATCGTATGATTTTTCTAAACCGCGCCGAACGCCGCCGCCATCCCCGCCGCGCATTCGAGTTCCGGCCTCAACCCCACTTCCTTCCATGATGTCCGAAGTATCTTTCACAACCGTGGATGTGCTGGAAGAAGAACCGCACCGCCTCAGTACCATTGATGCCGCTGATCTGCGCGAGGACATGGATTGAGGCATTGGTTACGTTTTTAGTATCATTTCTAGATAGTGGTCACAAGTAAGTGATGGATACCTTCCAAAATGCTCTAGGCGGCGTCCCCGCCGCCGAGGACAGCGGCTAGAACAAGCGTCTATTCTAACCACCACCCATTTCTATATGGGGCAAACGAACACCGTTCCTTCATCGGGATTTGCTATCTGCTCGGTATGCCCGCAGGAACGGCGTTCGGCCCCGCTTTTTTGAGAAGACACCGCTTTTACAACGATGGATCAACCAGATCAGCAACATCCGACCAGGAATAATGCTGGTACCCAGCCCGAACAGGTCAGTTCTGTTCGTTCGCTGCGGGAGTTAATCGACCGGGTTACCGGGCGAGACTTGGAGCTTGGCAAGCCCCAAGAGGATGCCGGGTATGCCGAGGTAGTTCCCTTCCCTTTTTTGGCGCTGGTAGGCCAAACAGAAATGAAATTGGCCTTGTTGCTGGCCATGATCAACCCCAACCTCAGCGGTGTTTTATTGATCGGGCCGCGCGGCACCGGCAAAACCACGGCGGTTCGCAGTTTGCCAACCCTGTTACCCCAGGCGCCGCGCAGCCTTTGTTATTACGGTTGTTTGCCGGAAGACATTGAGCGCGGGGGAATTGACGCCGTTTGCCCGGACTGCGCTAAAAAATATGCCCAGGGAGAGTCCCTTGCAACTCTGGATAAGGTTCGTTTGGTTGAATTGCCGCTCAACGCTCGGCTTGAAGATGTTGTCGGCAGCTTGGATGAACGCGCTGCCCTGCTGGGGAATGCGCGTATCCGTCGCGGGATACTGGCTCAGGCAGACCGAAATTTGCTTTATGTTGACGAAATCAATCTCTTGGATGATGACGTTGTCGACGCCATTTTGGATGCTGCTTCCCAAGGGTATTATACAGTTCGTCGTGGGGGAATATCGGCTACTTATAATGCCCGCTTTGTGTTGGTTGGCTCCATGAATCCGGAGGAGGGCTATCTCCGGCCCCAGATCATGGATCGTTTTGGGCTGCGAGTCGTCGTGCGCGGCCTCGAGGAACGCCAAGACCGGCTGAAAGCGTATCGCCGCGTCCATGCTTATCGCAACAACCCTCACCAGGTTACTTCTCAATTTGCCGGTGATACCGATTTGGTTCGGGAGGATATTCAAATCGCGCGAGATATGCTTTCTCGCGTAGAAGTACACGATGAAATTGCGCAAAAAGGATTGGATTTGATAGAACAGGTGGGCATTGATTCGCTCCGGGCTGAGATCACCCTTTTTGAGGCCGGGCGCGCTCACGCCATTGCTGATGGTCGTTTTGAAGTAGGCGAGCAAGACCTGCATGTGGTCGCGCCAATGGCGCTTCGTCTGCGTCGCTCATCTTTCATCGAGTCGTATTTTGCGCAACGAGAGTCCGAAGAACAGGAGTTAATTTCTATTCTGGACGAAGTTATTTCCCTTGAAGAGTCAGAGACTTGATACCATTTGAGGAGTATTGCTTGAGCAATCTACGTGTGATTACGGGTAAGGCCAAAGGGCACAGTTTGCGATCGGTCCCAGGGGATGTCACCCGCCCCATTATGGATCGAGTCAAGGAATCTCTCTTTAACATTATTGGCGCAGATATACGCGGCGCGACGATGCTGGATTTATTTGGCGGTACGGGGGCGGTTGGGATTGAAGCCCTTAGCCGCGGGGCAGAATTTGTCCGCTTTGTGGATTGCCATCCATTGGCGGTCCAAACTATCAAGGCTAATTTGAAAGCTACCAAGTTGGAAGCAGGTGCCGAGGTGCAGAATCGAGACGCCTTTGACCTTTTAGCGCAAGAGGTTGATCGTCGTTTCGATTACGTTTATATTGCGCCCCCTCAGTATCAACACATCTGGAAGCGTGCTTTGTGTGCGCTGGACGCGCGTCCGGAATGGCTGACAGATTATGCTTGGGTGATCGTTCAAATTGACCCGCTTGAATCTGAGCCGGTGGCTTTAAAAAATCTTCAAGAATTCGATCGACGTCAATATGGCGGCACGTTACTGGTATTTTACATTTTGCCCCCTCGTAACGAACACGGAGGAACAGGATCATGAATACAGAATTCTTTACCCCTGAGGAGGTTATTTCGAGCGCTTTTCCGGGGATTTCTTCGTCCGAAGCTGAGGAAATGGTTGCTATAGGTGAAATGAAATCGTATCCAGCGGATACAGTCCTTTGTCGTGAGAATCGAGTCGAGGAAATTTTCTATGTCATTATGGAAGGCGCTGTAGAGGTCACCAAGGTGATCAATCAAGATGCTGATCGCTTTCTCAAGAAGCTCGAACGCGGCGATTTTTTCGGCGAGATGGGCCTGATCCATAACGCCCCTCGTGTCGCCACGGTTACAACGGTGGAGCCTACCCAGGTACTGGAAATCCATAAAGATGCCTTTGATCGCTTGTTGAAACGGAGTTCATCGGTCTCGCTGGCCATGGTGAAAGAAGTCAGCCGGCGGTTGCGTGAGAATGACGAGATGGCGATCGATGATTTGCGCTTGAAAGCTGGGGAATTGGCCAATGCCTACCAGCGTTTAGCCCAAGAAGAACTGGCCCGCCGCGAGTTTCTGACCACCATCGCCCATGAATTGCGAACGCCTTTGACCTCAGCTAGCGGTTTCTTGACTATGGTGCAAGAGCGCAGCCTCGATGAGGATGCCGTCCAGATGGCCTTGGATACGGTAGCCCGCAACGTGGAACGGATTGTGTCGCTCGTCAATGACATTCTGTTTTTGCAAGAGGTGGAAATCGTCTTGCCGGAGATGCACCCCACCGATATGGGCGATGTCGTCACCTCCTCCGTGGAGGAATACCGTAAACAGGCCAGTCGCTCTAATATCCATTTGCATGTCGACATTGGCCCAAATTTGCCGTTGGTGCTTGGTCACGCCAGAAGTTTGGAGCGAGCTGTATCCAAATTGTTGGATAACGCCATCAAGTTCAGTCCTGATGGAGGCGATGTCAACATTACGGTTAAAAGAGAGAATGGCAGCGTCAGTGTCAGTGTCATGGATGAGGGTGTGGGCATCTCTGAAGAAGTTTTACCGCACATCTTTGATCGTTTTTATCACCTGGATCAAGCTGGTGAGGATTTGTTTGATGGGGTTGGGCTGGGCCTTTCCATTACCAAGCAAGTCATCGAACAGCACAACGGCACGATCTCAGTAGAGAGTGAGGAGGGTGAGGGCTGTACCTTTACGATCACGTTGGAGGCGGTTGAAGCGGCAGGGTGGAACCACGCTTAACCGTGGTGCAGATTTCCATATCTGCGGCGCATCATGGGATGGTTCGAATTTGAGGAAAGATTAGTAGACACTCCCCAAAAAGCCCCTCCAATTTCATAGGGTCTTTTCGTTTCCGAAGCTGATCACGAGTTGGTCGTTTTGGTCATAGCCATAGTGCGCTGAAAAAGGCGGGTCATGTTTGCGTATAGCCAAAGATTTGGGAAGAAGGGTATAGAGGTCCTCGACCAAGGGGAGCGTTTCGATCTTATGGCGGCTAATCCATGTTGGTGCGCCCTCTTGACTGGCTTGCAGCGAACTCTTTTTAGGTAGTTCTCCCCGGAACACGTAGATTCCCACCCCGATGTCTTCCCCTGTGTTTATCGTGATGACTCCGCAAAGCCACAGGGCGGGCGGGTTCAGCTTGGTTTCTTCTCGGAACTCGCGGCGAGCTGCGCTGAGCACGTCTTCCCCTGGTTCAACATGGCCCCCAATGCCGTTGTAGCGATTGGCCCATAACCGCTTGTCAGCAGCCCCCTTGAGCAGGAGGACTTCATCCTTGTGGGTCACAAAGATGAGCGTGCGTGGAATCAGCATGTAGCGGTCAGTGGTGATACCTTGGTCAGATGCTGGCATGGGAAAATAAAAAAAGATCGGGAACCCCCTACTCCCGACTCTTGGATGAATGACGTTACTCTGTCAGCATCTTGCGAACTTTGTCCAATTCGCCCGCGCTGCCCAATTTGACGTTCTTTGCAGCGATGAAGTTGGCATATTCTTCCATGAAGATTTTGCCGGGCTTACGCAGGTCGAAATTTTCGGGATGCTCGATGAAGTGTTCGCGGTGGACGCGGGTCCAGACCAGGCGGCCATCGGAATCGATGTTGACTTTGGTGACGCCTAACTTGGAGGCGTGCTTGAATTGATCTGAGTCGACGCCTCTGGCGCCATGGATTTCACCGCCGGCCTCATTGATGCGGGCGACTTCGTCTTGCGGGATGGAGCTGCTCCCGTGCATGACCAGGGGGAAGCCGGGCAACCGTTTTTGAATCTCTTCCAGCACATCGAAGTGCAACGATTGAGAACCGCTGAATTTGAAGGCGCCATGGCTGGTGCCAATGGCACAAGCGAGCGAGTCGCAGCCCGTTCGCTCGACGAATTCAAGTGCCTGGTCGGGGTCGGTCAGTTTGGCGTCGGCTTCATCGACTTTGACGTGTTCCTCCACGCCACCCAGTTGACCTAACTCGGCCTCGACGACAACGCCTTTGGCGTGGGCGTACTCCACCACTCGTTTTGTGATGGCCACATTGGTTTCAAAATCTTCGTGGCTGGCATCGATCATTACCGAGCTATAGAAGCCACTATCGACGCAATCATAGCAAGTTTGTTCGTCGCCGTGATCAAGATGAACGGCGAAAACAGCGTCCGGGAAAATTGCTTCAGCGCTTCGGATTAACCCTTCCAACATGCTTTTGTGGGTGTAGGCACGCGCCCCGCGGCTAATCTGGAGAATAAAGGGAGCATTGCTTTTCAGGTTTCCCCGAAACAGGCCCATTGTCTGCTCGAGGTTATTGATGTTGTAGGCGCCGATTGCATAGTTGCCATAGGCGGCTTCAAATAATTTCTTGGTTGTGACGATCATAATTATTTACTCCTTTTGCTAGTACGGGAAAAAAGATTCAACGTTGGCACACATCGCTATTATAATTCAAAAATGGGTGATTTTGTTTTCATTGGCCAGATCGATCGCGGCAACGTCCTCGTTGCCGCCCCTGGCGAGTGGTAAAATATTGCCTGACGACTACAAGTGCACCCGACCTCCAGGGCAATCGCTTGTTAGCACGAAAAGGGTTGTTTTACAGTCATTCAGAAGGTTGCCACGTCGACGGAGCGCAACAAGCAGCGCTATGCTTAATTTGTGCTTATCAAATTGAGCCGTCTCCTCGCAACGACACTACTTTCAATGGACTAGTTTCCAAATGCGATTGCCCTGACCCGACCTCACCAGGCGATTGCAATTTACATATACTCAGGCTATAATCGTCCTGAGTAGAATGGGCTGGTATTACCCAATTATTTTATTTTTTGACAGGAGGAAAACATGTCCGATTTGTTTGAAAAAATAAAGGCTGATCAGAACCCTCTCGAGAAGATTGCCAGCAAAATACCCGGGTTCAGCGGCTACATGGAAAGGAAAAATCGGCGTTCCGCTGATAAGATGTTGCGCGAGACGGTCGCCGATCGTTTCGAGGAGCTTTGGCAGCGAGTCTCGGCTTTGCAAAATGATCTTGTTAGTCAGGGTGAACTTAGCTACGTCGATGATCTGGAAAAGGCTGCCCTCAAATTGCGAACCTTCATCGATAAGATTCGGCGCGCCTCGTATGGATACGCAGGTTTTTTTGACGCTGTCAAAATTAATCAAGAAGAGTTGACCAGAGTCTATCAATATGATGCCGCCATGCTTGAAATGGTCAATGAAGTCGGCCATGCCATTGATAACGTTGAGGCCTCGATTGGCAGCGATGGTTTGCCCGCCGCGATTCGCAATTTGGTCAATCACGGGCAAGAATTAATTAGCCTGGTCAATCGTCGTAAAGAGGTTATGACCCAGGAATGATAGGACTTGATATTGGAGGATAAGTGATGGCTAGAATATTTGATGTAATTGAATATGCTGATGAAATGCGCGATCGTATCGTGCAACGGTTTCCGGAGAGTGGCCCCGGTGATTTTCGGATTGGTTCTCAGGTGATTGTGCGTGAATCGCAAGCGGCTGTTTTTTTCCGTGATGGGCGCGCTTTGGATGTGTTTGGGCCGGGACGCCACACTATTGCGACGGCCAACATTCCCCGCTTGATTGATTTTGTTGGCAAGGCCTTTGGCAATCGAACGCCTTTTACGGCTGAGGTTTATTTTGTTTCCATGCGGGAGTTCGTCGATCGCAAATGGGGAACGCCGCAACCGGTCATTGTTCGCAACCCCAATATGGGCTTGGGCGTTGCCCTTTTGCAAGGCTTTGGCACCTACAGCTTCCAAATTTCCGATCCCCAACAATTCGTCACTCAAGTTGTGGGTTCATTAGGCGCATTTCGTACTAGTGAGATTGAAGATCGTTTACGCGGGGTGCTTATTTCGGATTTGACCGATCTTTTGGGAGAAACCGCTACAGAGCATAGCGTCGTAGACTTGATTGGATTGGTCAATGAGTTGAGCGCTGGCGTTCGCGCCAAAGCCCAGGATCACTTTAATTCCCTCGGCATGACGCTCAAGTCCTTCCTAATCTCGAACCTGAAACCCTCTGAGAAATCCGCCGAAGAATTGCGCGCTATGGGTATGCTGGATATGCAGACCTATACGCAGTTGCAAGCCGCGGATGCCTTGCGTGCAGCGGCCGAAAATCCCAGTGGCGGCGCGGGCTTGACCGCCGGAATCGGGGCCGGCATGGGCGTCGGCAACGTGCTCAACCAATCCTTGCAGGGCATGACCGGCAGTCAAGCTCAGGGCCAACAGGCCGGAGGGTCTGCCCCCGCCGGTGGCCTGCCCGACGTGATGACACCATCGGAAGTGGCTCAAGTCTTGAAAGTGGCCGAAGAAGATGTCATCGCAGCCATTGATGCTGGTGACCTCAAGGCCCGCAAGCTCGGCAAGGCCTATCGTATTAGCAAAAAAGCGCTCGAAAATTTCCTGGAAGGATAAACGTAAAACGGTAAAAAAACACGAAGCCCCCAACGGTAATTGCACCGTTGGGGGCTTTTTTATTCCAAAGGAGTTTCTTCTCAAAAAAGCGGGACGAACGCCGTTCCTGCGGGTAAAACAAGCGGATAGCAAATCCTGATGAAGGAACGGCGCTCGTTTTTCCCAAAATGTTGGGATGATACGACACTACGCTGCTAACGCCTCCTGCACCGCCTCGATCTCGTAACTTGCGATCGGCTTCTGCTTGGCTTGCTTGCGCAAGTAATCTTTGAGCTGTTTGGCGTGTAGCGTGGGGAACGGGGCGTCGGCGACTTGAATGTCGACGTTTTCATGGCTGAAGATCAAGGCAGCCTGAACGGAAACATCAGCGTCGGGGAGCTGTTCATCCAGATATTGTTGCAGCTTGCCTCGTTCCGCGGGGAGTTCTAGCTCCGGTCGTCCCAGACTCTCTTGGGCAAAAATCTTCAAATAAAAACTCAATATGCCGCCCCCCTTTTTTTGCCAACGTTCCTTCTTTTGGTTGTAAACGATGGTGCCTGAGATGCTTTTCGGAACAAAGGCCCAAATGCCAGCCGGGCCTACCAAAACATGCGACGCAGGCGTCGAGTAGTGATACAAGTGATAATCCTGCCCAAACCCTTTCAAAGTCCTGTCAATCTCCTCGTCGGGCCGCGGGGTTCGCCCCCAGCGGTTGGTGAAATAGATACCCACTTGCGAGAGTAAAAATCCCACCAACAAGGCCAACATCGAAAGACTCACCCTTTCAGGTTGCGTGAAGGTGATGTACATGCCTGCACCTAGAATCAACAGGCTGACGATGCTGGTTATTTTGCCAATTTGGGCGTTGCGGTTGATTAATTTTTCATTGCGGGTAATCTTCATAGTTTGCTCCTGACAGTAAACAGTTTACGGGGAACCTCGTAACACCAGGCAGGCGTTTTGCCCGCCCAACCCGAAGGAATTCGATAGCGTCGTCGTCACCGAGACCTCTCTGGCGTGATGGGGGACGTAGTCAAGATCGCATTCGGGATCGGGGTTTTCTAAGTTGATGGTCGGATGCACCTTGTTCTCTTGGATGGTTCGGATGCAGGCGATCGCTTCCAGGGTGCCTGATGCGCCCATAGGATGCCCGATCATCGATTTGGTCGAACTGATCGGAATCTGGTAGGCGCGTTGGCCGAAAACGGCCTTGATCGCTTTGGTTTCCATGACATCGTTCAGGGGCGTGGAGGAGCCGTGTGCGTTGATGTAATCGATTTCGGCGGGGAGAAGCGCGGCGTCCTCGAGGGCTGATTCCATGGCCCGAATCGCTCCCTCGCCTTCGGGGTGGGGCGCGGCGATGTGATACCCATCCGCTGATGAAGCGTATCCCATCACCTCGGCGTGGATTCTGGCTCCCCGGTGTTGAGCGTGCTCCAAGCGCTCCAACACCAGCGTCCCCGCTCCCTCGGAGAAGATGAATCCTTCTCGCTCGGTGTCGAAAGGGCGCGAAGCCTTTTCGGGTGCATCGTTGTAGTTGGTCGGCAGCGCCCGCATGGCCGAGAATCCGGCGATGGAAAAATCGCGCACCAGGGCCTCGGTCCCGCCCACAATGACGGTATCAGCATCCCCGCGCTGAATCAGCTTGGCCCCTTCACCAACGGTTTGCGTGCCGGTGGCGCAGGCCGTCGTCAGGGTCAGGGTCGGCCCAAGACATTGAAATCGCATCGAAATCAGGTGTGCCGACAGGTTGGGAATCCCGCCGGGCAACACAAAGGGACTGACATAGCGCAACCCCCTGGTATTCAGAATTTCGATTCCGTCCACAAAGCTTTCCAGCCCGCCGATGGCCGTGCCGTAGACGATGCCCGCCCGTTTTGGTTGGGGCAATGGCTCGGGTAAACCGGCGTCTTCGATGGCCTGAACGGTCGCGGCCAGGGCCATCTGAGAGCTACGCGAGACCCGACGGGTCAACTTCTTTTCCATGAAATCCTTGGGCCTGAAATCGGGTACCTCCCCGGCGATCTGACAGGGTAGCTCGCCGGGATCGAAAAGGGTGATCTTGCGCACGCCAGAGCGACCATCCAGCAGGCCCGACCAGAAGGATGCCACCGAACTGCCCAGCGGTGTGATCGCGCCCATGCCTGTGACGACAACGCGAGGTTGAGTCATGCTTGCACCTTTTGGCGTTTCAATTGTTCTTGGATGGCGGCGCCCAAGGCTTGCATCAGGTTGGCTTGAACGGCTTGACGAGCGGCGCGCAAGGCCGAAAAGATGGCCTGCCCGTTGGAGCGCCCGTGCCCGACGAAGACCAGCCCGTTGATGCCCAACAGCGGTGCGGCGCCGATTTCATCGGGGTCCATCATTTGCTTGAGTTGTTTGAAGGCCGGTTTGGCCAACAGCGCGCCGATTTTGGTACGGGGGTTGCTCATCAAGGCGTTTTTGAGTTCATCGACCAGCAATTTGGCCACCGCCTCGCTCGATTTGATCAGCACGTTGCCGGTGAATCCGTCGGTGACGGCTACGTCGACCTCGCCCCCGAAGAGCTCCTTGCCCTCGATGTTGCCGACAAAGTTCAAGCTGCTTGATTCTAACAGAGGAAAGGTTTCTTTGACCAGTTCGTTGCCTTTGCCCGCCTCCTCGCCATTGGAAAGCAGGCCGACGCGTGGATTGGGGCGGTCGGATGTCTTCTGGGCGTAGATGCTGCCCATCACGGCAAATTGCAACAGATGTTCCGGCTTGCAGTCAGGGTTGGCACCGATATCGAGCACGACACAATGCCCGCCACTGACGGGTACCAGCGCGGTCAGACCGGGACGTTCGACGCCTTCCATCACGTTCAGGCGAAAATAGGCCGTGGTCAGCGCGCCGCCCGTGTTGCCAGCAGTGACGAAGGCATCCGCTTTGCCTTCCTTGACCAGGTCCATGCCGATGGCCATCGACGTTTGCGAGTTTCGCCGCTTGGCCTTGAGAGCCAGCTTGAGGCCTTTGTCCTCCATGGTGATGGTGTCTTTGGCCTGAATCAGGGTGATGTTGGGGTGCGGCTCCACGTGGGGTTTGACTACCGCCTCATCTCCGACCAGGTAGACCTGGTCGTCGAACGTACGTGCAAATTTCGATGCGCCTTCGACCTCCGGGTGAGGGCAATCATCGCTGCCCATGGCGTCCAAAACGATTCGCATCTGATTTCTCCTTAAATCTTTCGTGGCTTAAAATTCTCGCTTGACCAGTGTGCATGCAAATGGGTTAAACGCCGACGAGACGTCGGCTAGATCGATCCAGGCAACGTCCCCGTTGCCGACCATGATGGATGTCACAACGCTGCCTGACCACATTTGAGTGCACACGTCTCAAAATTCTTGCTTGACAATTATACCTGCCTGATTATAATACGGAATGCTCAAGCGCTGGTGCTGGAATTGGCAGACAGGTATGGTTGAGGGCCATATGTCAGTTATGACGTGAGGGTTCGACCCCCTCCCAGCGCACTGGAAAAGCCGTCCTGGGGCGGCTTTTTTTGTTTAAGCGATGTGGGAAGTTTTGGTGCGGACAGGGATAGATTTGTAATGATGTGGATAACTTAATGTATAATATGTAAAAGTGTATTTCGTCGATGAATTTAGTTGTTAGGGAACAAAAAATGGCCCAAGATAATCCACAGACGACCTTGTTAGGACACTCTCAGGCGAAAGTTGATTTGTATGGTAGATATTTATCGATTTACTTAAACATTTTGAGTCGAGTAGATTTCGTTGATAGAATTTACCTTTTTGATTTGTTATGCGGCGAAGGAATTTATGAAGATGGTGCTAAAGGTAGTCCTATTATAGCGCTTGATACTATTAGGAGACATTATTATGCAAATGACGAAACTTGTCCAAATATAACTGTCTGGTTTAACGATAATGCCTTGTCTCAAATAGATCCAAGTACATACAAAATTACCCGTGTAAAGAGGTTTTGTGATGAGATTGAGATTCCGGTGAGCGTAGATATTAAATTTTTTCGAGAAGATTACGATATTTTGGTAACTAAAGCTCAAGAGGTAATGAATGCGGATAATAGATCGAAAGGTCTATTTTTTATTGATCCTTACGGTTACAAAGAAATAAAGCCACGGGATATTAGAAATATCCTTGATTGTGGAAACACTGAAGTTTTGTTGTTTTTACCGATATCGCATATGTATAGA
>CAZJBA010000006.1:18524-36392 GCA_964544065.1 uncultured Anaerolineales bacterium | reverse complement strand
GCAGTGACATTTTTTAAGTAGGCTGAGTAGTACGACAATGTCACATATAACGTTTGTTCTAACAAAGTGAAGGTAGTTCGCCGGTTCGCTCGCTCTGCGTGCTTCGCATGCGTCCCCGCCACGCCGAAGGCGCGCACAGCGGGAGGGAAGTAGGCGCTTTTTGCCATATCGCTTGTACTGAACCTGTCGAAGTGAAACCTAGAACGGGGCTGATTAGAGCCGCTCCGCCTAGATTTCGATATGCTACCCTTCGATAAACTCAGGGCGCCGCTCAATCGGCGGCTCCGCTGTGATCTATACGAAAATATGACATTGTCAAAGTAGTTACGAAAATACTTTACAAAAGTTTTACTTGTTCATGCCATTTCCAGGCTCTTGAAAGCCTCCACCTGACCGCGGATGGCGCGCTCGGTGGGCAGACGCTCGATGCTCGAAGCGCCGAAGAAGCCGACAATGCCGGGCATCTCCTTGAGGGCTTTTCCAACATTCTCCGGCTCATCGAAGGGGCCGCCGTGGCAGATCACCATCAAGTCTTTGCGCAGCGACCAGGCCGCCTCGGCCATCGCCATGACCTTGTCAATGGCTTCGTCCAGAGTGAATGCCTCTGCCGCGCCGATGCTGCCCGCCGTGGTCAGGCCGACGTGGCAAACCAGCAAATCGCAGCCGGCTTCCGTCATGGCTTTGGCTTCATCTTCGGTGAAGACATACGGCGTGGTGAACAGGTCCATTTCGTGGGCCAGGCGAATCATCTCGACCTCTTTGTCGTAGCCCATGCCGGTGGCTTCCAGGTTGGCGCGGAACTTGCCATCGAACAGCCCCACGGTGGGGAAATTCTGCACCCCGGAGAAGCCCATCTCTTTGAGCTGCTCCAGGAAAACGGGCATCAAGCGAAACGGATCGGTGCCGCACACGCCGGCCTGCACGGGCGTATTTTTGGCGACCGGCAGCACTTCCGCGGCCATCTCCACCACGATACTGTTGGCATCACCATAAGGCAACAGGCCGGCCAGCGAGCCGCGCCCGGCCATGCGATAGCGCCCGGAGTTGTAGATGATGATAATATCCGCACCGCCCGCCTCAGCGAACTTGGCCGAGATGCCCGTCCCGGCCCCGCAGCCGATGATCGGCAGCCCAGCTTTGGTCTGCGCCTTCAAACGTGTGATGATCTCTTTACGCGCGACAGCCATTTCAATCTCCTCTTTGGTACACGGATGGAGGCAGACTCCACGGACAAAAACCTAAAATAATTTCCGTGAAAATCCGCTCATTCCGTGTAAAAAAAAACTACAACATGTCCAATAACAGCTCTACCGCTTTATCGGCGAACTCGGGGTCGTTGATATTGTGCTCCACCTCGACGACCGCAATTCCTGCTTTCAGGTTCTCTTTGATGGCCTGGAAGCAGGCGCCGTCCGCCTCGGGGTCCCAGAAATCACCACCGGGGGAGTCCAGTTGGGAGACGCCCTTTAGGGGAATCAAGACCGCTACCGGGCCGGTTGACCGGTTGGCAGCGTGGGCGATCATCTCGCCCATTTGCGTGTTTTCCTCGACGTTGGTACGCAGCAAGGTGATATTGGGATTCCACTCGTAGAGCAACCGATCTTGATATTCTTTCGGCACGGTATCGCGCCCCCAGAAATTGGCCATATCCACACAGCCGGGCACCAGCACGGTGGGGACGCCCGCCCGCGCCGAGGCCAACATGCGCTCAGGCCCGGCGCTCAACACGCCGCCGCAGACTTCGTCGGCCAGTTCGGTGGTGGTGATGTCCAGGTTGGCGGTGATGAATCCATCCGCGATCAGGGCTTCCATGGTACGGCCACCGGTGCCGGTTGCGTGAAAGACCAGCACTTCGTAACCCTGCTCCTCCAACTGCCGCCGCGCCCGGTTGACGCACTCGGTGGTATTGCCGAACATGCTGGCCGTGATAAGGGGCTTCTCGTCTTCCACCTCGGGATGCTCTTGACTCACCATCCCGGCGACAGCTCCGGCGGCGTTGGCGTAGATCCCGCGGCTGATCGAGTTCAGCCCAGCCACATCCACCACCGAGGGCATCATGGTGATGTCCTTGGTGCCAACGTATTGGGCCACGTCCCCGGCTGCCACCGTCGAGACCATCAGCTTGGGGACGCCAGTCGGCAGGGCGCGCATCGCGGCGGTTGCAATCGAAGTGCCCCCTCCACCGCCCATCCCCAGGATTCCGCCCAAACGCCCCTGAGCGTACAAATCGGCCACAACGCGAGACAAGCCCTCGGTCATGGTACGCATCGCCAGGGCTTTGTCTTCCTTGGCGCGCAACTCATCAAGACTGGATCCTCCGGCGCGCGCCACCTCATCACCGCTAATATCCGGCTCGGAAAGGGGATCACCTAAAACGCCAAAGTCCACCAGGATCGTCCTCAGACCGCGCTCACGAATCAAATCCCTGACAAATCCAAATTCCGCCCCCTTGGTATCCAGTGATCCAACCAGCACAATTGGTTTGGGCATAACCTAACTCCTTACAACAATGGTACTCTCCGCTATCATGGGAATAAACGCGGACGCTTTGTGTGCCTGGTAATATGGGATGGGCAGATTTTCGCGGATAATTTTATTTGAACCATCCCGTTTTTAATCCGCGAAAATCCGTAGAATCCGCGTTGCCGAAGGCACGCCCCTGGCGATCCGTGGTTCTTTGTGGCTCATCCGGCCACCGTCTGGGAAATTACGTAAAAAGTAAAATCAGTGCGGAGACGATCAGTAAGATCAAGATCACACGCTCGAAACTCTGTCGGTCGACTTTCCCCACGAACCAGCGACCGAACCATGCACCCAGGGGAACCAACGGCAGCAGCCAGGCCACGCTCCAAAGCTTGGGGAAATCGAACAAATCGGCGTAGAAATAATAGGGCACCTTGATCCAATTCAACGTGAAGAAGAACAGCGCCGCGGTGGCCACAAAAACGCGCGGGGAGAGTTTCTGCATCAACAAATAGATATTGACCGGGGGCGCGCCGGTGTGGGCCAGCGCCGAAGAAAAGCCGGTGATCGTTCCGGCCGCCCAGCCATGCCAATTCTTACTCTGATAGGTCAATGAGCCAAGAATTTGTTTTTCGAGCAGCTTGTAAAGGACGAACAGCACGATGATGATTACTAACGCTTTTTGCAAGGCTTCCGTGGGCGTATTGGTGATGAACAGCGTACCGATGGTCACACCGATGATCGCCCCGGGCAACAGCAATAGAATCAAGTGTGCATTCCACTTACGCCAGTGAAAAGCCAAACCGAAAATATCTGCAAACATCATCACGGGCAAAATCAGCCCAATGACTTGATCAATGGGCATCACAAAGGTCATAATCGGCGCTGCCAGCGCGCCGACCATCCCGCCCAGGCCCCCTTTGGCGATACCGATCATAAAGGCTACTATTGCAAAAACGATATAAAATACGGTTGGGTTTTGGGTCATTAGTATAGTAGATCAGGAATTGGGGGGAACTGATCCCTGATCCCTAGTCCCTGATTCCTGATCCCTGGTCCCTGATTCCTAACATTCGTAACCGCTCCGGCGTGGGGACACCGTTCTCGTCCCACCCCATGATTTGATAATACTCATCCAGCATGGGCGCCAGATCAACCACCTGCCCGCCGCCTGACCCGACCGCAAGCGGCTGAGACAGGTTGCGCGCCGGCAGGGTGTCCTGAGCGCGGGTGAAGCCCTCGCGCACGTTGAACAGGCGCGCCAGGGTCGAGATGCGTTCGCCGACCAACTCCAGATCGGACACGGTGGGATAATCGAAGCCGGTGGCCGCGTTGACCAACTGCCACAATTCCTTCAACTTCATGCCATAGCCGGGCAAATAGCACAGGCAGGCGCTGTCCCAGACGGCTTTATCGGCCTGGTGGTCGCGGAACATCTTCGGTTTGCCTTCCATGCTCAAAGGCTCAGCCGCCCCGCTGAACAACTCGCCCAAGGGTGCGCCGCGCAGATGGCAGGCCCCGCGCTCGGAGACGGCGTAGGCCAGAGCGGTACCTTTGGCCGCGCTGGGATGATAGGCAGGCATCTCCAATCCCTTGACGTGCATGGCAAAGTCGGCCGCGTCAGGATACCGCTCGGCGATGGCGGCCACCCCCTGGGACATCCACTCGCCGGGGCCCTCAACGCGAGCCATCTTCTCGATCAATGCCAGGGCCGCGTCCGCGTCCCCGAAGCGCGGCTCGATCCCGTCCAGGTCGCCGGCGCTGATGACCCCGCGCTCGAACATTTCCATCACGAAACCGATCACGCCGCCGGCGCTGATCGTGTCCAGGCCGTACTCGTCGCACCACCAGTTCAGCCGGATGATCGTCCCCCGTTCGCCGATAGTGCAGTTCGGCCCGAAGGCGAAAATCGTCTCGTACTCCGGCCCTTCGATCACTTTGCCACCATCGAAGGAGCGGGTGTACTTCCCGCAGGCGATCGGGCAGCCGAAACAGGCATAAGGCTTATCCCATTCGTGCTCGCGGAACGCCCAGCCGGAAACGTCTTCGGCGGCCTCGAATTGCCCCGCCTGGAAGTTGCGCGTCGGCAGCGCGCCCATCACGTTGACGATCTCCAAAATATTAGCCGTGCCCTCTTTGCTCAGCAGGGTCGTCTCGCTGGACATGCGCACCGCCCGGAAAGCCAGTTGCAAGGCACGCCGGTATTTCTCCGGGTCGTGGACATGCACATAGCCCTTCCCGCGCACCAAAATGGCCTTGAGATTTTTCGATCCCATCACCGCGCCGACACCGCCGCGCGCCAGCGCCCGTGACTCGTTGAAGATTCCGGCCAGGTTGCGCTGCTTCTCTCCCGGCGGGCCGATGACCAGGGATTGCCAGTCACGACCATACTGATCCTGGAGCTTGTTGTCCGTTTCGGTGAGATTCAAGCCCCAAAGATGAGGAGCGGACTCAATTCGGGCCTGGTCACCATCGATGAGCAGGATGCTCGGTTCCGGGGCCGATCCCGTCAAAACCAGCGCGTCGTACCCGGCGTATTTGAGCGTCTGCCCCCAGTAGCCGCCGCAGTAAGAATCGCAATACGTGCCCGTGGCCGGGCTGCGGGTAGTGACGCCGAAGCGCCCGGCGGTGGGCGCGCTGGTGCCGGTCAAGGGACCATTATGAAAGATCAGGTGATTATCCGGCGAAAGGGGATCAACCCCGGCGGGCTGCTCGTGGTACAGCAGCCAGGCCCCCAGTCCTTTGCCCCCCAGAATCAAGGACATAGCTTCGGCGGGTAAGGGCGTTGTCTCGATATTACCGTTAGTCAGGTCAAGGCGTAAGACCCGGTCGCAGTAGGCTCGTTCTCGCAAATTCATCAGGCCACCTCCATCCGCTCATCTACGAAGATCGCCCCGGTCGGACAGATGCGGGCACACTCCGGCTCTCCACCGCAAAGATCACACACCACCGGGTACCAATCCAGCGTTTCCCCCGATCCAATCTGGATGCCCTGGTCGCTGTGGACGATCACTCCCGTGGGGCAGGCTTCCACACACTCGTCGCAGGCGGTACATTGATCCACCAACAACTCAACCGCCCCGGTCTCAGGGTGCCAGCGCAAAGCCTCTGTGGGACACACGTCCAGGCATTTCTTGCACAAAGTACAGAACATGACTTTGTGCTGCCCGGGCTTGTTTCCAGGGTCGATGCGCAAGCGTGAGAGATGCGTGCCGTAGGCATCCTCTTCATGGTATGCCACGCAGGCCACCACGCACAGATCGCAGCCGGTGCATTTGCGGGGATTGGCCTTCAGGCGCAGGTAATTCCATTCTTCAGTCCGCAAGGCCCGATCGACCGACCAACCCCAGTGGGCGATACCGCAAAGCTGCTCGATCATATGCCGCGGGTCCGGCGACTTGGTGACGTTACGCCCCATCAGACAGCCATTGCCGCCGGATTCGAGGCACTCAGCGAACAACTCCAGGGCATCGCGTTCATAATCGCTGCGCGCCCCGCCCAGCACCAACACCGGTACCTCGGCAATTTCGATCAGATGCCGGAAGGTCTCCACATCGCCGGTATAGGGAATCTTGAGAGCGTCCGCGCCCAGCTCGACGCACATACGCGCTCCCAGGGTGAGCAACTCGACGATGTTGGAGCCGGTCACCTGACCGCCATAGGCCAGCGGCTCCATGATGCAGGGCAACCCCACGGCGTGGCATTCGGCGGCGAAACGGGCGCAGACATCCACCCCGGCGGCCTCTACCCGGTCGTTGTAACCCAAGAATAAATAAATCGTGATCGCCGTTGCTCCCAGCGCCAAAGCCTGCTCGGCAGTGATCACCTTTTGATGCAACAATTGGCGTTGAGGCACGGCGTTAGCGACATTGGAGGTGCCCAGGCGGGGCATATTCATCCAATCGGCGCGGATGATCAGGGCCGGGCCGTCGCGACCCTGGAAGAGATGGGCCAGCCGCGCCGCCTGCCCTGGGCTGAGCAAGATACCGTCCACCCCGCCACGAATGACGGCTTCGGTGACCGGGCGCAGTTGCACAACGTTGTCGGTGACATCACTCATATAGCCATGATCGGCGGCCACGCATACGGCGCGGCCGTCGCCGTGACGGTTGAATAAGCGATCCATGCGGGTTTGTAGTCCAGTTTGCATAAAAATTCCCTAACTCAGCTAAGCCATAGCCAAATATGATTCAACCAGGAAGGACACCAAGGAACACAAAGGAAAAACTTACAAAACCTTCGTGATCCGTCGTGTACTTTGTGTTTCAAAATTCTCAAACAAAAACAAGTCTTTCACTTGAAAGACACTAACTCGGGACTCGGGACGTCTGGTGTATCAACGCACCAAAGGTTTCCAAATGCTTGCCAGGATCAGGTTGAGCAAACACTTCTTCACCTAGCCACAGTCCAGTGCCACCCAATTCCAGTGCCTGGGATAGCTCAACTTCTGCATCTTCGAGTGTGGAGGGCTTTACCCAGATGGGCACTTCCGCGGCCATGGTCATGATGGTTTCGAAAGACTCTTTGCCCGGCCAGGGAATCGCAATTCCATCCGCGCCGCCCTCCAGGGCATAGGAAACGCCCAATTCGACCGCTTTCTTGTAGAGCACAACCCGCGGGCCGATCGGCTGCACATCCACGATCAAGGGCATCCCGATCTGAGTCCCATCGAGGGCGGTTTGCACCGTGCGGCGCAGACAACCTGCTTCAATACCCTCTTCATGCCCCAGCAGGAAATACAATACTGACGCCGATGCACCCAGGTCAAGCGCGACTTGCGGTGTCAACAAGGGGATGTGGTTAATGGTCTCCGGCGGCAGCACGAAATCTGCTCCGCGGGTGGCGTTGGTCCAATCGGCGCGCACCAACAGCGCAGCATCCTGGCGGGTGCGCCCGGATAGTTTACGCGCCTGCCCCGGGCTACAGATCACACCATCTACCAATGGTAGAATCGGCGTCACCGCCTCAGAATAATACTCGAGACCGGGCAGCGGTCCCATCGATAGCCCCGCGCTGGTCTCGACGATCAGGCTGTGACCATCAGCCGGGTTGATGAATTCACGCAAGCGATAAGATTTACTACTCATAAGGCGGCCTCCAGTTCGCTCAACAGCACCGGCAGGATGCGGTCATTGGGCGTGGCGCGGGTGATGTCGGTGTGCACGACCACGACCGTGTCGCCCGGTTCGACCAAGTCGGCCAGCGGCGGCGACTCGATGGGTTCCCGCAACGCCTCGCGGATCGCCGCGGCCTCGTCAGGCAGACCGGGCACAAAGCGAGGTTCAATCACGTCAGTACGATCAGGCAACTCCACGGAAAAACCGTTGCGGCCATAAGCAAATTCTACACGCATAAATGTCCCAAAAGGGGTACACGGATTGTACGGGCCACACGAATTTTAATTCTTTTTATCCGTGCTCCTCCGTGGAATCCGTGTACAAATTTTCGTGGCTAAAGCACCCGGTCTACGAACTCGCGGGTGTGGACTTCTACCTCTACTTTCATCAGTTCGAGCACGCCGCGGGCGACATGCTCGGAGAGGCGGCGGAAAGCTTCTTCGCCCTTCTCCTTGGTGGCACGCAGCGGATTGCCGATCACGCCGCTCTTGATGAATTCGTGGTGATCCATCGGGAAGGTGAAATATTTGTAGCCCTCGAAAGCCACATCGGGCATGCCGTCCTTCTTATCGAAGGTATCGGGCAAGTTTTCAGGGATGTGGGCGCGGGTAAAGTCGGCGCGCTCCATGCGCACGAACTTCTCGTTCCAGGCCATGTCCTGGGAGGTCTCCAACTCGCTGGAGTGCCAGCCCGGGGTTTCATCCCAGGGATTCTCCATCAGTCCATCCAGGATACCGACGTAGTTCTCCATGTAAGGTTTGACGAAGCTGATCAACGCGCCGGTCTCATAGCGCAGTTTGCGCAGTACCGGATCGATGATCTTGACGTTCGAGCCGTGTCCGTTGATGAAAACGATCTTGTTGAAACCGTGGTGGATCAGGCTGCGGGCGACATCATTGACCAGGTTGAGCAGGGTGCTGCTACGCACGGTGATGGTGCCGCGTCCCATGCCGGGTTCGTGCATGTGTTGGGGAGAGTAGCCCATCCAAATGGCGGGCGTGTGCATCACGGCGATCATCTCGGCCACGCGCGTGGCGACCTCCCAGCAAGTGATCGTGTCGGTGTAGATGGGCAGGTGGGGGCCATGTTGCTCCAATGAGGCCATCGGCACCAAGATGAGGTCTTTCACCTTCAGGTATTCTTGGACATCCGTAATAGTCAAATCACCCAAATCCCACGACAGGAATTTCTCGCGAAACTTTTTTTCTTCGACCAGATGAGGTAAATCACGATATTTTGGGCCAGGATTGAGCATAGACAAGCTCCTTTCAATGGAACGCGAATGACGCGGATTTGACGGATTTACGCGGATAATTTATAAAAAATATCCGCGTAAATCTGCGTTCATCTGCGTCCAAATTTTTTTATGAGGACATCAATTCGATAAATAACTCAGCCACTTCAACCCCAAATGCTGGATCGTTGACGTGGCGCTCGTAGGTGTGAACGGGAAATTCGTCCCGAAGGTCTTTACGCAGGGCGGCCAGGAAAGCGGCATCGGCTTCGGGATTCCAGAAGGGGCCATCCGGCACGTTGGGGATGGAAAGCCCCTGTGTGGGCACCGCCACCTCCACCGGGCCGCGGGCGGGATTCAGCCGTTCGGCAAAGAGATGGCCCAAAGCGATCATCTCCTCATGGGTGGCGCGCACCAGGGTGTATTCGGGATTGTGGTCGTAGACCGGTCGGCCCTGCAAGTTCGGCGGGATGTGTCCGGCATGGAAAACGCAAAAATCGATGCAACCCGGGACGACCACTTGCGGCAGCCCGGCTTGTCCGACCCGCTTCAAGCGATCCGGCCCACCATCGTGGATGCCGCCGGTCATCGGGTCGTAAGTCTCGTTGGTGGTAAAGTCGATTACGCCGACGAATTGACCGACCTCGGCCAGTTCTTCCATGGCCGGACCACCGACTCCATTGGAGTGGAAGATGACCGCCTCGTAGCCATCCTCGGCCAGGCGGTCTTTGAGCGCCATCACCGCTTTGGTGGTGTTGCCCAACATGGTCACTGCCACGAATTTATCGTCAGGGGCCGGTGCGGACAGCTCGTGGCCGTGCTCCACCAATCCTTCGAGCGCCGCAGCGACGTTGTCGAAGACCGTCGTGGCGATGGGGTTCAACCCCAAGATATCCACGATGGAATGCACCACCATGATGTCGCTGGTGCCCACCAACGGGTCGAAGTAGTGCAATCCGGAAGCAATCGGGGAAACCAAGACCTTGGGCACGCCCACAGGAAGCTCCATCATCGCGGCCGCGCCCATGACGGCACCCTCGGCGCCGCCCATGCTGGTGATCGCATCCAGCCTACCCTGGGCGTAGAGTTCCAGGGTCAGCTTCTCGACCGCTACGCGCATGCCCTCGACAGCTTTGCCGCGGCTGCCCGCATTTTGCAACGCTTCGATGGTGGTGCCGCCGTAACGGGCGGTTTTGGCGTGGTCGAAATCGCGCTCCGGGTCGAGGCTGATCCCCAGCGGTTCTCCGAGAATGCCCGAATCAATCACAATCGTCTCCAGACCAAGCGCCTGCAAACGATCACGCAGATAGCCAATCTCGGCGCCCTTGGTATCCAAGGTACCAATGATGACGACGGTTTTTTCCATAGGGGTACTCCGTGATCAGGCAACAGGTAACAGTAAACAGTCATCAGTAAAGATTGCTACCTACCGATCACTGTTTACTGGTTTACTGACAACTGATCTTACTGAATCAACGGCAGCAGCGTGTCGGCGCAAGCCTTGACCTGCCCGCTGTAGAACTCCTCGGTCAGGAAGCTGGAGCCATGGTCGACGATGAACTTTTTCTGCTCTTCGCTGATATCCAATTTGCTCAGGTCCGTCTCGACCATGGTCGGGTGCGGATTCGCAGGGGTGCGGTCCACCGGGGCGACGAACTCGACGGTCAGAGCGCCATCGTAGCCAATCTCCTTGAGCGTGCCGACCAGCTTGGGCCAATCCCAGTGACCCATGCCGCAGGCGAAGCGATTGGTATCGGCCACATGGAAGTCGGTTAGGCGGTCACCGACAGAACGAATGGCTTCATAAGGGTCGACTTCTTCGATGTTGATATGGTAGGCATCCAGGCAGACGCCACATTCGGGGCTGGTGGCTTCGGCCAGCGCTAAGGCCTGGCTGGCCCGGCTGACGAAATAGGTCTCGAAGCGGTTGATCGGCTCGACGGCGATGCGGACGCCCTCTTTCTTGCTCCAAGCGTCGATCTCCTTCATGCCCTCGACGGCGTTGGCCCATTCTTCATCGGGGGTGGCATCGGGGTTGACCTTGCCTACCGTGCCCGGCACGATGGTGATGATCTCGCCATCGAGTTCTTTGACCATCGTGATGCAGTCTTTGACGTACTGCACGGTGTGCTCGCGAACAGCCGGATCGGGTGACGGCAGGTGCAGACCCTCGAACATCAGGGTAACCGCGCCCCAGCAGCGGATACCATACTCATCAAGTGTCTTCTTGACTTCCTTGGTGTCGTACCTATCAGGTTCACCACCGATTTCGATGCTTTCGTAGCCGTACTTGGCCAGGCGGGCTACGGTGACCTCGATCGGTTCAGCTCTCATCCAGTTGTGCATTGACAGATGCATTTCGTACCTCCTCGTGTACTATAGAATTTTCAAAAGGATAGATTGTACCCAACGCACCTCAATCCCAAAGGGAGCCGAGGTGCGCATACGAACTAAGCTACATGTTTAACCAATAATTCATAGAGGCCTTGGATATGTAGGTTATATTGATCTGCTCCCCCGGCCAATTTGTGCAGTGTGCCGGGATCATCTGTAATCAGGATTTGCGCGCCAGCCCGCAGAGCATCCTGCAGCCGGGCGTGAGTCAACTTTTCGGCGATATCCGGGTTGGTGAACTGGAGCGCCGTGTTCCCGACCGGGTGGGCGCGTTCTTTTCTCCAGAGTAATTCTAGGCCCGAGGTGGGCAGCACCAAACTCGCTAGCAGCCGAGGGGCTTGATGCCGAGTGGGGACGCGCACCGCCAGGGTTGGATCGACGTAAGCGTAGGGCCTCTCATCGTTGGAGGCCTCGAACTCGAGCGCGCCAGCTTCGAGTTTCTCCGCCAGGAAAGTCATCACTTCGACCAGCTCCACCTCCTCCGGCCAGGGAATGCCCAGACGTTCCTCGTAGAGTTGGTTGAAGGTGAAGTAGTCGCCCGGGGAGAGCACCAACAAGCGTTTTGCGCCGCTGGCTTCGAGTTCATCCAGGGTGTCCTGGGCCAGTTTTTTGGCCGTTTCATGGAGGCCGAGCGAACTGGCCATATAGCCGTTGTTGCGCCCAACCCCTATCAGGACGGGATCAACTCCAAGCTCGGCCAGCAGCTTCCGGGCCGCGTCCAGCGCCTCCGGCCACAGGTAGCGGGCCTCATCGCCGACGAATAGCGCCGTCTCGCCTTGACCATCAACCGTCCCCGGTGCTTCCTTCTGATAAGGATTCTGCCACGTTTTGAAGGCGGCATCAAGTTCGTAAACTACCGCCGGGGCCAATTCCTTCTCGACCAGATTCGCCCTCACCGCAGCGATGATCTCGGGCAAAGGTTGGTCGGTGACACAATGGGCACGCGAGTTGCCATTATCGGGGGCGGCGTAAAGCGCATCGACGGAGTCCTGGTCCCATTCCAGCAACCCTCTTCGGGCCGAAGCAATCAGTAGCCCCCAACCATGGGGCGAGTAAGTCTCTTTGTGGGTGACCAGCTCAACCGACGCAATATGGCGGCACATCAGGCAATAGCGGCAGTTATCGGCTGTAGCGTTGATTAATTCTTGATTGACCATAGCGCTCCTAAAATCCAAACCCGGTTTTGCCGGGGTTCATGATTCCATTGGGATCAAACGTCTTCTTGAGTTTCAGCAGCAACGGCCAAGCTTCTCCAAACTGGCCGCGCATATAACGGGAAAGCTTTAGCCCGACGCCATGGTGCTCGTTGATCATGCCGCCATTGGAGATGACAGCCTGCATGGCCGCGTTCCAGACTCGGTTGTGCAAACGTAGGGCTTCTTGGGCGTCTTCGGGCGGCTGTTCAATGATGAAGCGCGAGTAGAGCATCACGCCCCAGTGGAACCAGTGGGAGAAGTGGCCAATGAAACGCACATCCCAATCGGCAAAACCACTTTCAACCGCGGCTTTAACCGCCCAGTACAAATCTTCGATTTTGTCGTAGGTGGTGATGGTCTCGGTGGTGCCATACATCCAGGGCAGTTTCAAGTTGATCGGCGGGTAATAGAAATCGTAGCGGTGATTCCACCACTTTTCGCCGGGTTCGCGGCCAAGGTCTTGCGCGTCCAGGTCGGCGCAGATTTCCAGCGCCTTGCGCTCCTCCAGAGCCGCGATCTCGGGGTCGCCGTCGAAGCCCATCACCATGTAGGCGCCTTCGAACTCGTAGCCGAGGATCTTCTTGACGCGCGATTTGGTCGAGGCGGGATCGTACAAGCGAATCACGAAGGGATTCAAACGGTGGGTCATGATTTGACGCCCGGCTTCCAGGGCAATGCTGAGATCATCGAAAAGCAGCGCCCGCAGCAGGCGTTCTTCGGGCAAGTAGTCAAGCTGCATGGTGGCCTCGCTGATGACCCCAAAGGTACCCTCCGCCCCCAGGAAGATGCGCCACCAATCCGGCCCAGCGGCGTGTTGAGGAACAGGCGGCGTCCGGATGATCTCGCCGGTGGGCAACACTACCTGCATAGAGAGCACCATATCTTCGGCTTTACCATATTTTGTGCTCATGGTACCCGTGCCGCGCGGCGCTAGGGCACCTCCCAGCGTGGCGCAGTTGCTGGAAGCGGCGTAATGGGGCAGCATCAGGTCCACTTCGTTGACGGCCCATTCCAATTGCGAGATGATGATGCCGGCTTCGGCGGTCACGGTCAGGGATTTCTCATCAATTTCGATGATCTTGTTCATCCGCTTCATGTCGAGCAGGATGCCGCCAAAGACGGGCAGCGCGCCGCCCTGGGTTCCCGACCCGCCTCCCCAGGGGACGACGGGGATGCGGTACTTGTTGGCAATATCCATAACCTCGGAGATTTCCTCCGCCGAGCCAGGGTGGACGATGTAATCCGGCCTGGTGAGCGGCTTGCCGCGATCGAGCCACATCTGCGGCATCCACGACCAGTCGGTCGAGTAGACCAACTTGTCGCTCTCGGCTACCGAGACATGTTCCTGGCCGACGATCTCAGCCAACTCGCTGCGGATCATTTCGATCAAAAATAAGTCAGGTTGCATAAAAATTCCTTTACGATGTGCAACTTCTTTTGGGTATCATTTTTTTCTACGAACCACCCATCAGGGCATTCAAGATGAACCAATCAAGCTCTTCGTAGTCGCGGGCGGCGATCAACTCATCCATTATGGCCCGGTCGAGCGAGCGCGCCACTTCAACCAGACGCAAGAACGCCCGCAAACTGTTACTCAGATGCTTGGTCGCGAGTTCCGGGGGTTGCGTGCGGATGGCTTTCACATCCAGGCCGATCATGCCCTTCTCGGAAAAATTGGCATCTTCCAGCACGAGCACTTGATTGAGAGCCCGGCGCAAATTCACCGAAGCAAAGGAGCGGTCTTGGTCGTATTTGGGGCCATTCTGGTCGTTGAGATGTACGCTCCACAATTTATCGAAGGCCAGAGCAAAGGCCATTTCGTCGGAGGGGTCTAACCCGGCCAGGATGGCGTGGGCCGTTTCCACCAGGCAGCCGACGCGCCCTGGGTCGCTGGCCTGGGCGCCCAAAGCCAAGGCGTGCCCGATGGTGGGGATATAGGCCAGGTCCATGGGTTCGTTGGGCTTGGGTTCAATGGCTATACGCAGGTCTTGGTCATGTTCCAACAAAGCGTCGATCGCTTCGAGTAATTGATGCGTGGCGCGGGCGGCGTCTTTCGACTCTCGCATGTAGGTGCCCTCGCGCGCCAGCCAGAGCACCATCAGGTCGCAATCCATTTCGCGCCCAATATCGGCGGCTTTTTTGGAGCGTTCGATGGCATAGTGGCGGCATTTGGGATCATTGGCGGTGAAAGCGCCGTCAACCGTCAGGGGGTGTTCCCACAAGCGCGGGGCGACGAACTCGGCCACCAGGCCGTGATCGTCGAGCTTGGACTTCAGGGCGCGCGCCTGTTCACGGATACCCGCCGGGGAGAGATCATCCAGCTCGGGCACGGCGTCATCGTCATGGAATTGCATCGCGTCGAAGCCCAGGTCTTTGAGGGTCTTCAGTTTTTCATCGAAGGGGATGCTGGGACGCACCGGCGGCCCAAAAGGGTCCGCGCCTTCATGGATATTCCAGGGGCCAAACGAAAAGCGGTAACCGTATTTTTCCATTTCACTCTCCTTTTTCAAAATCCACGAAGCACACGAAAGGCACGAAAAAAGCGGGTTGCTGGGATTTCATTGGGTGAGCCCCTAAAGGTTTTGGAAACCTTTAGGGGCTTGGTTGGTGACCTTTCGTGGCTTCAATCGTTTCTCAATGGTGTGCTCTGCATAAATTCCAACGTCTCATCCAGTGAGCGCACGCCGCCGGTGGCGCCTAGCCCGGTGACGCACAAGGCACCGACGGCGTTGGCGAAGCGGGCGGTCTTTTCCAGGGGCCAGCCCTGGTACACGCCGGCGATGAACCCGGCCGCGAAGGCATCTCCTGCGCCGGTGGCGTCGACCACATCAACTTCGAAAGCGGGTTGTCGAAGGGAGTCGCCAACGCCGGTCATCACCAGACAACCTTCGGTGTCCATCTTGAGGCCCACGGTGCCGACCCCGTGATCCAGCAAAACCCTGGCAGCATCTTCAGGGTCTTCGCGCCCGGTGATGGCTTGCGCCTCGGGCAGGCTGGGAACAAAATAATCGATATACGGCAGGCTGGGCCCGATAAGTTCCATCCAGCGCCCGGTGTCGTCCCAAACCACATCGAGGAAGGTAATCACACCAGCACCTTGAGCTTGGCGCAGCAGTTCGGCGGTCGGCGCGCCATCGAGGCCGGGCAACACCAGGCTCCCGGCCACGTGAAGAATGGAAGCCTCTGCGAACATCGAAACGTCAATATCATCCAGGGTCAACTGGGCGTTGGCGCCGATGTAGTGCACAAAGCGGCGCTCGCCATCCGGCTCGACCATGACCATGGTGCCTGATGTGCCCACCTCGGAGTCGCGTTTTACGCCTCCCGCGCCAATCCCACGCTTTGCCAGTTCGGCGGTCAGGAAATCTCCCAAAGCATCCGAGCCGATTCTGCCGATGATCTCCACCGGCAAACCTAGCCGGGCCAAAGCTGTCGCAGCGTTGATGGCGCAGCCGCCGGTGTGCAGGCTCATCTCATCGACCAAGACCAAGCGTCCGGGGTCGGGTATAGCCCGCAACGGGCGTCCAACGACGTCGGCGACCATGATTCCGAGGCAGAGAATGGGCTTGTTCATAGGGATACGCGGTGCTCCCGAATACAGATGAGGCTCCTATTCAAAATGTGTGCAAGCAAGCAACCCCGCACGGGGATGAATTCCCCGTGCTACAAAACGGCGCCCAATAAATCAGGCTAACCGGATTTGCCGTGCTGTGCATACCCTTTGGCAAGGCACGCCCGTGGCGTCCGGTGTTGTTTGGTAGCCTGGACACTTTTCCGAAGGAACGCAAAGCGATGTCCGGGTCACTCTTCATCGACGTGGTTGCGTCCACGCAGGTGGACGCCCAGCGAAGCTCTTATGCACGACTTTAGTCGCTTTTTTCAGGAGCTTCAAACATGAGTCAACTCCTTGAACTCGTCCTTCAGCGCCGGGTAGAGGGCGCGATAGCGCGGGTAGATTTGTTGGTACTGCTCTGTGTCTGTGGTAGGACTGGTTCGCCCGGTGATTTGGATGGCCGCGTCACAGGCCGCGGGCACGCTCTCAAATGCGTTCGCACCAACACTGGCCAATAGGGCTGCACCATAGGCGGCGCCCTCGGCGGTGTTGACCGTGACCAACTCGACGCCCAAGACATCGGCGATGATCTGGCACCAGAGGGGACTCTTGGCCCCGCCGCCGGAGATGCGCACCTGCTCGATGGCGCCCAGCCCGGCGTTTTGAATCAGGGTAAAGCTGTCTTTGACCCCGAAGGCAACCCCTTCCAAGACGGCGCGGGTGAGATGAGCGCGGCTGTGACGCACAGTCAACCCAACCCAGGCGCCGCGCGCCAGGGGGTCAGGATGGGGGGTGCGCTCGCCGGTCAAATAGGGCAAGAAAAGCAACCCCTCACTGCCGGGGGATATATCGGCGGCCTCGCTCACCAGGTCGTCGAAATCTACCTCGGGGGCCAGGGTGTCGCGGTACCATTGCAGGCTTCCCGCGGCGCTGAGCATCACGCCCATGAAGTGCCAGCGCTCCGGCACGGCGTGACAGAAGGCGTGCAAACGGCCTTCAGGTTCGACCAGGGGGGATTCGGTCGTGGCGAAAACCACGCCGGAAGTACCCAGGGTGAGCGCGATGACGCCGGGCCGCACCGCGCCAACGCCAACCGCTTGCGCAGCCTGATCGCCTCCGCCGCCCACCACAGGCGTGCCCTCGGCCAGGCCGGTCGCCGAGGCAGCTTCAGCGCTGATCGCCCCGGTCACCTGCGGGCCTTCGAACGTCGGCGGCAGCCACTCGGCGGGAATATCCAGGGCGGCGAGGACTTCTTCCGACCAGGTGCGGTTCTTCAAATCGAAAAGCAGCGTGCCCGCGCCACCGGCCCGATCCATGGCGTATTCGCCGGTCAGCTTGTAGCGCAAATAATCTTTGGGCAGCAGGATTTGGCGCGCTTTGGCGTAGATGTCGGGCTCGTTAGCCGCCACCCACAAGATCTTCGGCGCGGTGAAGCCGGTCAGGGCGTCGTTGCCGGTGATTTGGATCAGGCGTTCTTTTCCCAAGCGGTCACGGATTTGGTCGCATTGCGCGCCGGTGCGCTGGTCGTTCCACAGAATGGCCGGACGCAACACTTCACCATGCTCGTCGAGCAGCACCAACCCGTGCATCTGGCCGGTGAGGCCCAAAGCGGCAATCTCACCCGGAGCGGTGCCGGTTTCCTTCAAAAGTTGTTCAATGCTGCGGATGGTGGCATCCCACCACAGGGATGGGTTTTGTTCGCTCCACAGGGGGCGGGGAGTCTCATAGGAATAAGTCGTTGCAGCCACGCCCACAACCTCCCCGCGCTCATCGATCAACAGGGCTTTGGTGGCCGTGGTGGAGGTGTCTATGCCGAGGAAGTAAGTTGGTTTCATGTGGTAGTCTGGAAGTAGTGGATCAGTGGGTCAGTGGATCAGGTATCAGTGGATCAGGTATCAGTATTTGACTGTT
>CAZJBA010000006.1:16571-18424 GCA_964544065.1 uncultured Anaerolineales bacterium | reverse complement strand
CCTGATCCCTGATTCCCTGACCTCCTGATCCCTGGTTTCCTGATTTACCTACCGAACGCCCAGCAGGATTTCAACCGTCAGTTGATCCAGGCGCTCGTAGGACAAGCCGCGGGCGCCCAGAGCCTGGCGATCGAAGGTTTGTTCTTTGAGGGTCTTGGCCGCCCCGGGGCTGTAAGGGCCCACAAGTGCGGAAGCGCCCTCGAGGTCGGCGTTGATCTCCTCCAAAAGGGCCTGAATCTCTTCGTCTTGATTCCACTGCTCGGCTTTCTCTTTGAGAATCAAATAGGTCCTCATGCAGCCGCGGGCGAAATCCTTGACGCCTTCGTAATCTTCGCTGCGATAGGCGTGGGCGTCGAAGTGGCGGCTGCCCTCGTAGCCATAGTCTTCCAACAACTTGACCAGGAAGAAGGTGCTCTTCAGGTTGACCGCGCCGAAGCGGAAGTCTTGATCGTAGCGCCCGAAAGCCTGGTCGTTGAGATCGATGTGGAAGAGCTTGCCAGCGTCCAGCGCCTGGGCGACGTTGTGGGTGAAATTCAACCCGGCCATGTGTTCGTGGGCCACCTCGGGGTTGACGCCGACCATTTCGGGGTGATCCAGCGTCTCGATGAAGGCCAGCATGTGACCAGTGGTGGCGTTGTACATATCGCCGCGCGGCTCGTTGGGTTTGGCCTCCAGTGCAAACTTGAGGTCATAACCCTGGTCGAGGACATAGTCACACAAGAAATTCATCGCCGTGCGATTGCGCATGATGGCAACGACGGGGTCTTTGGCAGCATCGGTCTCAACACCTTCGCGCCCGCCCCAAAAAACGTAGACCTTTGCACCCAACTCCACGCCCAGGTCGATGGCGTTCATCGTCTTCTGGATGGCATAAGCCCGCACGCGGGGATCGTTGGCGGTGAAAGCGCCATCCTTGAAGGCCGGGTCGCCGAACAGATTAGTGGTCGCCATCGGGACGACCAACCCGGTTTCATCCAGGGCTTTCTTGAAATCGCTGACAATTTGATCCCGCTCCGCTGGGGTGGCATCGATGGGAACAAGGTCATTATCATGGAAGTTGACCCCATAGGCGCCCACTTCTGCGAGCAAGTGCACCAATTCAACGGGCGAGAGCTTCTCTCGGACGGGTTCGCCGAAGGGGTCGCGACCGACGTTTCCGACGGTCCAGAGGCCGAAAGTAAATTTGTGTTCTGCTTTGGGGGTATAGTGGTCAGTCATGAAGCTGCTCCTGTCATTCACTCGTTATCGATACGCTGGTCAATTCCTCCTGCCGCTGTTCTCCTTTGGGTCTGACATGGCTCCACAGGATGAAAGAAAGTGTGGAAATCAACAAAACTGTGAACCCGTATTTATAGAAGATCATATGCCAGGGTTGGAACATGCCGATCACGCCCAAAACGATGCCAGCGATGATGATCGATTCGATAATGCGGTAGAGACGCGCGTGGATCCTATCAGTGAGCAGCCTGGCAACAGCCGTGATCAGGGCAATGAAAACCAGCAAAATCGAAACGAAAATCAGGATAAAGGGGATGGCGCTCAAAAGGACGTTCTTGGCGAGCTGTTCTTCTGTGGCCCACGAGCGGATCAGCGGCCCGGCGGCCAATCCCAAGATCAAACAGACAATCGCGGATAGGATTAGTCCATAAGGTATTCGAAAGCGTGTCTTCGTCATAATGATTCCATTCTTGTGCAAGGGTGGATGGGTGCATGGGTGCAAGGGTGCCAGGGAGCGGGGGCGTGGAGTGCTAGGGTGTTGGAGAGCGAGGTGCTAGGGAGAAGATTCTCTCCGTCTCTCGTGCTCCCGGCTCTCATGCACCCAAGCCCCCGTACTCACGCGCTCCCTAACTCCC
>CAZJBA010000006.1:7492-16471 GCA_964544065.1 uncultured Anaerolineales bacterium | reverse complement strand
CCTAACTCCCATGCTCCCCATCTCCTTTGCTAGTAGTTGATGTCAACCTGTTTCTTTGCGGCAGCCGCTTCCACGACAGCGTCACAAATCACCGCGGCGCGGTAACCGTCTTCGAAGGTAGCCCCGTGCGGGCCGACTTCCTTGTCGTTGACAATGCAATCCAGCAGGTGGGTGATCTCGTGCACGAAGGTGTGCTCCCAGCCGATAATATGGCCGTGCGGCCACCAATTTTCTATCCAGGGATGATGCCCCTCGGTGACCAAGACATTGGACCAACCCATGGTCTCTTTGGGCTCGTGATCCCGGTAGAAGATGTCGAACTCGTTGAAGCGCTCCAGGTTGAAGCGCACGCTGGCCTTCTCACCGTTGATCTCGAAGCAATTGTAGTTTTTGCGACCGAGGGCAAAGCGAGTGGCTTCGAACGTACCCAGGGCGCCGTTTTCGAACTCGCAGATGGCGGTGAAGGCGTCGTCCACATCTACTTTGCCCATCGTGTCGGGGTCATCGGGCAGAGGGCGCTCCTCGATGAAGGTCTTGGTGTAGGCGGAGAGCGTCTTGATGCCGCCGACCAGGTAATGGGCCAGGTCGATGATATGGGCGCCCAGGTCGCCTAGTGCGCCGCTGCCGGCTACGGATTTATCCAGCCGCCAGATCTTGGGCGTGCCGTAGTGGGGCAAAATCCACTCCTGGTTGTAGACCGCGCGCCAATGGTAGATGCGCCCCAAAGCGCCGCTATCAATTAGGTTTCGAATTTGGCGTATGGCCGGAACGAAGCGGTAGTTGAAGGCCACCATGTGCTTGACGCCAGCTTCGTTTACGGCGTCGAGCATGGTCTTCGATTCTTCCGCCGTTCGCGCTAACGGCTTCTCACACAGGATGTGCTTGTCCGCTTGCGCGGCTGCAATGCAGGGTTCGGCGTGGGTGTCGTTGGGGCCGCCATTGTCGAAAAGCTGCACATCGTCATCCGCCAACATTTCGCGCCAGTCGGTGTAGTATTTGGCGTAGCCAAAACGGCGGGCCGCTTCGGCGGTTGCGTCTTCCGTACGTCCGCAAATGGCCGCCAGCGAAGGAATGGCTGGAGGCGGATACATCATGTAAGGGATCTTCCGGTAGGCGTTGGAGTGGGCTTTGCCCATGAAGGCATACCCCAACATACCAACACCGACGACCGGCACATCACCTCCGGCTTTGGCGCCAGCTTGGGCGGTAAAGGACTGTTTCTGTTTGTCGCTCATACAATAACCTCCTAAATTCTTGCAAACACGTAAAAATCAGTGCGTTTTAATCATCTGAACCGAAGGCCGCGTCGAAGGCCACTGCCGAGGGCGTGAAATCCTGTTTGCGGATCATCTCTAGCGCCTCAGGAGCACCCCAGTCGCGGTCCATGCCGGTGTCTTCCCACTCGATGGACAGCGGGCCGTCATAACCGACACGATTCAGCGCCCGCACGATTTTGTCCCAATCGACGTCACCGCGCCCGGGAGAGACGAAGTCCCAACCACGACGATGATCGCCGAAGTCCAGGTGCGAGGAGAGAATGCTGTTGCGGCCTGTGAGTTGCACCCGCGAGTCTTTCACGTGCATGTGCCAAATGCGATCGGCGAACTCATTGATGAATTCCACCGGGTCGACGAATTGGTGGATGAAGTGGCTGGGATCGTAATTGAACCCAAAGGCGGGATGATGGTCGATCGCTTCCAAGGTGCGGTGCGTTGTGACGATGTCGTAGGCAATCTCGGTGGGGTGGACTTCCAAGCCAAACTTGACGCCATTCTCTGCGAAGACGTCCATGATCGGCTTCCAGCGGGCGGCAAAATCCTCGTACCCCTTGTCGATGTCGTCTTGGGTGGTGGGCGGGAAGAAGTACAGGTTCTTCCAGACGGGGCTGCCGGTAAAGCCGTTGACCACCTCGACGCCGAATTTCTTGGCGGCGACGGCGGTGTCCTTCATTTCCTCGGCGCAGCGTTGGCGCACACCCTCGGGGTCGCCGTCGTCCCACAGGCGCGGCGGCAGGACACGTTGGTGGCGCTCATCGATGGGATCATCGGCGACACACTGCCCCACCAGGTGTGTGCTGATGGCGAAGCATTCCAGGTCGTATTTATTGAGAATGTCCCAGCGGGATTGGACATAGCCATCATCTTCCAGGGCCTTATCCACCTCGAAGTGATCGCCCCAGCAAGCCAACTCCAGGCCGTCGTAGCCCCACTCGCTGACTTTTTTGGCCAGCTCTTCCAGGGTCAGATCTGCCCATTGTCCGGTAAATAACGTGACGGATCGTGCCATGATTCCTGCTCCTTTCGTGAATTGAGTTTATTATGCGAGGCTAAAATGGAACGCGGATGACACTGATTTAACAGATTTACGCGGATTTTTTGTTTTTGCCAACGGCACGCAGAGCGATCTGCGAAAATCCGTCTGATTGGCGTCATTCGTGTTCTTTTCAGCCAATGGTAATATTGTTACGCTACTAAAAGTTCCTTTAAGAATTTCAGCCCGTCTTGCGCCAGGGCATCGGAACTGGGGGCCAGTTGACGCCAGATGGCGGCAGCGCGGGCAATGCTCTTGACGTCGGGAGTGAAGGATTCGATCACCACGGGGCCGTCGTAGTCGATGTCTTTCAGGGCCTGGGCGACTTCATCCCAGGTGACGTTGCCGGAACCGGGCGCGCCGCGGTCGTTTTCACAGCTATGGACATGTTTGAGGCGCGGCCCAGCGGTGCGAATAGCATCACCCAGCGATTTCTCTTCGATGTTCATGTGGAAGGTGTCCAACATGATCTGGCAAGCGGGGTGATCGACTCGGTCGACGACTTCGACGACTTGTTCGGCCAGGTTGAGGAAGCTGGTCTCGAAGCGATTGAGCGGTTCGACACACAGCACCACGCCGCGGTCGCCGGCGAATTCGGCTAACTCGCTCAAATTCGTCACCAACAAATCGAGATCGCGGGCGCGCTCTGCGGGGGTTTGTTCCCAGGTGCGGCCTACGGCGGAATAGAGTGGACCGACCAGGTTGGTCGCGCCGAGGGTCTCGCAAGACTGGATGCAAGCACGCAGGTAGTCCATGCCATTTTCGCGGATGCCTGCCTCGGGGTGAATCAGGTCGCGGTCCGGTCCCATCGCCGCGCAGGCGCTCACGTCCAGGCCTTGATCCGCAAGGATGGCCGCGCCCTGCTCATAATCCAAATCGTCCAAGCCTTCGATGGGCACTTCGATCCAGTCGAAACCAAGCCCGGCCACACGGGGCGCCAATTCCTTCAATTTTTCTGTGGTCAGGGGCGAAGTCCAGACCCAGGTATTGATACCGAATTTCATAATTGTTCTCCTAACCCGGATAAGCCGGAACCTAAAAAGGGTGAATCACGAAGTTCTTTTGTTTTTATCTTCTTGGTGTCCTTCATGAATGCTTTTCGTATTCATCGTGCAAACTTTTCATTCCTACATATTCTGAACGCGTTTACCATCCGGATCGAAGCAATGGATGCGCTCGTGGACGATGTCGAAGCGTACTTCATCGCCGATTTGCAGCGTGGTCATGCCCGGAATCAGGCTGAGCAGCGCCCGTTGGCCGGTTCGAATGTGCAGGATGGTCTCGACGCCCAGCGGTTCGGTCAGGGTCAGTTGGCCACTGAACTCTCCCGCGGAGTCGGGATTGACATCCTCGGGACGGATACCCAGGGTGAACGCATCCGGCAGCTCGGTATCCGCGGGCGCGGGCACATGCAGATTGGTATCTTCGACGAAGACGGTACTGTTCTCGCGGCGAGCTGCGAAGAGGTTGATGCGCGGCGTGCCGACCAGTTGAGCCACGAAGGTGGTCTCAGGACGATCGTAAATATCTTCCGGCGTGCCTACTTGGATGATGCGCCCTTCGTTGAGCACGGCGATGCGATCGGCCATGGTCAGGGCTTCGATCTGGTCGTGGGTGACGAACAATGTCGTGCTGCCCTGGGTCTTCTGCAGGTGCTGCAATTCCACCCGTAAAGCTTCACGCAACTTGGCATCCAGGTTAGATAGAGGCTCGTCCATCAGGAAAATGCGCGGCTCGCGCACAATCGCCCGTCCGATAGAGACGCGTTGCATCTCTCCACCGGACAAATTGGCTGTCTTGCGATCCAAGAGACGGCTGATGCGCAAAACGTCAGCAACCCCTTCGACCTTTGTGCGGATTCCATCCTCGGAGATGTTTCGCAAAGGAGAGCGAAGCGGAAAAGCCAGGTTGTCGAAGACCGTCATAGTGGGATACAGCGAGTATTGCTGGAAAACAAAAGCGACATCCCGTTCGGCCGGAGGCAGGTTGTCAACCGGCACATCGTCGAAGAGCACGCTGCCCTGATCTTGTTCCTCCAATCCGGCAATTACGCGCAAGGTGGTGGTTTTACCGGCCCCGGTCGGGCCTAAAAGGACAAAGAATTCTCCATCTTGGATTTCGAAGGTGACATCTTTAAGGGCGGTCACGCCCGGAAATCGTTTGGTTATCGTCGTTAGTTGGACATTACTCATTGCCTACCTCCCGCCGGATGGCGTTTTCGGTCGCAGGATCGAAGAAGCGCACCATTTCAGGGTTGAGGTCGAATCTAACCGAGGCGCCGATCGGGTAGTCCACCAACCGGTCGCTGCGAATGTGCACGATCTCCTGTTCGTTGATATTGACGTGAAGCACGGTGTAAGCGCCCTGCAACTCGGTGGCATAAACTTGGCCTGCCAATTGCCCTTGTTCGTTGAGTTGTGCGGCCTCCGGTCGGAAACCTACGATAATATCGCTCGAGCCGCCAAGTGTCCCCTCGACAGCCTTTTTCCAATCCGGGGGGATTGGATATCGATTTTCGCTTCCTGGCACATGCACAACCTGTTCGGTGTAGTGTCCATGAACCAGGTTCATGCCCGGGCTGCCGATGAAACGAGCCACAAAGAGGTTGGCGGGGTTGTAATAAACATCTGCCGGGGTTCCGACTTGTTGGATCTCTGCCGCCGACATGACCACGATGCGGTCGCCCATGGCCATGGCTTCGATCTGGTCGTGGGTGACATAGATGGTGGTGGCATTTTGGGCGATGTGCAGACGTTTGACCTCGGCGCGCATGGTCTCGCGGAAATCGGCGTCCAGGGCGCCCAAAGGCTCATCCATCAAAAAGGCCGCTGGACGGCGCACCAGGGCGCGCGCCAAGGCCACACGTTGCTGGTCGCCCCCGCTTAACTTGCCGGGGCGATCATTGAGCAGATGCTCAATGCACAGCAGCTCTACCACCGCGTCGACTCGCCTGTTAATCGTCTCACGAGACTCACCCTGCGCCTGAAGCGGAAAGGCGATATTCTGCCGGGCGGTCAGGTGCGGGTAAAGAGCATATAATTGGAACACAAAAGCGATGTCACGCTCGCTGGGGTGCAGCCAGGTCACATTGCGCCCATCCAGGGTGACCGTCCCCCCGCTGACGGTCTCTAATCCCGAGATCATACGCAGCGTAGTGGTTTTGCCGCAGCCTGAAGGGCCAAGTAAAACGACGAACTCTCCGTCATGGATGGTCAAATCCATCGGTTTTACGGCGTGTAGGTCGCCAAATTTTTTCTCTACTTGCTTTAGTTCGATAGTGGCCATAATCACATCCTGCTATTTGCGCACTGCGCCGAAGGTGACGCCGCGCAACAGATATTTACGCAATGCAAAGGTAACGATCACCACCGGGATAAGGAAACCCAAGCTCCCCGCAGCGATAGCCGACCATTCGATGCCGCCGCGCCCCAACATGGTGGCAATGCTCGGCGGAGCTGTACGGGCGTTTTCGCTGGTCAACATCAACGCGAAGGCGTACTCATTCCAGGCAAAAATCAAACAGAAAACGGTGGTGGCCGCAATGCCGGTCACCGCCTGAGGCAGCACAATTTTGAAAAATGCTTGCAGGCGGGTGTAGCCATCCACCAAAGCGGCCTCCTCGTACTCGCGCGGAATCTCGTCGATGAAGCCCTTGAGCAGCCAGACCGAGAGAGAGAGGTTAAAGACCGTGTAGAGCAAGATCATACCCAGGTGCGTATCGTTCAGTTTGAACTCGCGGAACATCAGGAAGAGCGGAATGGTCACGACCACTGCCGGCAGCATGCGCGTGCTGAGAATGAAAAAGAGCAGGTCATCCTTGCCGCCGATATCGAAGCGGCTAAAAGCGTAAGCTGCAAAGACCCCTAATACCACCGAAAGCACCGTCGAGGACCCGGCGATGATCAATGAGTTCTTCAAACGGAAGACATAGTCGCTAGGGCCGGTGATTTCCTGCCCATTGTCTAAGGCAATTTGGGCGAACAGATTCAATTCTCCTGCTTCAGCAGCTTCTTTGAAATCTTCCCTCCGAGATTGAGCCACAACAGCTCGTTCAGTCAACAAAAAGACAAAACCCTCCAACGTCGGCTTGAACATGACGGTAGGCGGACTTGAAACGATGTCGGCCCGCGCTTTAAAGGCGGTGATAACCATCACAAATACTGGGATCAACATAAAGATCGCCAGAGCCACAACAACGATGGCGCGGATATTGCGGACGAAGCGGGCGCGGGGATTGACTTTATCAACTCGGGTTGCTACAGTGACAGGCGCTCGAGGGCCTACTTGTTCAAATTTTGACATCTCTTATCCCTCTCTCATCTGATTTAGGTACTTAATATATAGATTGCTGACCGCAATAATGATAATGAGGATGATGTAGGCTAAGGCGCTGGCTTGACCAGTACGCCATTGACCCAAGAAGGCCTGCCGATACAGGTTGACGGCAATCAACTCGGTTTGCACCCCTGGGCCACCGCCCGTCATTCCCATGACCAAGTCGAAGGCCTTGAACGCTTCGATGGTTCTGAACAATACCGCAATCAGCAAGAGGGGAGCAACTTGAGGCAGTGTGATGTGCCAAAACTGGAACCAAGAGCTGGCCCGGTCAATGGCGGCAGCCTCATAAAGATAGTCAGGGATGGCGTTCAAACCTGATAAAACCAACAACATCACAAAGGGGCTCCACATCCAGACGTCAACGATCACCACGGCCCAAAGAGCCAGGCCGGGGACAGGCGTACCGGCAAAGCGGCTGGCCAACCAATCCGGCGCAGTGGAGGGGTTGCTGAAGCCAATCAGGAAATTGAAAAAGCCAAAGGTCGGGTTATACATCAACTTCCAAAACAATCCCACCACGACCGGTGAGATCATCATCGGGATCAGAATCATCGTGGTTACAATGCCGCTGCCTTTGAATTTTTCCCGTACCAGCATGGCCAAAATAAAACCAAACAATGTTTGCAATCCCACAGATAGCAAGGCATAACGGCCCGTGGTAGCAAAGTATTCCCATAATTGCTCGTTGTTCAATATCTTTTTGAAGTTTTCGAAAGCGACCCATACTGGTTGCTGGTGGGTGATAGCCGAATAATCCGTAAAGCCGAGATAGAGGCTATAAAACAAGGGGAAAATATTCATGGCGATCAACAAGATCAGCGTGGGCCAGATGAAAAGATTGACAATGGCCTTGTCACTGAGATGACGCCGGCGTGATTGTGGGGGAGTAGATACGCTTGAGGTCATACACTTACCTCTTTCTAGGTTTGGGGGGAGAGGCGGCTTGAAGCCGCCTCTCCGATAAGAAGGAGCATCTACCAAAAATAGATGCCGCTGTGGGCGAGGTTACTTGACGTAGCCTTCCTCCTCCAAAATCTGCTGGTGTTGTTCGGCGATGGTGTTCATCGTTTCTTCAGCCGTGCCGACACCCTCGACGATGAAGCTGGACAGCTCGCGCTGTGTGATCTCCAACAGCTCACCGTAGATGGGGATGTTCCAGAAGTCTTTGACGAAGGTCATGGTGGTGGCGAAGGCCGGGTTGAAGGGGGTGGCGTTCAGGAATTCTTCGGTCTGCAACACGTTCTTGTTGCAGGTGTAGCCGCCCAATGCGGCCCACTCGGCCTGAATCTCTTCCTGGGCGAACCAGCGGACGAAGTCCTTGGCCGCTTCTTGGCGCTCTTCACTGATGTAAGAGATGATGCTCATGCCCTGACCACCCAAGGCAGCCGAACGGTCACCGTAGGGGCCGGCGGGGTTGGGGAAGAAGCCGGTGCTCTCGGCGTAGGGGCTGATGTCGGGATTGGCCAGCGCCGGGAAGAAGGCGAAGTAGTTCATGATCATGACAGCCTGGCCGCCGATCATGGCGTCGTTGGTCTCGGTGAAGAAGGCGTTGCTCAAACCGGGAACCTGGCAGCATTCATAGAGATCGCGGTAGAACTGCACGGCTTCGATGGCCTCTGGCGAGTTGACCGCGCCCTCGGCGTTGTTGTTCTCATCCTGCCATTCGGCGCCCCAGGAGAACATGGTGTTCTCGACGCCCATGGTGATGGCGTCGTAGTCTTTCTGGGTATAAATCGCCAAACCGTAAAGCCCATCATCGGGGCGGGTGAAGAAGTTGGCAATATCCATCAACTGCTCATAGGTCTCAGGCACAGCCAGGGGGTAGCCATACTCTTCCTCGAAGGCAGCCATCTCATCGGGATCCTCGAAGAGGTCCTTGCGGTAGGCCCAACCATCGGCATCACCCTCGGTGGGGAAGCCCCAGTATTGGCCAGAACCGGCGGGATATTCGCCATAGTAGGTCAGCGTGGCTTCGGTAACGGAATCGGCAATGCCTTCATCGACCATGAAGTCGGTCAATTCGACATAGTGGCCCTGGGTGGCGCCCTGGCCCAGCCATTGGCTGTCGCCCACGACCATATCCCAGGCGTCGCCGCCTGCGGCCATTTCGGTGAAGAAACGATCGCCGAAGGAACCCCACGGCTCTTGTACGATGGTCACCTTGACCCCGGTTTCCTCTTCGTACATGTTGCCAACTTGCTGCAGGTAGTCAGCCGGGTCCCATTGCGCCCAGAGGATCTTGATCTCCTCGACCGCGGGAGCAGCTTCTTCTTCTTCGGCCTCAGCTTCTTCTTCGACTTCTTCAGCTTCAGCTTCTTCTTCGACTTCAGC
>CAZJBA010000006.1:0-7392 GCA_964544065.1 uncultured Anaerolineales bacterium | reverse complement strand
CTTCAGCTTCTTCTTCGACTTCAGCCTCTTCTGCTTCTTCTTCGACCTCGGCCTCCTCAACAACTGCGGGAGCTTCCTCCGTGGGGGGAGCAGACGGCTTGCACGCAGATAGCGCCAAGACAGAGATCAACAGAAAGGTAAATAATATTCTTTTCCACATGTTTTTTCTTCTCCTTTTTATTAAGGACAAAATTTTGTAAACGGATATAGGTGGGGGGGATGAGTCTATCCTATCTTGGGCGCGTTCACCTCCTTTCGTATCATTCGGTTGCAGCGGGTAATCGTAAAGTCATTGTTGATATTTCTGCCTAGGCAAGCGTTAGGCGGCGGAAAAAGCTTTCCCGAAGCTTATTAATATGGTCTCGCATGCTTTGCTCTGCCAATTCGGGATCACCAGCCGCGATTGCTTCGACGACTTGACGATGCTCACGAGTACAGGCAAGCATGCGCTTATGATTGGTTTGTGTATCGGTAGAAAGATAAGAAATACGATTGCGTACTTGCATGACGATATCCCCCAACAATTCATTTGGACAAACAGCGCTCAGGATTTCGTGAAACCTGCTGTCCGCTCTAGCCCATGTGGTTCGGTCCTCCTTTGCGATAGCCTCTTCCATTTCACCAAGAGTAAGCCAAAGAGATTCCAAATCATCAGGCAATATAGATAGCGCCGCCAAGCGGGCAACTTCGGGCTCGAGAATGGAGCGCACATGAACGGCGCTCATCACTTCTTGGACCGAAAGAGAGGCCACGGTCACCGCTCGACCGGGAATAACCTGAACCAAGCCTTCTTGGGCCAATTGCTGAATGGCTTCTCGCACCGGCGTCCGGCTTATCCCCAACATTTTAGAGAGCTTGTTTTCCGAAAGCGGCTGGCCAGGCTCCAGTTCAGCGTTACGGATGGCGTCCTTAATCTGCTCGTAAGCAAACTCACTGAGCAAACGAGGTGAATCAGTTCCAAATTGATCGTTCCGGTTGGTCTCGCTATCTTGCACTTTATTCATACATCTCAAGTGTGGACTGATGGTACCCTATAGGTATGTCGCCTGTATACAACCAGTATTCGTGCATTATACCCACAATCATCCCCTTGTCAAGAGACGTTTGATAGGGGTGTGCGCGCAAGAGTTGTCAGACGGCATGCCTTGAGCACATGGGAAACGCCGACGAGACGTCGGCTAGATCAATCTACATCGATCTAGGCAACGTCCTCGTTGCCGCCCTTGGTGGCTGGCACAACCCTGCTTGACAACATTTGAGGGCACACTTGATAGGGAAATGGCGATTCAATGCCCGCACTAATGCGGCTGTATTTTCCTAAACATCCAGAAACCTTTCACCGTTGAATAAACCCCTCCCCTGTGGTCCCCTCCTCGATTTCGGAGAGGGGACCACAGGGGAGGGGTGGGCAGAGCAATGCCTTTCGACTACCACGATCGGTATTGATAAAAACTCACAAGTGTTAAGATTTTCATGTCTGGTTTCATGGTATCATAAAAGCCTGCCGCCTGACACGTTTGCCAGGTTGTGTTGGGGTGTTTTAGGCCCCATGCTCTCTCCCACAGCGTTGCCATCGTTGCGGAGAGGGTGAATTTGATTTCAATTTGATTTCAAAGAATAGCACCTTCGGCTTGGCCTGGCACGCCACAGCGTGCTTTGGGAAGACCAACCGTACATATTGCTGGGACCGGTCTCAGGCTGAGTCTCCCATGGGGGTTGCTGTTTTCAGGAGGCGAGCAAGATGATACCCATTCTATACGTTTGCATCATGATCGCCGTTGCTGCGGGGGTTCTTCGAGCCCAACAGCCCGATTCGCTCCGGATTACCCTTCCGGGCCTGGGGAAGAAACTATTATGTTTGATGGCCGACCGGCTGCGAGATCCCAGGGGAAGAAGCATCGGGAATGTGTTTGTGTTTCACGATATCACCACGCGGGAGCGGTCGGAGAAAGCGCTACAAAACGCGTCTTGGAGATTAGAGACGATGGAATCCATCATCAACCAGGGGCCGGTAGCGCTGTTTCTCTGGCGGATCGAACCTGACAAGTGGCCGGTCGAATTGGTCTCCGATAACGTGGAGAGAATCCTCGGTTATAGCGCCGATGACTTCCTGTCCGGGCGCGTCTCGTGGCCCGGCATCACCCACCCCGACGATGTTCCGCGGCTCGAGGCCGAGGTCGGGCGGTATCTCGAGCAGGGGGTTCGGGAGTGGTCACAAGAATATCGCCTGATCACCAAAGCAGGGGATATCCGCTGGATGAAGGACTGGAACACGGTGCTCAGCGATTCGAGCGGCGAGCTTACGCATATCCAGGCTATCATTATGGACATCACCGCGCGCAAACGGGCGGAGGCGGAACTGAAACAACGGGCCAGCTTCGAGTTGCTGGTCAGCGAGGTCTCCTCCAATTTCGTCGCCCTCAGCCCGGACGAGATCGACGCGGGTATCGACCGCGCCCTGGCCGCCATCGGCAAATTCACCGGCGCCGACCGAGCCTATGTGTTCCAGTTCTACGACAGCAACGCCCTCATGGATAATACCCACGAATGGTGCGCCGAGGGCATCGAGCCGCAAATCACCAACCTGCAAGCCTTGCCGTCCGACAGCCTGCCCTGGTGGATGGCAAAGCTAAATCGCTCCGAAACGATCCATATCCCCAACGTGGCCGACCTGCCGCCTGAGGCCGATGCCGAGAAAGAGATCCTCCAAGCCCAGGAGATCCGATCGCTGCTGGTCGTACCGATGAAGCTGGGCGAACGGTTGATCGGTTTCCTCGGTTTCGACGCCGTGCGCGACAGCCTTTCCTGGAGCGACGACGACCAGAGCCTGCTACGCCTGGTGGGGGAGACCATCGCTCACGTCCTCGTCCGCAGCGAGGCAGAGCGAGCGCTCCAACTGCACAGCCAAGACCTGGCCCTGATCAACACCGTCAACGCGGCCCTCAACCGCGGCGAGAGCCTGCCGGAGATCATCCGGCTGTTCTCGGAAGAGGCCAAGCGCGTCTTCGATTGCACCACGGCCAACGTCTACCTGGTCAGCGAGGATCGAGAATTCATGGAGATTCTCCGCCTGGATTTAACGCCCGACCAAGTCGAACAAATCGAAAAGCTGATCGGGATCAGCATCCCGGAGCTTCGGATCCCTTTGCGCCAGGGAGGCCTCTTCCAGGAATTGCTGTCGCGTGAGGAGCCGGCCCTGCTCAACGACGCCGAGGCCGTCCAAGAGTGGATCATGGAATTCACCACAGCCACCGGTCTTCCGGAAACGGCGCGGCGGGGGGTGCGCAAACGGGTGCCACAAATACAGAAACTGATCGGCATCTACTCGCTGATCTCCGTGCCGCTGCGGCTGAATAGCCGCCCGGTTGGTCTGCTCAGTATTGCCCACCAGGAAGCTTTCACCGCAGAAGAAGTAAAACGCTTGGCCGGCATCGCCGGGCAGGTGACGGCTGCTATCCAGCGGGCGCGGGCCGATGAAACCATCCGGGACAACGCCCGCCAATTCGAGGCCCTCTACGAGACAGCCCGCGAACTGGCCGGAGAACAGGACCTCACAGCCCTGCTGGATTCGGTCGTCAAGCGGGCTGCGGCCTTGTTCGATACGACCGTGGGTGGCATTTATCTGTACGAGGCGGAGCCAGGTGAACTGGTCATGTCCGCCATGACCGGCTTCAATGTACCTATCGGCATCCGCCTGCGCCTGGGAGAAGGCATGGCCGGGCGCGTCGCCCAGAGCCGGGAGGTGTTGAACATCGAGGACTATCGCACCTGGGAGGGCCGCTCGCCCCAATACGAAGGGACCCCTTTCAGTTCTATTTTGCAAGTGCCCATGCTCTACGCCGGGGAACTGGTCGGCGTGTTGGCGGTCGGCGAAATCGCCCCAAAAACCCGCCAGTTCACCGAAGCGGATGAGCGCTTGCTCTCGCTCTTTGCCGCCAGCGCGGCCGGGGCGGTGCGCAGCGCCCGCCTGTTCGAAGCCGCCCGGCGCAGAAACCGGGCCTTGGCCGCCCTGTACGAAACCTCCCTGGCGGTCAGCGGCGAACTGGAGCGCGGCGCCTTGTTGCAACGCCTCTCCGAGCAGGTGCAGACCGTCCTGGGGCCGGATGCTTTCCTGTTATCCTTGCTCGACGCCAATACCGGAGAAATCGAAGTCAAACTGGCCATCGAAGAAGGCCAGGAAGTAGCCGAATGGGTGGGCAAGCGCTTCCCGATGGATGGCGGCGGCCTGACAGGTTGGATCATCCGCGAACAGAAACCGCTGCTGGTGAGCGATATGGAAGCCGATTCTCTGCCGGCGGTGCCCAAACATGTGAAACGCCCGGCCCGATCTTGGCTGGGGGTACCGTTGGTGATGGGGGCGCGCACCCTCGGGGCCATGGCGGTGCAATCCTTCAGCCCGGAGGCCTTCGACGAGGGCCACCAACGCCTGATGGAGTCCCTGGCCCGGCAGACGGCCATCGCCCTGGAGAACGCCCGCCTGTTCGAGCAAGCCAAGCGCCGCATGGAACGGATCGAAACCTTGCGCATTATCGATCAGGCCATCAGCAGCAGCCTCGACCTGAACGTCACCTTGAATGTGCTCTTGAATCAAGTCATGGATCAGTTGGGCGCGGATGCTGCCGCGGTGTTGACCTACCAGCCCGAACTTCAAACCCTGAAGTATTTCGCCGGGCGGGGCTTTCGCACCACAGCTTTGCAATTCACCAACCTGCGCCTGGGACAGAGTCACGCCGGTTTGGCCGCTCTGGAACGCCACCCTGTCTTCATCGCCGACTTGGGAGAGAGAGAAACCGGCTTTCTACGCTCGCCGCAATTCAAAAGCGAGGGCTTCGTCAGTTACTACAGCGTGCCCCTGCTCGCCAAGGGCCAGATCATGGGCGTGATGGAAATCTTCCAACGCAGCCGGCTGCACCCCGACAGGGAATGGACCTCCTTCGCCAGGACTATGGCCGGGCAGGCGGCTATCGCCATCGATAACCTCGGCTTGTTCAACAAGTTGCAACGCTCGAACGTGGAATTGACCCGGGCATATGATGCCACCATCGAAGGCTGGGCCCGCGCCCTGGAATTGCGCGACCAGGAAATCGAGGGGCATAGTCGCCGGGTCACCAAGATGACGTTGCGTTTAGCCGAAACCCTGGGGGTGAGCCAAGAACAATCGTCCCACATCCGCCGCGGCGCTCTGCTGCACGACATCGGCAAGATGGGCATCCCCGATGCAATCTTGCAAAAACAGGAGCCACTCACCGAAGAAGAGTGGGCCATCATGCGCCAGCACCCGGTCTATTCCCGTCAGATGCTCATGGGAATCGAGTACCTGCGCCCGGCGATCGACATCCCCTATTGCCATCACGAAAAATGGGATGGTAGCGGCTACCCGCGCGGGCTGGAAGGGGAACGGATTCCCTTGGCGGCGCGCATCTTTGCCGTAGTGGACGTGTGGGATGCTTTAACCAGTGAGCGTCCCTACCGGGACGCCTGGCCAGAAGAAGAGGCGCTCGCTTACATCCAAGAGCAGGCTGGGAAACACTTTGATCCCCAGGTGGTAGAGGCCTTTTTGAAGATAATCGCGTAGGGCGGATGAGACTTAACGCAGAGACCCGAAAGGTTTCGAAACCTTTCGGGTCTTGTTTTTACTCCCGCTCGGTTGCGCCAGCGGTGAAGAATCTCACCGATGACACCTGGGAGACTCTTCGGTCGCTTATCCTAGCGTATTTTGCTAGGACACGCTCCCTTGCCAGCGGCACGCCTTGCCCCCAGGGCACGCACGCTCTGCGTCCCGCCAGGGGAAGCGCGGCGAGGGTGACATGCCTGAATGCTTACCATAAGGATAGTGCACGTTAAATACTCTTAATCAGTTCCTGTTTCAGCGCCCACAAGCGGGGGGTCAGCGAAACGTGATAGATGTGGGGGTTGACGATCCGACGCACGCCAGAATCCAACTTATCCAAATCATTGTCTCTTGTCGCCCGAATTTCTTCCAGGGTGGGCCACTCATAGACGACCTCGCCAGCGATCATCACATCTTCCAAAAGTGGCTCGATCTTCGAAATGGAGGCCGCCTTCAAATGCCGATAGGCATGCTGCTCGACGGGATGGTGCAAGGTGATCCTGTCTTGCTGGCGCGGGTCTTCGTCGTCCAGGCTGAGCAGGTCGGCGGTGGCTTTGCCGCGTTGGTCATAGAGCCGCCAAACGTGTTTGTGACCCGGTTGGGGCACTTTGGCGGGGTTTTCGGACAGCTTCAAGGCCGGAACCCATTGTGCATTCTCGCGCACGGCCACCAATTTGTAGACTCCATCCAGGGCCGGGTGACCATCGGAGGTGATCAGGCTGGTGCCGACGCCGTAGACAAGCCGGTCGATCAACTGGTCGGGATCGATGTCATAATGGTCAGCTTCCTGTTCGATTTGGGTCAGAATCTGCCACAAGACCAGTTCATCCAACTGGTTGGAGAGCACGATGGAGGTGTCTTCGAACCCAGCCTCGTTCAACATCTTGGCCGCCTGGATGCTTAAATAGGCCAGGTCGCCCGAATCCAGGCGGATGCCGACAGGCTCGTGTCCTTTGCGCCTGAGCTCTTCGAAGACAGTGATGGCGTTGGGAACTCCACTCTCCAGCGTGTCGACCGTATCCACCAGCAGCAGACAATCGTCGGGGTAGACATCCGCATAGGCGCGGAAGGCGTCCAATTCGCTTTCTCCCAGAGCGATGAAGACCTGGACCATGCTGTGGGCGTGGGTGCCTTTGGGGGACAGGCCGACCACGTTGGAAGCGCCCACGTTGGAACTGAAATCGGCGCCGCCGATCAGGGCGGCGCGCGTCCCGGCGTTGGCGCCCCGCTCCGGGCCGCGGCGCAGGCCAAACTCGAGCAGCGGGCGACTCCGCCCCCCCTGGGAGATGCGGGCCGCTTTGGTAGCGATCAGCGTCTGGTAATTAAGATGGTTGAGCAGGGAGGTCTCCAGAATCTGGGCGATGGCCAGGGGGCCCTGCACCACCGTGATCGGCACGTTGGGGTTTACCACCCGCCCTTCGGGGATCGCCCGGATGGTCAGGCTGTTGAAGTGCCCGTTATCCTCCAGCCAGCCGAGGAAGTCATCGTCGAAAATCTGTTTTCCGCTGGCGCTTCGTTGGGCGCGCAGGTAGCCGATCTCCTCGCCCCGGAAGTGGGCCTCCTCGATCCAATCGAACAACCAGGCCAAACCGGCGTTGATGCAATACCCGGCCTGGTGGTTGCCGTAATTGGGGTAGCTGCGGAAGAAATGGTCGAATTGAGCCGAGCGCTCGTGCAGGCCCATGCGGTAATACAACTGGGCCATGGTCAATTGGTATTGGTCGGTGTACAAAACGCCTTCGGCTATCGCTTGTTCTTTTTTGCGCATGGGTTCACTCCTT
>CAZJBA010000005.1:0-36871 GCA_964544065.1 uncultured Anaerolineales bacterium | reverse complement strand
TGCCATCGGCGCCGGATTCTTCGCAGCCGGTGAAGGCCAGCCAGACTTCGGTATGCTCTAACGGCCGCTGGCGCAGCCGCTCGCCCAAAGCCAGCACGGTGCCAACCGCGGAGGCGTTGTCGTTGGCTCCGGGCGAGAGGGGGCTGAAATCGGCAGTCAAGCTGGTCAGCCAGGCGAGGCCGTGCATCCCGGCGAGGAACAGAGTCAACCAGCGCAAGGGGCTCCATCCCGTCAAGGCGAGGAGAAGGTACAACAACGGGGCAAGGAAGGCTCCGAACACGATCACCGGGGCGGCCAGGGCGTAGATCGTCACCAGGATGTCCTTGGCGTACCAGAACACGGCCTGATGGCTGTCGAGATGGCCGGTCAGCAGCACCCGTTGGCGAACTTGTTCTTCGGGGGAGAGCACGGCGATCACGTTTTGGCTGGGGCCGTGGGGGAGCACCTGACGGAGGGGATAATCTCGAAAGGTGAATTTGCGCCACAGCAAGAAGGCAGCAAAGGCGAAAAACGGCAGCGTCAACGCGGCGGCAGGGAGAACCCCAGCGGAAGCGCGCAAAAGCCAGTAGGCCAGGTGCCCGCTAAGAGCGAGTCCGAAGGTCAGAGCGAAGAAATACCAGATCGAGCGTAATCCGGCGAAATGCTGCCGCTCAACATCCAAGATATCCATCTGATTCAATTGCGCCTGAACATATTCGGCTGCCTGGGCTTCGGCCTTGCTCGCCGAGCCACGTCCAAACGAGAGATTGGTTAGCTGGGTAGCATATTCGAGAGCACGCCGCCCCCAGGGAGAAGTTGATGTCATCATGACGGTGATTATACAATGGAACAGGGATGTCATCGAAACAGTTCTTTTGACAGGATGGACAGGATCTACACAATCTTGTTGATCCTGTCCATCCTGTCAAAAAATTTTTCACCGCCGCGAGTTGTCTCTGTGGCGGTGTTTTTGTCCCTGTTCTGCTATAATTGCAGGGAAACAACGGCAACAGCGGCGCAATTGAGAGATAAAAAATGCAAAACAAGCTGGGGCACCAAACTTCTTTCTTTCCAAATCTCACGGCTTCATTTCCCTCAACCCGCTACCAGGGCAGCAAGGCAAAATTGGTTGATTGGATTTGGGAACAAATCAAGGAGCATCAATTCTACTCCTGCCTTGACGCCTTTGGAGGAACAGGAGCTACTGCATATCGCTTGAAACAAGAAGGGAAGAAAGTTACCTACAACGATATTTTGCGTTTCAATTATCACTTTGGTAAAGCATTGATAGAAAATAGCGCCGTCCGTATTACGCAAGACGAAATCGCTTGGATTTTACAAAGACATGCAAATATCGAGTATCCTAATTTTGTGGAAAAAACTTTTCCAAACATCTATTTCACCGACGAAGAAAATCGGTGGATTGATCAAACGATCACAAATCTCCGCCAACTGGATCATCCGTATAAATTCTCATTAGTTTGACAATGTCACATTAAACATTTATTCTAACAAAGTGAAGGTAGTTCGCCGGTTGAGTAGGCGTTTTTTGCCGTATCGAAACCAAGAACGGGGCTGATCAGAGCCGCTCCGCCTAGATTTCGATACGCTGCGCTACTCAATCGGCGGCTCTACTGTGGTCTATACGAAAATATGACATTGTCAAGTTAGCATTTTTTGCATTATCACAAGCTTGCATCATAAAACGCCCCTTCAATCTATTTCATCGCAAAAATCTATATATGCGATTCGCCGATGTCCAACGCTCATTTGGCAACAAGACCACGTGGGATAAACCATTTGATGAATTGTTCATTCAATTTGTGAACGAAGCCAATAGCGCTGTTTTTGATAATGGTCGAAACAATCGAGCGCTCAATCTTGATGCGTTAGATATTTCTGGCCAATATGATTTGGTCTACATCGACACGCCATATATTTCTAACAAGGGCTCATCTACCGATTATTTAGCTTTTTATCATTTTTTGGAGGGCCTGACGATATACGATCAATGGGAAGAATACATCAATTACAATACAAAACACAAACGCATGAAAAGACAAAATAGTGCGTGGACAGACAAAGACCAAATTTCCACAGCATTCGATAAGCTCTTCAAAAGATTTAAAGACAGCATTCTCGTTGTTTCCTACAGAAGTGATGGCATCCCTTCCGAAGCTGAATTAATCAATGTATTACAAAAATATAAGAAGTCAGTTCGCGTTGAACACTACGGACAATATCAATATGCATTATCGACAAATTCAAAATCCAAGGAAATTCTACTGATAGGGACTTGAACCAATGCAACGAGAAGAACGAAAGGCTTTTTTTCGAAATACGCTATCATCTTATTTCGACACATTTCACAAATCTCTCGCCACCGATGCTGGAGAATGGGTGGTAAAAGGATTTAGAGACATGGCGGAAGCCATCGATTCCGATATCCCGTATCGAAATCTTGAACAATACTGGCAGTGGCGTCAGCGTGCACCGAAAAAAGAATCATGAGTTCATTTGGCTTTTCCCCCCAAGATGAATACGAAGACACGCTGCGGAGCGGGATCACCGCGGCGAAGAACGGGAGCAAGCGCCTGGCCCGCAGGCTGCTCGAGCGGGCTGCCGACATGCGAGCCGGGGACGCGCGCCCCTGGTTGTGGCTCACCGAAATTACGGATGACCCCGACGAAAAACGCGAATATCTGGAGCAAGCTGTCGCCATTGATCCCTACAACGCGGCCGCCCGCAGAAGTCTCGCGCTGCTGACCGGCAAGCTCCAGCCGGATGAGATTCTGCCCCAGGGCGAGAGCGTGCAACCCAGCCAATCCGGTGATCCCGTCCAGGCGAAAACGAAACAGAGTTTCGCCTGCCCCCAATGCGGCGGGACGGTCGCATTCGATATCCAGAATCAACAAGTCCAATGCCCCTACTGCGGCTACGAACGAGACATCGAGCGGGGACAAAGCGCCGAGGCAGCGGAACAGGTGCTCGATTTCGTCTTGCCGACCGAGCGCGGCCATCAGTGGGCTGAGAACCAACGACAGCTAAGCTGCCAAAATTGCGGCGCGGTCAGTCTCTGGGCCGTCGGCCAACGCGCCACACGATGCCCTTACTGCCAATCCAACCAACTGATCGAAGCGGAAGAGTCCGCTCAGCTTGTCGATCCTCAGGTGATTGGCATCATCGAAATTGACAAAGAGCAAGCCTTCAAAAACGCCGAAGCCTGGCTCGATGAAGAAGGATGGTTTTCACCCGACAACCTGGAAGCATCAGCCCGTAAAATGACCCTGCAACCGGCCTATTACCCCTTCTGGACGCTGGATGGCACCCTGGAAATCCGCTGGCAATGCGATGTTTTAGAAGGCAGCGGCGATAATGCTCGCTGGGTGCGGCGCAGCGGCGCTGAATTGGAGATGTTCGACGACGAACTCATCCCGGGGAACTCCTCCCTGTCCTGGCGGAAAATCAGCCCAATCACCCCCTTTAAAGTCAAACAGGCGGTCGAATTTCAGCCCGAATATCTGGCCGGCTGGCCCGCCCTGACCTACGACATCCCTTTAGCTAAGGCCACGCTGAACGCCCGTGAACGGGTGGTCAAGCGCGTCCGGCGTGAGTTACATCAACGCATTTTGCCCACACGCAAAAAACGCAACCTGAATGTCAGCTCAGGGCGTTGGAGCGGGATGACGTTCAAGCACATTCTGCTGCCCATTTGGATAGGCAGCTATCCATACAAAGGGGAGCGCTATCAAATCTTGATCAACGGTCAAACCGGCGAAGTCGGCGGCGACAAGCCGCGCGACACGGTCAAGACGATCACGATTCTGTTGAGTGTGCTGCTCACCATCGCCGTTTTGTTGATTTTCTTCTTCATTCTCGCTGCGGAATTGGACTGGATTGCGTTATAATCCCCACGCAATACGTTGACAATCCGATGTGTGCAGGTCTCCCCGTGAACATCTAAGAGACCTTCGGTCAGGCCCTCGGCTCGGTCAGGAGACACGTCGCCGAGCGGTTGGCTTTCTACCCACAGCTATTTATTCAAATTCGATTCGATTTGCGGAACTATCTCTATGACCCAATCACTTGACTTTCAAACCATCATCATCAAACTTCAGGATTTCTGGAACGAAAAGGGGTGCCTGATCTGGCAGCCCTACCACACCGAGGTCGGCGCCGGGACGATGAATCCAGCTACCACGTTGCGCGTGCTCGGCCCCGAGCCCTGGGATGTCGCCTATGTCGAGCCCTCCATCCGCCCGGATGACGGCCGCTACGGCGAGAATCCCAACCGCTTCTACCAGCACATCCAATACCAGGTGATCCTCAAACCGGCCCCGGAAGATTCACAGGATGTGTATCTCCAATCGCTGATTGCCCTGGGGATCGATCCCGACATTCACGACATCCGCTTCGTGGAGGATAACTGGGCTTCGCCCGTGACCGGCGCGTGGGGCCTGGGCTGGGAGGTTTGGCTGAACGGCCTGGAGATCACCCAGTTTACCTACTTTCAGCAATCGGGCGGTTTGACGCTTGATCCCGTCTGCGTGGAGCTGACCTACGGCATGGAGCGGATCGCCATGGCCCTGCAGCAGGTGCGCGATTTCCGCGACATCCGCTGGAACGCCGAGCGCACCTACGGCGATGTTTACCTCCAAAACGAGCAGGAGGCGAGCAAGTATGCCTTCGAGTTGGCCGACGTCGAGCGGCTGCGGGAGATATACGATCTCTACGAAGCCGAAGCCGAAGTCTGCCTGGAAAACCAGCAGGTGCTCCCCGCCCATGATTACATGCTGAAGTGCTCACACACCTTCAACGTGCTCGATACCCGCGGCGCTATCGGCGTGACCGAGCGGGCGGAGTATTTCCGCCGCATGCGCCGGCTCTCCCATCGTGTGGCCAAGGCCTATGTCGAACAACGCCAACGCCTGGAATTCCCCTGGCTGGATGATCAGGAAACAGGGGAACAGGCGACCCGGGATCAGGGATCCGTTGCACAGGTTGCAGCCGTTGAGACCGAGACACCTGCGCCCCTGTTACTCGAAATCGGCACTGAGGAACTGCCGCACACTGATCTGGAAGATGCTTTCACCCAACTCGAGAATAACGTCCCCACCCTGCTCGACGAACTCCGTCTGGATCACGGCGAGGTCCACGTTTTGGGCACGCCCCGCCGCCTGGTCGTCCACGTCGAAGAGGTCGCCCCCCGGCAAAGCGACCTGGAAGAGCTGGTCAAAGGCCCCCCGGCCAAAGTTGCCTTCGACGACGAGGGCAACCCCACCCAGGCCGCGATCGGCTTCGCCCGCTCCAAAGGGCTGGATGTGGATGCCCTGGAAGCCCGCGAGATGGACGGCGGCCGCTACGTCGCCGCGGTGGTGCGCCAAGAAGGCCGCCCGGCGCACGAGGTCCTGGCCAAAGTGCTTCCCGACCTGGTTGCTGAGATCCATTTCCTCAAGACGATGCGCTGGAACGAGACCAACGTTGCTTTCTCCCGGCCAATCCGCTGGCTGCTGGCCCTGCACGGCGAAACTGTGATCCCCTTCGAGTACGCCGGGCTGACCGCCGGGGCCTCCACCCGAGGGCTGCGCTTTAGCGAAACCGAGGACATCGCTGTAAGGAATGCTGACGACTATTTTGAAGCCATCGAAACAGTGAACATTCTGCTCAACCCGGAGGAACGCCAGGCGGAGATCGAGAAGCAAATCCATGCGCTGGCTGCCGAGGTGGACGGTGAAATACCCGAGGACCCCGGCCTGCTCCTGGAAGTGACCCACCTGGTCGAAGCGCCCACCGCCCTGCGCGGCGAATTCAACCCCCGCCACCTGGCACTGCCCCGCGAGGTGCTCATCTCGGTGATGAAAAAGCACCAGCGCTACTTCCCCATCCAGGTGCGAAGTGCGACGTCCGATGTGCCTGCGCCCGATACCTCGCACACCGCACCCCGCACGCTCTTACCCTACTTCATCACCGTGGCGAACAAACCGAAGATCAAGTCGGACCAGGATTTCGAAGAGATCGTCCGCGGCAACGAAGACGTCATCCGGGCCCGCTTCACCGATGCGGCTTATTTTGTCGATGAGGACCGCGAAAAAGATCTCGAAGATTTCCTCAATCCGCTCCAAAATTTGACCTTCCAGCACGATCTCGGCTCGATGCTGGACAAGAGCAAGCGGATCGAACGGCTGGTTGGGGAACTGGCCCCGATGCTGAACCTGAGCACGGAAGAGACCGAAACCGCCCGCCGTGCCGCCCACCTGTGCAAAGCCGACCTGGCCTCCCAAATGGTCGTCGAGATGACTTCCCTGCAAGGGGTGATGGGCTACTATTATGCCCTCAACTCCGGTGAGCCGGAAGCCGTCGCCGTCGCCATCCAAGAACATTACCTGCCCCGCTCGTCCGACGGCCGCGTCCCGGAGAGCAAAGCCGGGCTGGCCGTCGGCATCGCCGACCGGCTGGATTCGCTGGCCGGGCTGTTCGCCGCCGGGCTGATCCCCACCGGGAACAAAGACCCCTTTGCCCTGCGCCGCGCCGCCCTGGGGCTGGTCGGCAACCTGATCGCCTGGGACCTGGACTTCGATCTGCGCGCTGCCTTGCAAACCGCAGCCGAGAATCTGCCCATCGAGGCCGAGCCTGACTCCCAGACCGAATCCCTGACCTTCATCGTCGAACGGCTGCGCAATCTCTTCCTGGACGAAGGCTACCGCTACGATGTCGTCGCCGCGGTGGTAAACGCCCAGGGCTACAACCCGGCCAAGGCCGCCCAGGCTGTCGAGCAGCTCAGTCAGGCTGTGCAGCGCCCCGAATGGGAAAAGCTGTTGGATGCCTACGCCCGCTGCGTGCGCATCACTCGCGATCAGGAATCAAGGATTGGGTATCAGAAACTCGCCGAGACGGAGCCTGCCGAGAAGAAACTCCTCCAAGCCCTGAAAAAGGCGGAAGCCGCAGACCGCGCCCCGGGCTCGGTGGATGATTTCCTGGCCGCCTTCGAACCGATGATCCCCGCCATCGACCGCTTCTTCGACGAGGTGCTGGTCATGGCCGAAGACGAAACCGTTCGCCGCAACCGCCTGGCCCTGCTCCAGCGCATCGCCGCCCTGGCCGACGGGGTTGTGGATATGAGTCAATTGGAAGGATTCTAGATGATTGCTTTACTCAGTACACTTTTTGGCTGGATTATTTTCCCCTTGGTCATGTTGGGAATAGTCACCTTGGCCTTGACAGGTCTTGGCTGGGTGCTGTCCAGTTTATTGCCTCTTAGCTTATTTGAAGCGACTCTAATCAGCGCGCTTATGGCAATTATCTTTTTAGGAGATTACTATCACTTCCTGTTTAGATTTTTCGGATTAGAGTTCCCAGCCTATCCTTACTTTTACGATGAAGAGTAAATAGCTTGACCCCACTTTCTCAATGAGGTAAATGGAGACGCTCAAGATCGTTTCTCCAAATCCAATCAAAAAGTGCCTGCCACCTCGGAGGTGACAGGCACTTGTGGGTTTAAGCGCAAACCCACGAATGAATTGCGGGCTTGCCATTGCCAAAGGTATGCCAAGCAAGGCATGCAACGTAAGAGCCAAAGCCGACTCGAAGTCGGTTCAATCGGTGGGATCAACCGAGGGCGGAATCAGCAGTACCTTGTCCACCCGTTTCCCGTCCATGTCCATGATCTCAAAATGGTAATCGCCCCACTTAAATTTGTCCGATGAGATCGGAATATTGCCGATGCGGGTGACGGCAAAGCCGGCCAAGGTGTAATAATCGCCCTTTTCGTCCGGGGGTAATTCGGGAATATCGAACTTTTCGACAAAGTCGATTATGGGCATGAGCCCATCGAGGAGCCAGGTGCCATCATCGCGTTGAATGGCATTTGGTTCTTGTTCCTCTTTGTAGGCAGGCGCATGACCAACAATCTCTTCCAAGAAATCGTGCATGGTGACCAAGCCCTCCACGGCGCCAAACTCATCCAGAATGATGGCGATGTGGGTATGGTGCGTACGGAACAACTCGAGCACCTTGATGGCGGGCATACTCTCAACGACGAAGACGGGTTGAAAGAGGATCGATTTCAGATCGATCTCGCCAGCATCCTCGCAAGAAAGGGCCTGGGCAAAAAGATCACGCACGCGCACGACACCGGCGACGTTGTCGAGGTGTTTGCGGCAAACGGGATAGCGGGTGCGTCCTCCCTGGATCGCTTTTTGCAAGATGGTATCGGAATCATCCTCTAAATCCAGCCACTTGATGCGGGTACCCGGGGTCATGATCGCATCGACTTTGAAATCATCCAAACGCAGGGCGCGGTCAACGATGTCTTGCTCCACTTTGTCGAGAATGCCTGCTTTGGCGCCCCGCTCCATCATGATGCGGATCTCCTCCTCGGTGACAACCGGCTCTCGTGTGGGCTCGAGCGGCAAAATGCTCATGATCGCGTCGGTGGATTTGCTCAGCAGAGCGACCAAAGGGGTGGCCACTTTGGAAAGAAAGCGCATTGGCCTGGCAACACGCATGCTAATAGCATCAGGGCCATTGAGGGCAATCCGTTTGGGGACTAACTCGCCTAGCACCAGAGTGACATAAGTGGTGGCCAAGACGACAATGGCGATGCCAATACTGTGAGCATAAGGCGCTAGAAAAGGAATCCCAGCGAGAGCGTCTCCAATGTTGAGAGCCAAGGTGGTACCGCCGTAGGCACCGGCAACAATGCCAACCAGGGTGATGCCAATCTGAATGGTTGACAGGAATCTGTTCATGTCCTGGAACATCTCCAAGGCCGCTTTTGCGCCCAATTTGCCCTGTTTGGCGCGCTCTTCCAAACGGGCGCGCCGAGCCGAGATCATGGCAATTTCAGACATGGCAAAGATGCCATTGCCAACAATCAGCAAGAAGAGGATCAAGATTTCGATAATTACGTCAATCATAGAGGGGTCGCCTTCAAATCAGGTGAATGGAATCATGGTATCCCAACGTTTGAAACAAACGTCCAGGCCTGTCACATTTTCGATTATATCATGGAGACGTCGTGTTAGGAGACATTGCAGCGGGCCTCATCAGGTTTTTGCGAAGCACTCCCACCGGAAGCGTAGGGGTTGAAGCCTGACAGGTCTTTTTTCCGCATCCCTCCGTGCGATCCGTGTCCAAATATTTTTTAAGATTGCCAATCTACGCAAGGGAGTCTATAATAGCTCTCCGAAGCGGGTGAGAACTTTACCGTTTTCCCTCTTGCTGATTCTCTAACCATTGACATTTCACGAACCAAAAATTCTTAACGCAGAGCTGCAGAAGGGGCATAAAAATCATGCCTAAAGAGTCCGGAGAAAAAAGGTTACGCTGCGTCTCTGCCTCTCCCCGACTCTGCGTTAAAACGTATAATTTGTGCCAGAAATTCATCTTATTTGCGCCAAGGCATTTGGAACAATAGCCCAAGACCATGTCCGCAATTGACGAAATCAAAGCCCGGCTCGACATTGTCGATGTCGTCTCCGAGAGCGTCGACCTGAGGCGCTCGGGGAAGAGTTATTCCGGGTTTTGCCCCTTCCATCACAACGTCAACACCCCCGCCTTCGCCGTCTTCCCCGATACGGGCACCTGGCGCTGTTTCGGCGAGTGCAACGAGGGCGGCGATATTTTCAGCTTTGTGATGAAGAAAGAGGGCTGGGATTTCCGCACCGCGCTGGAAGAATTGGCCCAAGAGGCCGGCGTGCAATTGCAGCCGCTGACCCCACAGCAGGAGGAGAAGTACGAACAGTACGACCGCCTGCGCGAGCTGCTTGAACTTGCGGTGACCTTCTACCGCCACCAACTGCTCAACACCGAGGCGGGGGAGCAAGCCCTGGCTTACCTTCACGAGCGCGGCCTGGACGACAAGACGATCGAATCCTTTGGCCTCGGCTACGCGCCCGATTCGTGGGAGGCGGGGGGGGACCATTTCATGGACAAGGGCTACAGCCAATCGGACTTGATCGAGGCCGGGCTCGCTTCCGAGCGTGAGTCCGGCGGCGTGTACGACCGTTTTCGGGACCGGGTAGTGCTGCCGATCCGCGATCAGCGCGGCCGCATGGCCGGGTTCGGCGCCCGCACGCTCGACCCGGAGGGCGTGCCCAAGTACCTCAACTCGCCTCAGACCGCCCTCTTCGACAAGGGCAAAATCCTGTTCGGGCTGGACAAGGCCAGTAAGGCAATCCGCTCCGAGGAGCAGGTCGTCATTGTGGAGGGCTACATGGGCGTGCTCGCCCCGCACCAGCACGGCTATGCTAACGTGGTCGCCACGATGGGCACCGCCCTGACCGAAGATCATCTCCGCTTGATCAAACGCTTCAGCCGCCGGATCATCCTGGCGATGGACTCGGATGCCGCCGGGGTCAAGGCCACCCTGCGGGGGCTGGAAGTGGCCCGCCAGACGCTCGACCGGGAGCAAGAGGTTCGCTTCGACGCCCGCGGCCTGTTGCGCCACGAAGGCCGCCTGAAAGCCGATATCCGCGTCAGCACGCTGCCGCCGGGGATGGACCCCGACGATGTGATCAACCGCGACCCGCAAGAGTGGGAAGCAATCGTTGAGGCGGCCAAGCCGATTGTGGTCCACGTGATGGAGACATTGGCCGCCGACCGCGACCTGGATGATGCCAAGGTCAAGGCCGAAATCGCGGCCAAGGTGATGCCACTGATCGAAGATATTCCCAGCTCGATCGAGCGGGATACCTACCGCCAACGACTGGCACGAATGCTGGAGGTGGATGAGCGCAGCCTGTTGGTCGGCACCAAGCCGAAGAGAGGCTCCCCACGCAGGTACCCCCAACGAGTGAGTCCGCCCCGCCAACCCGCCGGAGACAAAAAAGTCCTCTCCCCGGTTGAGGCGATTCAGGCCCGAGAGCGACATCTGCTGGGCGTCTTGCTCCGTCGCCCTGATCTGATTTATCACATCGATCGCCGCATGCAGGAAGATGGGCTCAATCCCGTCGATAAAAGCGATTTCCAACAAACCAAGCACCAACTGCTCTTCCGGCTGATTCAAGATTCCCTCCAGCAAGGAGATTGCGAACCGCTCCATTTTGTGCTCAACCATCTCTCCGAGGCGATGATCCCTTTGACCGATTCTATCCTCGAAGATACTGAAAAAATTGACCCTGACCTGCCGGCCGTGCTCGAAGATCTCTTGCGGGTGTTGATTTCTTTGCGAACGACCGGGCTGAACCAACAAGTGGATCATTTGCGTTACTTGCAGGAATCATCCCAAGAAGAAGGCGACCTGAAAGCAAAATCCTACCAGCAAACCATGGCCGATTGCATCATCATGTTGGGACGATTACACCGGGCCCACAACCGCTACAGCAATCATTCCTTTACCCCCTAGCCGAGGCGACGTTATGACCCCTTCCCCTGCTGCCAACTCCGCTACCCAACAAGATCGAGAGACCGACTTCCAAGATGAAGATCTGGTGATCCGTGAGGTATCCAGGTTGGATTACGAAGACGACGTTCCCTTCATAAGTGATTCCGACGATTTGTTGGAAGAGGAGGTCTTCGAGGAAGAACAAGATAGCGAGCAGGAAGAAGATCAAGAGGGAGAAGAGGAGCAAGAGCAAGCCGACTCAATCCCAACAAAGAAACGAGCTTCGCCCCGTTCGACGAAGAACGATCCCGTTCAACTCTATTTCGATGACATTGGCAAAATCGATCTTCTCGAGGTGGATCAAGAGTTCTGGCTCTCGGCGCGCATGCTGGCGGTGCGGCGACTGGATGTGATCGGCCGGCAACACCCGATTGCCCGCCAGGGGGTTTCACCTGTTCAAAGCACCTATCGGGCCGTCTTCGCCGAAATGGTCACCGCCTGGGAGCGGGTTCAAGAGGATATTCAGCGCTGGAATTACGATCAACCCGATTTGATCTCTATTTTCGAAGAAGCCCGCCAACTACGCCATTCCTGGGACCTGGGTGAGCCGTCCTATTTGCGGGATTATCTCAACAAGAAGCTGTGGGGCAAAAATTCGCTTTGGGATGCGGTCGCCAGCAACGCCTTCACGGTTTTTATTTCGCTGTATGTCTTGCCCGATGAAATGGCCGACTGGATGCATGATTTTCTCGAAAAACGGGGAGGGTTTTCGACCAAGCGCACGTTCTCGAGACATTTACCTGCGGACGAGGTGTTGGAGAATGAAATCCTGCGATTACGGGAATGGTCTCGGGAGGCGCATAACATCCTCATTCGGGCCAATCTGCGCCTGGTGATCAGCGTGGCCAAACGTTACACCGGGCGGGGGAATTCTTTCCTGGACCTGATTCAAGAGGGCAATGTCGGGCTGCTGCGGGCGGTCTCCAAGTTTGATCCCACCCGGGGATACAAGTTCAGCACCTATGCAACCTGGTGGATTCGCCAATCGGTCAGCCGCTCGATCGCCGATCAGGCCCGCACCATCCGGGTGCCCGTCCATGTGCATGAGACTCTCCATCGCCTAACTCGCACCAAGCGGGAATTAACTCAGGAATATAACCGCGAACCAACCATCGAGGAGTTAACCCTGCACATCGGTTATTTGAAGCCGGACGAAGTCAAAAAAATTGAGCAAGCCCGGCAAAAAGATGAACCGTTGCCATCCGGCCTGAAGCGGCGGCTCCAGCGGGCCACCCAAAAGGTGACCCAAATCATTCGGGCGGCCACCGATCCTCTCTCCCTCGATAGTCCTGTCGGCAACGACGCTGAGAATAATAAACTGGGCGATTTCATCGAAGACGAAGAGGCGCCCCAGCCGGTTGAAATCACCACCCGGGAGATGCTGCGGGAACAGGTCAAAAACGCGCTCACGATTTTGTCCGAGCGTGAACGCCAGGTGTTGGAGTTGCGTTTTGGGCTTCTGGATGGCAAAGAGCACACCCTGGAAGAAGTGGGGCAATATTTCAACGTCACCAGGGAGCGGATTCGCCAAATCGAGGCCAAGGCGCTGCGAAAATTGCGCCACCCTTCCCACAGTGGGCATTTGCGCGATTACTTGACCGAGTGAAGCGAGATGAAAGCACGCATTGGGATTTATTTCTTGTTGCTCGGGGGTTTCTCTCTTTTTTTGTTTGTCGCTTCCCTTGATGTAGGAGCGTTCCGTCTCCGTTACCTTCTGCCGGGTGTCTTGCTGACAGCCTGGGGAGGTTGATTATGGCAGCGCAACCGCGCCACAAATGACGTCAAACACTTTCGTTTGCTGGGCAAATTGTTCGGCAAAAAGGAAAAGGAAGAAGAATGAGGCCCATTTTTTTCTCGCCCGACGAGCCGCGCCTGCGAGCCGGATGGCGGTTGCTGATCCAAACGCTGTTCATCTTTTTACTGGGAATGGGTTTCACGTTTTTGTTGCTTTTATCTCCCTTTTCCATCCCCCAATTTGCCGGCAGCTTGGTGGCTAATCAACTCAGTGGGTTTGTCATCATCACAACATCGATTTATCTTGCTCGGCGCTTTCTCGACCGACGTCGTTTCGTCAGTTTAGGGTTACGTTGGGATCGTCGTGCTGTCAGCGATATCTTCGTCGGTATCGCTATCCCCGCCCTCATGATAGGGTTTATTTTCCTGCTGGAACGGGGAGCAGGATGGTTGAGGTTTGAGGGTTTCGCTTGGCAATCCACGGCCGGCGATACCGTGCTGATAAAAACAGCCGAGGCGCTCTTGATGTTCCTATTGGTTGGCTGGAACGAAGAGCTGCTCAGCCGGGGCTATCATTTGCAAACAATCGCCAGTGGACTTAATCGCTTCTGGGGCGTGCTGCTCTCCTCCGCCGTTTTCGCCGCCTTGCACCTGGCCAATCCCAACGCCAGTTGGAACGGTGCGGCGGGGATTTTGCTAGCCGGACTCTTCTTTTCTTATGGCTACCTGTGTACCGAGCAATTATGGCTCCCGATTGGCCTGCACATCGGCTGGAACGTTTTCGAGGGCGTCGTGTTTGGCTTTCCCGTCAGCGGGCTGGATACTTTTTCACTGATTCAGGTTGATGTGGCGGGACCAACGATCTGGACCGGTGGCGCTTTCGGCCCCGAAGCGGGACTCGTCTTGTTGCCCGGACTCCTCCTTGGGACGGTCTTGATCTGGCTGTATACGAGGAGTGGCGAGTGATGTACGGTCTGCTCCGAAGCCTCCGTTAAACTCACCACTCACAATTAACGACTCACAACTAACCACTCCCCACCATGTCCTTCCTCCTCGCTTTCCTCCCCATTGCTCTCATTCTCGCCCTGATGGTCGCTTTCCGTTGGGGCGCTTCTCGTGCTGGTGCGGCCGGTTATCTCAGCGCCTTGATCATCGCGGCAGCCTCTTTTGGCGCCGGCCCCCGACTGCTTGCCGTCGCCCATGGTAAAGCCCTGTTCCTGACCATCGACGTGCTCATGATCATCTGGGCCGCGTTCTTGCTTTTTCGCGTTGCCGATGAAGCCGGGGCGATCAAAAGGATCGGAGAAGCGTTACCGCACCTGACCGCCGACCGGGGCATGCAGGCCTTGATCATTGGTTGGATCTTTGCCTCCTTTTTGCAAGGTGTGGGCGGATTCGGCGTACCCGTCGCCGTGATCGCACCTTTGCTGGGCGGGTTGGGTTTCACGCCCCTCTCCGCGGTGGTGATTCCCTCGATCGGCCACTCTTGGGCGGTCACGTTTGGCTCGCTAGGCTCCTCCTTCAACGCCATGATGGCCGCTACCGGCCTGGACTGGCCGCAACTGGCTTCGCCCGCGGCGCTGTTTCTGGGCATCGCCGGAATCGGAGTCGGGCTGCTGGTCGCCCACGCGGCCGGGGGCTGGCAGGCGCTCAAACGGCTGTTGCTGCCCACCCTGATTCTGGGGCTGGTGATGGGCGTGGTTCTTTACATAGCAGCGACCTCCGGCCTGTGGAACATTGGCTCGTTTTTGGCCGGATTGGCCGGGCTGCTGGTTGCCTATCCCCTCGCTCGACGCTACCGCGGCCAAATGGAAGACAATGGTGAGCTAGACCTGCGCTCCCTGGGAATCGCCATCTCCGGCTACGCGGTGTTGATCGTCCTCACCTTGAGCATTCAATTGATCCCCGCGGTGAGGAGCTTTCTCGGCAGGGTCGAGATTCAGATGCACTTTCCCGCCGTTGAGACTGCCTCGGGCTATGCAACCCCGGCGGAAGCAGGGCGCCGCATCCCCTTGTTCCGGCACGCTGGGGCAATTTTGCTGTGTGCCTCCCTGGCGGCTTACGTTATTTATCGGCGAGCGGGTTGGTACCAACCCGGCGCGGGCAAAGCCATCATCGGCGGCACGGTGCGCCGGGTGATGTCCTCCAGCGTGGGAATCGCCGCGATGGTGGCCATGGCCGTGGTGATGCAGCATGCCGGGATGACCGAAACCTTGGCGCGCGGCCTCTCCGAGGGAGTCGGAGTCGCCTTCCCTCTCATCTCCCCCTGGATTGGGGCCTTGGGCGCTTTCATGACCGGCAGTAACACCAACTCCAACGTGGTTTTCGCCGCTCTGCAAATGCGCACAGCCGAATTGCTGGGCTTCAGCGTGGCCTTGATCCTGGCGGCTCAAACCTCGGGCGGCGCGCTCGGCTCGGTCATCGCCCCGACCAAAATCGTGGTCGGCGCCAGCACCGGCGGCATGGCCGGGCGGGAGGGCGAAGTGATGCGTAAAATGTTCGTCTATACGGGAATCTTGATCGCCCTGATCAGCGTACTCACTGTGATCGGGGGCGCATTAAATCCATAGCTCAGGAAACTTGATCGTCAGATAATTTTTCCCCAAGATAAGCTAGCACTTCCTGTGCAAACTCGATGGCGGCTTCCGGTTTCTCACGATCTTTTATGATCATCGCTGTGTCATAAAGAGCGCGACTGCGAGTTTCTAACTCTCGATTCAAGGACCTGCCCCAAGCCGATGGCACTTCACCGGTGAGAGCATATTCGCGACTAAATACTCTTACGATGCTGCCATGCTTCGAGGGAATATCAACATTGGGCTTGAGATACAGAAGCGCCTTGGCCGATAATTCAGCGGAGGTATATGCACCGACAAGAGCCAGATGAAAGGCCTGTTGTGAAAGCGCACGCTTGGCCTCGTCCAGGTGAACATCCGCTTTGCGATAGAGATTTTGGGCCTCAAGAAACCGAATTTTTTTCTCTTCCATACGATATAACTCCACACCATGTCGGATTGCATCGAATAAGAAATAATTGCGAGGTTCAAATAAATCTTGTAAATTATAAGCAAGCGGCGCGATGAATTCACCCGTTGCCATCGTCGTTTCCCAGGCAAGGTCTGCAATCGCCTCAACTTTTTGTGGATTGATTTTGTCGCCAAAAACGAGCACATCGACATCGCTCTCAGGCTGGGCCTCATCACGAATGACACTACCAATCAGCAAAATAGAGGCAATATCTCGACCAACTTCACTGTCAAGTAGCTGACGCGTGAATTCTTGGGCAGCTTTTCGCTTGCCCCGATTGATAGAGGAAGGCTTTGCCACTACCGTAGACATAACGACATGATACCATAAATCTGGACCCCAAGAGGACTTCATCTTTTGACTAAAAACACTTCGATTCATTCCTATTCTCAAATTCGGCGGCAGAAACGAGCCAAAGACGACGCCTGGATTCAAAGTTTTCTGGAACGGGCACCGTTTGGTGTCATGGGGACCTGCCGGGAGGGCCAACCGTTCCTGGTCACGCGTAACTTTGTCTACGACCGGGACGCGCACGCCATTTACATGCACGGTGCCAGGGCTGGCCGGACGTACGAGAACGTCCAAGTCAATGATCGCGTTTGCTTCAGCGCCAGCGAGATGGGGCGACTCCTGCCCGGGGAAAAAGCGAACGATGATTCGATCACAGACAAAGACATTCAAGCCACCGCTGTACTGCGCATCGACATCGAAAGTTGGAGCGGCAAAGAGCATAAAGTGAGGACGGATTCGTCATAGCTGGCCGTTTCGCTACACGATAGCGATTTCGTAACCTGATATTGCTCGCCAAAATCCTCTGGTAGACTTCCGAAGTCTGAAACCTGACAAAGAAGGTTTTTATGACCTCATTCTTAACTTGGCTGCGTGAAAACAAGTTCAAAGCGCACTTGACCGCGTTTGCGCTTATGATGCTTTCCTACGGGGGCATGATCATCTGTCTCCGCTCGGACGCGTCCGGTTGGTTTGGCCTACCCTTGAGCTTGTTTATCCTTGGAAATCTTCTGGCCATATTGATCACCTGAAAGGACCCCGATGAAACAACGAACCTTTCTCTTCACGCTGGCAACCGTTTTCGTCCTGTTTGGTTTGCTGGGATGTATCCTTTTAAGCGTTGCTCTCTGGCTACTGGCCGTTGGCAAGACAACCGCCACGACTGCGCCCCATTCGACACCCATGCAGCCAACGCAGCAACCCGATCCGGGAGAAGCCGCGGTCGGTGAAATTGCGACCAGCACGATCTGACCTTTCCGCTTTTGATCGATACCAAAGATCAGGTTGCCGCCCAATACAAAATTGTAGGCGTCCCGACCAGTTATTTCATCAACCCCGACGGTGTGATCGAATCCGTCCAAGTTGGCAATCTGACAGCTCCGGCCTTGGACCGTCATCTAGAAGAACTCATGATGGAGGAACTTCCCTAACAGGAATCTGATAGTTTCTGAAAGGGAGAGATGGCATAATTGCCACGCTCATAAAAAGAAAACTCAAACCAGAAAGAAATTATGCGTCAAGTAGCAATTATCGGTATTGGGCAAACCCCCGTCTCGGAACATTGGGACAAATCTTTGCTCGATTTAGCTGGGGAGGCCATTTTCGCTGCTCTGGAGGATGCAGATATCTCCTCAGCGGAGGCCATCTATGTGGGCAACATGCTGGCCGGTGGGCTGGAGAAACAGAATCACCTCGGTGCTTTGATCTCCGATTGGGTCGGGATGAGGGGCCTGGAGGCGCTGAGCGTTGAAGCCGCTTGCGGCTCCGGCGGCGCGGCCTTCCGCCTGGGGCTGATGGCCGTGGCCTCGGGCGAACTCGACAGCGCCGTCATCGTCGGTGTCGAGAAGATGACCGACTCGCTCCCCGCCGAGACCACCGCCGGACTGGCCACCGCCGCCGACGCCGATTGGGAAGTCATCCACGGCCTGACCTTTGTCGGCCTCAACGCCCTGTTGATGCAGCGTTACATGTACGAATACGGCTGGCGGCACGAAGACTTTTCTCCCTTGGCGATCAACGCCCACACCAACGCTCTGAACAACCCCAACGCCCGATTGCATATCCCCCTGACCAAAGAAAAATACCTGCGATCGCCCAAAATAGCCGCGCCCATCAACTTGATGGATTCATCCGCCATCGGCGATGGCGCTGCCGCGGTGGTGATCGTACCCGCAGAGAATCTGCACAAACGCAACGGCGGCAGGCTGGTCACGGTAGCCGGGTCGGGAGCAGCTACCGACACCCTGGCCGTGCACGACCGCCATGAACCGCTCTGGCTGGCGGCCGTTTTCAAATCAGCGGGACAAGCTTATCGTCAGGCTAACCTAGGGCCGGGGGAAATCGATCTCTTTGAGGTGCATGATGCCTTCTCGATCATGTCGGCGCTTTCATTGGAAGCCTGCGGGTTTGCCGAACGCGGGCAGGCGCTCCGGCTTGCCAACGACGGAGAAATTTTCCTCGATGGCCGCATTCCCATCACCACGCGCGGCGGCCTCAAGGCGCGCGGCCATCCGGTGGGGGCGACAGGTCTGTATCAAATTATTGAAGTGGTAGAACAATTACGCGGCCAAGCGGGGAAGACTCAAATCGAACCGGCTCAGGTTGGCATGGCCCAAAACATCGGTGGAAGCGGCGCTTCTGTCTTCACCCATATCTTCAAATCGACCTGAGATCGACATTTTTATGCAGTTGGACGGCCTACATCGTGGAAGTTCGTTACTCTGCTGGGTAGAAGGGATTTTCAAATCTGTGGTGTATCTTCTCTAGTTCTAACGGAATTTGTGGTGATCCCGAAAACTTCATCGACGCGGCCGCGTCCATGCAGGTGGACGCTCAGCGAAGCTCCTATGCACGACTTCAGTCGCAAGTTTTTGATTGCAAAGAGGACAACTCATACACCACCGCTGGCTCGGCCTTCCCCTTAACCTGAACCGGCGGAAGCTGCTCCACAACGACCGAATCTGCAATGGCCTCATACGTTGGCTCAGCCAACAAAATTTGACCCGGCTCGGCGATCGACTCAAGCCGTTGGGCATAGTTGACGATGTCGCCGATGACCGTGTAATTGAAAAGATCGCTGGTGCCGACATTGCCGACCATGGCCTCGCCCGTGCTGACGCCGATGCTGAAATACAATTGAAATTCCCGGCCCAGATCATGGCGATGCTTTCGAATGGCCGCATCCATCGCCAGGGCCGCGCCCACCGCTCGGAGAGCGTGGTCATCCTGCTCGTCGGGTGCGTTCCAGAATGCCATGACCGCATCGCCCATGAATTTATCCAGCGTGCCCTCCTGTTCTAAAACGGCATTGGCCGCCAAGGAGAGATACGAGTTCAGTACCTCGAACAATTTTTCAGGCGGCGTGCGCTCGCTGAATGGGGTGAACTGGTGAATGTCGGCAAACAGAACCGTGATCGGCTGGCGAGCCCCATCCAGGCGCAGGTTGCCCGGATCGGCCAACAAGCGGTCGCGCACCCGCGGGGCCACAACGCGCCCAAAGGTTTGGCGAATGCGTTCCCGGTCGGCTTCCAATTTGCGCTGCCGGGTCAGGTCATCGATCATCACGGTGGCGCCCTTGGTGCCCAACTGGGCATCGCGCAAGGGCGTACAAGAGAGTCGCAAGAACAGGCGGCCGCGCTCGGGCAAGGTAGGATTCAACTCTTTGCCCAGGGTGGGCAAACCCTCCTCCAGGGCTGTCTCGGTCATCAGCGAAAATTGAGGCCCCATGGCGGCAAAAACCTCGTTGATCCGTTCTCCCATGACCTGATCCATCGGCACCCCTAAAATCCGTTCGGCGGCCTGGTTGAAAAGAGTCACCTTGCACTTGAGGTTGGTCGTGATCACCCCCGAAGACATAGAGGCAAAGATGTCGTCCATCAAGTTCTTCATCTCCAGGGTTTGATTGAGCGTCTCCTGAAGGTTGGCGAACAGGCGTACATTTTCAAGCGCCAGCGAAGATTGCCCGGCCACAGCCTCGAGAAAATCGAGGTCGTCGCTGGTATAAGGATCACCCGACAGGCGGGGACCAAGCGCCAAGAAACCAATCAGCTTGCCCTCATAGCGCAGGGGCACGAAAACCCGGCAACCGATCGCCGCCAACGTCTCGGTTTCCGATTCGAGCGCCTCCGGCAAGGATCGCCCGGGCGGTAACCAAACCGCGCCCGAACCCGATTCCAGCATCTCAACCAAGGGATGCTCGGCGGGGAGCAACGCCCCCTCGTGATCGTTCGTGCTCTGGGGGCGATAAACGGCATCCTGATCATCAAAAAGATAGACCAACACCCGTTCAGGCCGCAAAGCAGCTTGAAGCTCCTGCTCGAGCATTTTCAAGGTGTGCTCCATCTGCGGAGAGATGACCAACTCCCGAGAGAGATGCGAAAGCACGCGGCGATAATCCGCCCGGGTGCGATAAAAAAGCCGATCGATGCCGCGGCGCATCAAATTCCGAATCGGATTCAGGGCCACAACCAGCACGAGCAAATACAAGGCCACCAAGACGGGGTCGTTGGGCGCAATCTCGGCAGGAACCAGCAAAGAAAGCAGCGTCAACAGCAGGTAAAAGAGCCCCACCGCGCCCCCCGCCGTCAGCACGTAGGTCAGCGTGGCGCCCATGACCCGGTCGACGTCGAGCATGCGGTAACGCACCAGCGCATAGGCCACCGAAAGCGGCAAGACGACGATCGCGGGGAAAGCAAGATCGACCCGGAAACGAACCAACTGCCCAAACGCTGACGGCAGCAAAAAGGTGAACAGCACCGGCCCAAACGCCAAGGCAGCGCCAAAGACGATGATGCGGCTCTGTTGCCGGATGATGGGCGAGTCGCTCCGTAAGACTCGAACGACCAGGGTGGTCAAAAAAAGCACAATCGCCAGGCTGATCAAACCGTAACTGGCCAGCCAGGTGTTGATATAACCCCACGGATGGGTGGGAAATAGAATCTGGCGCCCAATCGGAAGGGCGAAAGCGACCACCAAAATCCAGGGCAAGAACCGGGCGCGGGGATAACGCTCGACAAAGGGCATTTTCCGAGGAAAGACCAGGGCCAGTTGGGCAATAGCGCCGCCCGTGATCGGCAAACTCAAAGCCCACCCGAGCACGAAATGTTGGGTCGTGTTCATGTCAAAATAGGCCGACATGATCACACTGGCCGCCGAGGTAAAGACCAAAAAAGCCGCCGCTGCGCCTTTGTTTTTACTCAAGCGATAGGCCCATATGCCGATCCCCCAAGTCGCTACGCCCACAATGTAGGGGATCACGAACCAGGTGATCAATTCCCCCATTCGAAACGGGCGTGGCGTGATATCGAGTCGATACGACTGCCCCTTCTGCGGTTGCACCCTCAAAGTAAGCTCATCCCCAGCCTGGCGCACTGCCTCTCGCAACGACTTGCTGTTGGGCGCAGCCTCCCCATTGACAGCGACGACTCGGTCGTAATCACGGACACCGGCCTGTTTGGCAGGCCAATCGTCGCCCACAATCTGGCTGACCACGTTATGGGGTTCCAAAAACAGGCCCACAAAGGGCAGCCGGTACCATTGATAGGCCCAAAACGGCGCCAAAACGATCACCACCAAGGCCACCCAAGCCCACGCCAACGGAATCCCCTTCAACATCCATCTGTACAACCGTTTGCCAGCCATGTCAATCCTCCACGCAAATGCTGTCCTTGATCTTCTCGAATGTGGCCGGGCCGATCCCTTTCACTTTTTGGATTTCCTCGATGAGGGTAAAATCGCCGTTGGCCTCCCGGTAGGCGATGATTTTTTCAGCCGTCACAGGCCCGATTCCGGAAAGCGTTTCCAGCATCTCCTGGGAGGCTGTGTTGATGTTGATGACAGCAGGAGCAGCGGACTCACTCGCAGGCTGCTCCTCGCCCGTGGAGCCGGATTCAACCCTCGTGGGAGCATCCGTGGGTTGCAGCACCGGCACCTCAACCTGGTTGCCGTCCTGGAGCGGGGCTGCCAAATTGATGCTCTCGGGCCAGGCATCCTCGGCCAATCCCCCGGCGGCAGCAATCGCATCTTCGACCCGGCTTTGCTTGGGCAGCGCGTACACGCCCGGATTCTCAACCGCGCCGATCACGTACACCTGCATGGGAACAGGGCTGGGAGGCGGCCTCAACTCGATCGCGGTCCCGCCCGGCGGTTGGCTGGCCAAAAAAATGCCTCCCGCCCCCAACAAACCAAACAAAACCCCCAAAGCAACAAGCCACCACGATTTCATCCCGCACCTCCCTATCAATCCATATCATGAAGTCGCAATCCAATCCGGTGACGATCAGCATCGACCTGCAGAATGACCACCTCGACACGCTGCCCCACGGCGAGCACATCAGCAGGATTCTTGGCACAATTCTGAATCTCAGAAACATGAATCAAGCCATCGATGCCGTCTTCTAGGTGGGCAAAGGCGCCATAAGGGACAACACACGAGATGACCGCCCCGACAACCTGACCGGCCTGGTAGCGTTGATGGACCGTTTCCCAGGGGTTAGGCTGCAAACGCTTGAGGCTGAGCGCAACGCGGCAATTCTCCTGATCCAAATTGAGCACGTACAGTTCCACTTCATCCCCCAGGGAGAGCACATCGCCGGGGTGGGAAACGCGCCCCCACGACAATTCCGAGATGTGAACCAATCCCTCGACCCCGCCCAAATCCACGAAAACGCCGAAATCCGTCACGGTGGTGACGCGTCCATGGACGCGATCCCCGCGCTTGAGGTTCCGCAGCAGTTCAACCCGTTGGCCGGCCGCAGCCAAAGCAGCCCGCTCAGAAAACACGATACTTTCCTGCTCGGGATTGCACTCAATCACCTTGAGCGCTAGCGTGCGCCCGACATAGGCGGCCAGCTCTTCCATCAGGTAGTTTTTGGAGTCATTGTTGGATAGTTCGACAATATGCGAGCGAGGTACAAAGCCCTGAATCCGCTCCCCCATGACCAAAAGCCCGCCGCGATTGTAGCCAATCACTTCCAAACAGACGATTTCATCAGCCTGGTAGAGTTCCTGCGCCCATTCCCAATCTATGCTTCGACCTTCATTTGTCTGATCGTCAGGCTGTTTATCTAGGGGTACGTCACACACGGCCGAGGATTCTGCTTTCCGCAACAAAGCAGACCACCAAGATTCATCCGGGGGCGTTTCGGCGGTGAAAGGGTATTCCTGATCCGGCATAGTGCTTTCCTTAAAATCTTTTTCGGGAAACGGATTGTATCTTTTCAAATAAGCGGGGAGATGGCCTTCGGCGTAGAACTTTTTCAAAGTTTCCGCCATTCCACGTGGGTTGACTTGTTGTGTGCGTGTCTCCCGACCGCACACTTGGAGCGACCGTAGGTCTCCCACGGTAAATATGCTGCAAACAAGTTCGTTTCAAGGGTTTGGAGACCTTTGGTCAGGACACCGGCTCGGTCAGGTACCCCACGCCCGAAGGGCGCGCATAGCGACGGCATGCTTCGCGAAGATACTTCGCCGATCGTGTAAACTGCGAAAGGATTTTCGCCACGAAGTACTAGTTATTATCGACTTTTTCCAGGCGAGCTTCGCGTTCCATCTTAATAATTGCTTCTGCGACAACGTCAATGGCAGCGCGTTGTTTGCGATAAAGGTCTGCTTCCGACATGGCCAGACGTGAGGCGACATCGCGCACGGTCCGCCCCTCCATGAATTTCAATTCTAATATATTAAACAGGATCCACTCGGTTGTAAAGCGCCGTTTCCCTTCCGGGCGGATGCGTTCAATGCCTTCACGCAGCACAGAACGTAGCGCGTTGACAGAGATGCCGTCATGCTCCTCCAGCGCTTTCTTTACGATTTCAAGATGAAGCAAGGGGCTTTTGGTTAATTTGGGGCCGCCCCAATAATGGCGCAGCGCATCTTTGACCCACTTGGTGAAATCCTCTTTCTCAAATTGATCCTTTGGCGTAGAGAGCACGGTTGTGCCATCATACCGAGAAGCCGCTCGCAGCCGTTGTATCCAATCTACCTGCGGCGTCAAAGTTTCCAAGGAGTTGAAAACACGCTGCTGCTGGAGGCGGTCATCGATGGCAAGCGCGGCTCGATGGGTCAGGGTTTGGAGCGCATCGCGTTGCTCCTCACTGGGGAGCGATTCTGACAGACGCTCGAACCCTAACAGGCCCAATAAGACGGGCTCACCATTCTGATGCTCAACATGCTCGGCGAAAAGGGGAAGCAACCAATAGTCTCCCCAGGCAAAAAGGTGCAGTGATTCGTCTCCAAATGAATTTTCGTTGTCATTATTAACAACGACTTTGAGCATCTCTTCGGATAGGTCATCGTGGTTGAGTTGCCCCATATCGCCGACGGCGACGAACATTTCCAATCCCCGCGGGGCCAAGGTCACGGCAAAGGCCACATCCACCTGGAGACGATCGCATACGGCAGTGAGGATCGCTTCCAAGAATTGGTGCAGGTCACCGGTTGTCAGGATTCGCTCTTCCAGCGTTTGTACCAATTGAAGCGTATCACGATCGCCCCCGTAGAATAGCCAGCGTTCCCAAACAGGCGCCGCCAGGGTAATGGCGTATTCCATCAGCAAGAGCGTGGCCACCATCACAAAAGGAACAGCAGCGGAGTACACTACCCCAAGCGATTCGCCCACCCGGCGCACCAAGGTTGTCACCGCCAGCACCGTGGAGGCGGTCACCGGGCCGCGCATCAGCCACTTGAACAGGCGCCGCTTGACGACCCGATCCGGCCAGGAAACGCCGAAGAAGGCCGAGCCGTAGGCCATCAGCACGATCAGAAAAGAGGTGAGCAGATTGAGAACGATGGCGCTGATCCAAAAAATCAGCGAATGCCCGGCCACGAACCCGGCCCCAAAGGTCATGTACGGGAAGGTGCCGAAGGCGGGGGCGAACGCGCCGGCGATCAAATAGCGCATGCGCCGTCGACTGGTGCTTGTCACCGAGCGTTGGTAGGCGCGCCAGAAATTGATCCAAGCCCAGACCATGCTGCCGATGTAAAAAGCAGCAAAGAGCCAGATCAAGGGAGGCGCGTTAAGATGGGGAGCGATAAAATCTGTTTTGACCGATCCAACCAGGGAGGGAAAAGGCAGCGCAGCGATAAAAGCTGCTGCGATCAAATAGGTTAATCGAATCAAGCCACTGCGACGTCCCCGCGAAGGTCGACCGGTGGTGGCCAGCAAAGCGTCCGAGAAGGACAAATAGGCCGGGGGGAGAAGCATAATCCCAATCCATTGCAGCTTGACTAGGATAGCAATCCAGCTCGGTGAGATGGTGACGCTACCGATGGCATCCCCGACAAAAATAACCACCACGCAGGAGAAAATCAACGCAATCGAGCGAGCGACCCAATCGCGCAGGTTGAACGAGAGCACGTAGAGCAACAGGGAAAATGCTGTGATAGCAATCCCTGCTGTGATTAATTGATTGAGAGTTTGTAAACTACCGATAAGCGTGGGCATGGTGACAAATCAAAAAACTGGCTGAATAGATGTATGGGACTTACGCAGTTCGCCGATTCGCTCGCTTCGCTCGCTCTGCGTACCTTCGGTATGCGCACCTTCGGTGTTGCGTGCTTCGCATGCGTCCCCGTAGGGGCAAGCTTGTCGAAATCAGCGAACTGCGGCCGAAAACGGTGGTTTCGACAAGCTTGCCGCGCTGTGCGTGCCCGCTGGGCAAGGGAGCGTGTCCTAGCAAAATACGCTAGGATAAGCGACCGAAGAGTCTCCCAGGTGCCATCGGGGAGATTCTTCGCCGCCGGAAAAGCGTTGGCGGCTTGCGCAGCATGCCTCCGGCAAGAATGACACCCTCCGTGAACGCTTACGAAAAATTTAAAGCGTTCCTGGTTTTTCCAAACATCAGCGCAGCCATTGCGAGAAAAACAGGGCAATGTCGTGGTTGGCGAAATAATGATCGTTGTACCCGCAAAGTTCAAAACCAAGTTTACGCGCAAATTGGATGGCGGGGAAGTTTTTCGGCTGTAATTCCAAAATGAGGCGTTGGCTGCCATGTTGAAGAGCCCAATCTTGGGCTGCGATGATGAGTGAACTGCCTACTTTCTGTCGGCGCATCCGCCGCGCTACGGCCAAGTCGTTAATCCAGGTAGCCTCAAGATGAATTTTCTGCTCCAAGCTGATATAACCAATCGGGGCGCCATCTGACACGGCCACAAGCAGGCCATCACGATGGGTCCATTCGTCCGTTAATCGCCCCGGATCGTGAGGGTACCGAACCTGTACCGAGCGCGGCAAACGAATTTCTCGAAAAACGATTGTGATTTCCCCATCACCTCGCCGAAAATCCATTTGCCAGACATGGTCGCTGGAGTAATTGTGCTCCAGCTTGGTCAAAGCATGAATGTCGGAGGCAATCGCCGAGCGGATCTCGATTTCAGGCATGTGGCTCTATTCCTCGGTGGGAGCTTCAACGCGCACTTGCACGGAGCAGGGAGCTGAGGCTTCCCCTTGGTTGTCTGTGACGATCAGGCGTAAGACGTAATCTCCTGGTGTGAAACGAGTGGTGTCCCAATAGCCGAGCTGATCTTCTTGAACGACAAGATCACCGGCCTGAATGGTCTGCCAATTGCTCTCTTGGGCGGGAGAGACCTCAAATTTGTAAAAACCAAAATTAGCAATGTTGGCGCTGCCGCGGATTTCGACGACATCTTGAACGGTCTCGCCTCCTTCGGGAGACAGGATTTCGACTTGGCCGGGAATACATCCACTCTCCTCGGGCGGGGATGTGGGCGCTGGTGTGGCAGGTTGCCCTTCCAGTACTTCTTGGGTGCCTTCCAGGGTGGGCGTGGTTGTGGCCAACAAATCCAAGGTGGGGGTGGGCAACGTCCCCGGAAAGCTGGGAACGATCACGGAGACCAGGCCAAACTCTGCTACCGCTAAAAAGAAGAGCACCACCAGCATGCTGACAGACCAATTCAGGCGGGTTCGGGCGCTCTCTTGTTCCAGGCCGAAAGCAGCGCTGCGGAGATCGGCCCAGGCCAGGATAAATTTTCGAAGCTGCCAGACGGCCATAATCCCCAGGGCCAGATAGATGAAGACCTCGTAATTTTTGAAAAATCTCAATACTTCTGGCATGATGATTCTGTTTGCTGGGTCTTCTTGAGATAGTGGGGTGGAGACCTGACAGGTTTTCGAAAACGACTTGACGGATCCGCTTATTCTAACTGACTGAGGACTCGGCGGACTAGTTTGATCAACTTTGGTACCATCACCCGACCGGCTTCCAAGACCTCTTCGTGGCTGGTAACGGTGCTGCCATCTAGATTGGCTTTGTTGCTGATACCCGAAACGCCCATCACCCGCGTTCCGCCGTGACGCGCCACGGTTACCTCGGGCACGGTCGACATGCCGACGGCATCGACGCCTATGGAGCGCAAAAAGCGGAGATCGGCCGGGGTTTCGAAGGACGGCCCTGCCAGGCCAATGTAGACGCCTTCTCGCAGCAACATGTCTTCCTCTTCGGCGATCTGGCGGGCCAGATCGGTCAATTGCCGGTCGTATGCCTGGCTCATGTCGGGGAAGCGCGGCCCAAACTCGTCCATGTTGGGGCCCCGCAGCGGGTTGGGCCCGGCCATACCGATCAAGTTGAGGTGATCGGTGATCAACATCAGGTCGCCCGGTTCAAAATCGGGGTTGACGGCTCCGGCTGCGTTGGTCACGACCATGATTTCAATTCCCAGGCGTTGCATCACCCGGACGGGAAAGGTGACTTGATCCATCGAGTAGCCTTCATAATAATGGACGCGGCCTTGCATGACGAGCACGTCCTGGCCTTCCATTTTTCCGACAACCAGCCGGCCTTCATGCCCGATCACGGTGGAAACCGGCCAGTGGGGCAATTCTCCATAGGGAATCACAACCGGGTCCTCAACCGTGTCGGCCAACGGGCCCAGGCCTGAGCCCAAGATCATGCCAAGGCGTGGTTGGATGGTAATCCGATCGCGAATGACTTTGGTGGTTTCATCAATTTGTTCCAGGGTCACAAATTTACGCATGGCGGCAACTCCTCGTTTCTTTTCAGGGGAAATGCTAGTAAAACGATTATATCACGAACAGGATTCCAGCACGTGGGCGAAGGCCTCCACCGTCGATTGGACATGCTTATCCTCGATCCAATAATGGGTGACGAGACGGAAGCGGCGCGGCCCTACCGCGCCGACGAGCACGCCCCGTTGCGACAACGCCGCGACCACGTCCTCGGCCTGGCGTGTGACCTGGGGCTCCAAATCGAGATAGACCATGTTGGTAGGGGGATTGCGGCTCTCCACCTCCAAGCCGGGAATCTGTCCCAGGCCGCGGGCCAACTTGCGAGCGCGCTCGTGATCCTCGCCTAAACGCGGGCGAATTTGCTCCAGGGCAATGATTCCAGCCGCGGCCAGGATTCCGACCTGACGCATGCCGCCTCCCAATTGCTTGCGCGCCCGCAGAGCCCGGGCAATGAAGTCCTGGCTGCCACACAAAATCGATCCTACCGGTGCGCACAACCCCTTGCTCAAACAAAAGGTGACCGAATCGACCGGAGCGGTCAACTCGGCGACATCGACATCCAGAGCGGCGGCCGCGTTGAAAATTCGGGCGCCATCCAGATGGACGCACAGGCCGTTCTCGCGGGCCAAGCCACATACGGATTTCGTATAATCCACCGACAAAACCGAACCGCCGCAACGGTTGTGCGTGTTTTCGATCGTGATCAAGCGCGTGGTGGGCAAGTGGGGGTTATCGCCCCGAATAGCAGCGCGAATATGCTCCAAACGCAAACGGCCATCGGGTTGATTGGGAATTGTGTGCGGATGAATCCCGCCCAGAGCCGCGCTGCCGCCAGCCTCATACAAAAACGTGTGGGCTTTATCCCCGAGAATGATTTCATCGCCGCGTTGGCAGTGCGTCAGCAAGGCGGCCAGGTTCCCCATCGTCCCCGAGGGGACGAACAAGCCCGCCTCGTGGCCCAACATCTCCGCAGCCATGGCTTGCAGCCGGTTGACGGTCGGGTCTTCCCCGTAAACATCGTCGCCCACCTGGGCGTTGGCCATGGCCTCCCGCATAGCCGGGGTCGGTTTTGTGACTGTGTCGGATCGTAGATCGATGATGTTCATGATTTCTCCCTCAAGTGTTGCAAGACCTGCTCAAGTTCTTGTGGCAGGGTGGCTTCAAACGTGCGCTCGGCGGACTCGCCTGGCAACACCAAGGTGAGTCGACGAGCGTGTAAAAATTGACGCTCCAACGGAAGATCGGTCTGATGCCGCCCGTAGGTTTCATCCCCGGCCACCGGACAGCCCAAAAAATCCATGTGCAAGCGGATTTGGTGTGTGCGGCCTGTCAGGATATGTACTTTCAACAAAGTATACTCGCGGAAACGCTCCAGCGTGAAGTATTCGCTGATCGCCTGGCGGCCTCTGCCGGGCGATTTCACGGCCATGCGTTGGCGGTGATGCGGATCGCGCCCAACCGGGGCTTCCACCCGTCCCTTGGGCGTCGGCGGTTGGCCGTGCACCAGGGCGAGATACATTTTGCCTACCTGGCGGGCCTGAAACTGGGCTTGTAACCAATGATGGGCCTGATCGTTTTTGGCAAAAATGATACACCCGGAGGTGTCCATATCCAAACGATGGACGACGCCAGGACGTTTCTTTCCGCCCACTCCTTCGATTTCGGGTGCGTGCGCCAAGACAGCCTGCACCAACGTGCCGGTCGGATGCCCCGGGGCAGGATGCACTACCATCCCGGCCGATTTATTGATGACTAAAACATCTTCGTTTTCGAACAAGATTTTAAGGGGAATCGCCTCGGGTTGGAGGCGGCTGGGCGCCGGTGGGGGAATCTCCACCTCGATCTTGGCCCCTTTGGTGAGAGAGACTCCTGACTTGGAGGGAATCTGCCCATTCACTTGGACGTGCCCGGCCTTGATCAAGGCCTGCAAACGCGAGCGCGAATAGTCAGGCAGACACGCCACCAAAAATTTATCCAGGCGTTGGGAAGAATCTTCTTCGAATAGAAAATGGAACTGCTGGCTACTCACCTTGGAGATTTTCGACACGCAGTGAAGAATCCGCTTCCGGAACCGGCGAATCAGACTGGCTTGAAGCGGCTTCCGTTCTTCTTTCTTGAATCCACATCCCGACCACCAACACCGCCACCCCGATCGAGATGGACGAATCGGCCACATTAAAGACGGGAAACCGGCCCACAGAGATAAAATCGGTCACCGATCCATTCTGGGTTAAACGATCGATCAAATTGCCGATTGCACCGCCAAGCTGCATGCAAAGGGCTACCCGCAGAGGCCATTCCTGCCGGGGGATGCTGGGAAAATAATACAGAATCATGGCGACGACCACAACGGTCAACAACATGAACACAACGCTTAAATTTTGTCCCAGCCCAAAAGCCGCCCCGGTGTTCTGCCAATGGACAATCCGAGCGTAAGGCTCCAACCAATCCCACGGTGACCAGGACAAACCAAAGGCCAAACGCTGGCGCACAGCCGTCTTGGTCCATTGATCCAGCGCCACGATCAAGCCCGCAAATCCGAACAAATATAAATAATCGACTACTCGTTTTTTCATCAACACTCCAACTTGTCTTTTTCCTGGTTCTGACGGAATATGTGGCGAACCTGAAAACTACCGAATTCCTTCGGTTGCTTTTCAGAAGCCCAGGTAGAATGCCCGGATCGCCGAAAAAGTTCAACTTCTTCCCTGGCTAAGGGTTCATTTCTTTTAGACGGGGATGATTGTACCGCAAATTGTGATTTGGCTAATGTTCGATTGACGAGGAAATATAGTATTATCTCGCTGAAGCCGTTTGGTCTCGATGCCGTACTGAGTAGCCGAAGGCATATCGAAGTATACATTTTCGCCAAATTACAAAGGCGAATATATTCGCAAGCAGGCCAGCCTCGAATTCATTCAATGGCCCCCGAAATATTGAGACGATACTGAGAATCGTTGCCAGATGGTACACGCCCTAGCCCGGATAAGGAATCTGGGCCAGGAAGTGCTCCAACGCTTCGGCGACTTGCTTGGGCCGTTCCAGCATGACCATGTGCCCGGCCTGAGGCAGAATCTGTAGTTCGGCCTTGGATATGTGATCGGCCAGGTGTTGGGAATAGCGCGGCGGAGTCAGTTGGTCATCTTGCCCGCAAATCACCAGGGTTGGAACTTTCACCTTGTGGAGTGAGTCAATTTCATTAAAATCGTCACAAGCTACCAGGTCCCCGTGCAGGACTGTGGGGCGAACTTCAGCCATACGCTTGGCAGCCAAACGGACAAGGTTGGGATCTGCATCGGGGCTGAACGCCCGCTGGATAATCATCTCCACAGCCGGGTTGATGGAGGCGGGCAGAACCGTATTCTCCAACAAGGCGGAATCAACCTTCAGGCGTGCTCCTGTCCCGATTAAGCCGAGCCCCAAAACACAGTGAGAGTTATGGAGCGCTAAGTGAAGCGCGATGGCCCCACCCATCGAGTGGCCCACAAAAACCGCTTGGGGGATGGCCAGAGCCTGAACCCAATTGACAATCGAATGCACATAGGCGCCGATAGATTGGTGGCCGCGGCCCGTAGATTTACCGTGACCCGGTAAATCCAAGGCATAGATACGATAATCAGCGAGTCTGCGCACCTCCGCGGGCCAGTGCAAGTGGGTTCCGCCAGCCCCATGGATTAACACAACAGGAGGCTTATCGGCGCGGCCGCCGCGCTGCTCGTAGTAATATAGATTAGCTTTGATAGGCATGAAATCTCCTGGTTTCCTGGGCAAGGGACTCGATTTGGTAATGATGAAAATTGACTTATGAAAAAGGTGACAGTCACGATCAGTCAAAACTTACCATTACACTCGATTTCTGAAACATCCCCCTAACAGGTCTTTTTTCAGACGCTATGCCGGATGCGATCGATGGCATCTTCTGTCAGCGGAATGGCAACTTGGATGATAGTTCCCTCTCCTATGGTTGAATCAATGCGAAGAACACCACTGATCAGTTCAGTCCGCTCGCGCAAATTGATCATCCCTAAGCTGCCGCGATGTTCGTAGGATGCCTTGACCGATTCGACATCGAACCCAACGCCATCATCCTCGATAGCGAGCAAGCCTAAATCACTTTGTAAACGTTTCAAACGAACCCAGATGTGATCGGCTTGGGCATGTTTGCGAGCATTATTGATTGCTTCTTCGACGATGAAAAAAATGACGCCTTGCTTATCCATATCCAGATCGGAGGCGATATCTTGACTGATATCGATTAACACATTTTGATCGTAGGTTTCTTTCATTTTCTCAGCCATGGAATGTAACGCTGCTTCCAGGCCTTCCGCCTCCAAAACGAGAGGCCGTAAGGTAAAGAGCATGTGACGGATTTCTTTGGTCGTGCGGCGGGCGAATTCCTCGATTTTGTACAATTCATCGCCGGCAGCATCTCGATCGCGTTCCATCAAGCGGCGAGCAAAATTGACCCGCATGGCAATCGCAGCAATGGACTGGGTGGGGCCATCATGGAGGTCGCGAGCCAACTTCTTGCGGGCCTCTTCTTGCACTTCCATCATGCGCTCTTTTTCTTGCCCCAACTCTTGATAGAGGTGGGCGTTTTGAATAGCGGTGCCAATCTGTTTGGCGATGATGTTAAGGATTTCCCGGTGAGTTGAATTAAAGAAGGTTTCCTCGGGATGGGCAAACAAGATTACTCCATAGGTGTCGATGCCTCGACGCAAGGGAATACAGTAGGCAGATCGACTTTTTTGCATTGCGATCATCCGCCCCAACTCAGGGTCTTGGGCGACATTTCTTACCATGACCGCATCGCCTTCATCAACGACCTTTTGGAGTAAGCCCTGGTTGGCGGGAAAGGTTTGAGGATAATCTGCCGGTGTCAATCGCCGAGCCGAGCCCACATATAATTCCGGAGATTCGGAGTTGCGTTCAGAAAACAAGAGCACTACGCCGACCAATCGATCTTCGGCGTCATCGGATGTTGACAAAGCCTGCATACTCAGGTCGAGTGCCTTATCCAACACGCGTTGGTAGTTGAGCGTTGCAGTAAGCTCGTTGATTAACTGATATACTTCACGCAATCGTTTTGCATTGAGTTGTTGGGTTATTTCCTTGGCGTACCCCCGTTGTCTTTGCGCATCTTTCGCATGGCGGTACTTTTGCTTGTACAGAGCTTTTTTCGTTTTGCGAACCTTTTCTCGAAGAGAAAAAGTATAAATCACGGCGACAAGTAAAAGCAACACACACACGCCGGCGATACTCAGGAGAAGCAGGGGATTTATGGAAAGGATGTCTTCAATCATACAAATTGCATAAGGGGCAGCGAGCACGACAACGTTCATGAATGAGCGCTATAATCATACCCCAAAAACATGTATTTGACAAAAAGAACAAGCCCAAAATAGTACTATAGGCCTAGTGATGCTCTATCTCTATCCACATATGTTTTCCGTCGGTGGACAGATGTACCCAGCCGTGCTGATCTGTGCGTAAAAGGGAGTAGCCGCCCAACAAATCAAGGGTTTCGCGGTCGGGCAGGCCGGAGGGATCGTCGGGGGCGACGCTGAGCAAGACCACCTGGGGGTTCAGGTTGGCGAGCCATTCGGGATGGAGCAGAGGGGCAAATCCGCTGTCGGCCAACATCAGGGCGGTGACCGGGCCGACATCGGCGCCCATGTTGAGCGCATGAAAATCGTCAGCCGCGGCGCCGACGGGTAACAGGGCGCGGAAATGGTCCCATGTCAGCAGCAGGATGGCGCCGCGCTTTCCCACGGTGAGAAAACACAAGTTGGCTCCGGCGTCCAAATCGAGGCAGTGGCCCGGCTCCGCCGCGGTCACGGGAATCCCCCTTTCGATCAGGTCGGCGCGGAGATAGTCGGCCGAGCGGGTAGCGCTGTCCGGCCCGGCCCATAAGGCTTGCTCCGGGGGGAAGCGGTCCAGCAGGCGCGGCAGGGAGGCCAGGTTTTTGCCCTGGGGAAAGGCGACGACGAGCCAATCCAATTGGCGGCGGAAGGGCGGCAAGCGGCGCCCCAAACCGTCGGAGAGCAGCGAGGTGCTCGGCCCGCCGTCGACCAGCAGGTTGCGCCCGTTGGGAGTCCGGATCAGCAGGGCGTCGCCGCTGCCGACATCGAGCATGGTCAGGTGCAGGCGGCCATCGGGAGCGCACAGGGCGGCGCGCCAGGTCACCACGGTGGCGATTCCCAGGACGGCGAGGACGGGCACGGGTTTCAAGCCGGAGAGACGCTCCCGGAAACGGGACCCTGCCAGGGTGAGTCCCAACAGGAGCGCGTAAAACAGGATCACCCATAAGAGACTCAAGTCTCCCAGGTTCAGAATCCCGCCGCGTAATTCTCCAAAAACTTCTACCGCCCGAATGGTGAAAAGCACGAATGGCCAGGCCAACGGCGCGGCGAGCTTGCCCAGCGGCAGCCAGATCAGGCCGAGGATGAGGGCCAGGCCACCCAGGGTCATGATCGGCGGCTGGACGGGCAGGATGACAGGGTTGGCCAGGAAGGCGGTCAGGGAGATGCTGCCGAAATGGTAGGCCATGATCGGCAGGGTGGTGATTTGGGCGGCCAGGGTGAAGAGGATATATTCGCCGACCGGCCCGGCCAGGCGTTGGGCCCTCTCGGTGGGGATGCGGCGGGAAGCGAATTTGACGAAGGCTTGCGAGAGGGGGTCGGCGTAGAGAATCAGGCCGAGGGTGGCGGCGAAGGAGAGCTGGAAGCCAATGTCCCAGGGGGTGTGAGGGTTGTGCAGCGACATCAGCGCGGCGGTGAAGGCCAGCGTATTGATTCCGTGTTGGCGGCGTCCGACCTGGCGGGCAAACAGGGACAGGCCGCCCATGATGGCGGCGCGCACCACAGCAGCGTCGGCCCCGACCAGAATGGTGTAGAGGGCGATGCCGATGACCGCGGCGACCGCTCCCCGGCGGGGATTGAGCATCCGCCCGAAGAAGTTGGCGAAGAGGCCAGCCACGATGGTGATGTTGAATCCGGAGATGGCGATGACGTGGGAGGTGCCCGTGACCTTGAAATCTTCTTTGACGTGTTGGGGGATGCTGGTTTCGATCCCCAACAGGATTCCAGCGAAGAGGGAGGCTTCGGGATCAGGCCACAGGCGGTAGACGGTATCCAGGGCACGCTCTTTGAGGGCGAAGATAGCTCTCATCAACGGATTGCCCGCGCCGGTTTCGCGCCGAAGGAGGGTTTCACTAGCCATGATGCTGTAGACTCCCTGGCGGGCGAGATAGTCGCGGTAGGAGAAGGCTTCGCTTTCGGATGGCGTTTCCAGTTGGCCGCGCAATAGGATCCGGTCGCCGTAGTGGAACGATTCTTCCGGCGGGATGCGGGCCAGCAGCAGGCCGTGCACGTCGGTCTTTGTGCGTTTGTGGTTGGGACGAATCTCTTCAGTTTGGACACGCAGGTAGGTAAAGGAGTCGCGCCGATCGGGAAAATCGACGACCACGCCGGTGACGTCGTAGCGCGTGTCTCGGTCATTGTAGGCGGCGATGAAATGGGGATCGCTCAGGTCGGGTAGCGAGGCCTGGTAACGAGCCGCGCCCAGAAACAAGATCAGCAGGATGACGGGCAGCGGTAGCGGCGGCTTGATGGCTGTGGGAAGGGGGAGAGCGGAGAGGAGCGCATCTCGGTCGAGGCGCCGTTTAACCATCCCCGTGATGATGGCAACAAGCAAGCAAACCGCGGCCAGGATCAGCCAGGTTTGGGTGGGCAGGGCGGTGATGTCGGCGAGGAGGATGCCCGTGACGAAGGCGATGGAGAGCCAGAGAAGGGGCATGGTGTCAATTGTAAGCTCAGAATCGTTGCGAACCGAACAGAAGGGTCCCAAAAACAGAAATAAACCCCTTTATTACGCCTTCATTATAGCATCGTGGGGGAGGGAATCAATAGGATGTGGCGTTGTTTTGAGGGATTCAGGTTGTCAGTGAGTCAGTGAATCAGGGATCAGGGGGGCAGTGTTTCTGTCTCTCGACGTTTCTTGGCGTCTACCGAAGGTACGCATGCGAAGCACGCACAGCGAGCGTCTGCGTCTCGGCGGTAAACATGGCATCGGGCGTATACAGCTTTTGGGGGAGGCCGGAAAATAACCACGGATTTCACGGATTACACAAAGAAAATGCAGAAAAAATCCGTGAAAATCAGTGTAATCCGTGGTTTAACGCGTCCTCCCCTAACTTGTAAATACGCCCCATGGCATCATGTGCGTAAGTCCTATTTGAGAAAATACAGATCTTATTCGTTTGGAGTCATGCGCCAATCTCCTTGTTCCCGGGTGAGTTGCAGCGTTTCCAACTCCTGACCAACCTTGCTCACCTCGGTGCCTGCTCGCTGACCTTGAACCATGATCTGTTGTGGAAGGTAGTCCTGTTCTAGCAGCAGATCGACGATCTCGCTGTGGTCGGCTGCCAGAGGATGGGCGCCAAACAGGTCGGCCTCGCTCGCTTCCAACGCGGCCAGGGTTGCCTCAGCGGCTTCAATGGCGGTTTCCGCTTGGTCGTAGCGGCCGGCGCGCAGATGTTCATCAACGGAGACCAACATCGTTTCCAGAATCAGATTCTCCGGCCCGATGGGGTGGCGGAGCAGGTCGGCGACGATGCCGCGCTGGCGCATTTCGGGACCGGGGGGTAACCTGGCGGCCAGGGAGAAGAATAAGATCAGTGCCAGGAGAAAGGCTTTTCGGTGCATGCGATTATTATACCTGTTCCTCGTTGACATCCCTGGTACAATTACATCCCT
>CAZJBA010000004.1:0-37719 GCA_964544065.1 uncultured Anaerolineales bacterium | reverse complement strand
TAGTTGAAAAGTCAAGCAAAATATATCTTGCATATATCAAGATGCTTGATTGTAAAGCGATTAAGAAAAACCCCGTTTTCGCTCATTGTGGCGAGAAAACGGGGTTGTGTCATCAGGGTAGATGGAAATTAGACCCAGCCTTGGTTCTTGATGAAGTCTGTAATCACAGGGATTTCAGTGTATTTCCCGTTGTAGGAATCAAAGGCGGGCCATAACGTTACCAGCCAAAGAATCGGCGCGCATATGGCGCCAACGACTGTAAAAGCGAGTATTAGCATAACGATGTAAAGAGCTACGTTTAACGCTAGAGATTGTACCGCGTGGAATTTGATAAATTGACGAACTTTTTTCTCTTCCATCAATAGAGCGATGATGGCAATGAGAGGAATGGGGTAGCCTAAAGCGGCCCATAGTTTATCGTCATTGGTAATTGGTTCATTCATAGCAGGAGCCTCCATTTCGTTGAGTGTTTCTAATAGTTGTGTTTGCAACACTTTGGAATTGTACATTAACTAATTCGGGTTGCAAGGGTGTTCTCCATTGATAACCCCAACGAAACGGTTAGGTTGCGTTTTCTCGCATAAGAAAAGGTCCAGGCTATCTGCCTGGGCCTTTTCGATGTGTCTCCTCAAAAATATCAACTTCTTGTTGTCTTTGGTGGTTTTGCTTAGGGGCTGCTACAGCCTCTTTTTCCACTTGTTCTAAACTTTTGATTTGAGGCTTCGGTAGTCCGGCTTCGTCCATCAGGCGGGGAACGACGCTCTCCCAGTGAATGGCCATGATGTGTAGCCCGCTGACTCCGGGCGTGTTTTTGAGCTTCTCGATGACCTCGAGAGCGATGGCGACGCCTTCTTCTTGCTGGCCTTCTTTGTCGCCAGCTTCGTCCATTCGTTTGACCAGGGGGTCAGGAATGAAGACGCCTGGAACTTCGCCCGCCATGAAGTGGGCCGCTCGGGCGCTCTTCATCGGCGTGATCCCGGCCATGATGTGAACCTTGTCAAGCAAGTCCCGCTTGTCAAGCGCTTCCAGCCATTCTACGAAGCGATCGTAGTCGAATACGGGCTGAGTCTGGATGAACTGCGCGCCTGCGTTGACTTTCTTCTCAACGCGGATGGATTCGTACTTTGGCGGAACGCCAAAGGGGGAAGCGGCCGCACCCAGGTAGAACTCGGGTCGGTTCTTGACGGGGCGCCCGTCGATGTAAATACCTTCGTCGCGCATGCGCCGTAACATCCAAAGCATTTGGATGGAGTCAAGGTCGAATTGAGCCGGTTTTGTCATTGGAGAAGGGCCAAAGCGGTGGTGATCGCCTGTCAGGCAGAGGATGTTTTTGATGCCTAGACCGGCTGCGCCGAGGGCGTCCGATTCGATCACAACGCGCGATCGGTCACGGGCCTGTAACTGCATCACCGGCTCCAAACCAGCCTCGAGGCAGATTTTGCTCGACGCCAGGCTGCCCATGCGGGCGGAGGCGGAGGCATTGTCGGTGAAGTTGGCGGCGGCAACGTATTCGTCTAGCCAGCCAACCTTTTTGCTGATCACATGCGGGGATACGCTGAGCGGGGGCGCGATTTCAGCGGTGCAGGTGAATTGCCCGCTTTCCAAATTGGCTTCCAGCAGAGAGTTGACGCCCTCGTAGGTGGGAGGATGATAGTCGCTATCGCCCTGCCACCAATCCGGTTGCCGCACCGCGTGGAAGGTATTGTCCCAATCTTGTTTGAATTTCTCCGGGTTCGAGAAGAACTCTTTGAGTTTGGGGCTGTCTTTATACTCGCGGAAGGTCTGAATCAAGTCAATCCAGGTCTCTCGACCAACGCGATCGCCATCTAGGGGGGCGTTGATCTCAAGTAACGTGTCTAAGCGGCCTAGTTTTTCAGCGCGTTCGTAAATTTTGTACCATGTGCAAGGGCGAGAAGGATCAACCTCGCAGGATTCAGGGGTTGCTCCGCCACAAAGCCCGTTGCGAAGCCCCTTGGGGCATGTCATCGGACAAACGAAAGCGGTTTCTTGGAGGATGCAGTTGCCGCACATACGACAACTGAACATGATCCCTTTGAGTTGTTTTTCACCGGCGGTGAAAATGTCCATCAAAAGGTTGTCTTCCTCTTTCCTGCGCATGGGCTTGTATGGTTTTTGGTACCTTGGTGGTGAGAAAATCGACATCTATGCTTTGCTCCTTTATTGCCTGTTGGTGGGCTGGAATGATTGTGTGAGTTTGATCTTGTTATATTTTCACTGATATATTTGTAGTATATCAGTCGGTAGAAAGGTGTCAATGCAATCTTCCTATGTAATTCTACACAAAATATGTAGGAAAAAAGTAAGAAAAGTATATGAGTCCGCCAAAGGGGCGCCTTTATCAAAGCGAAAACCGCCCCGAAAAACACCAGGGCGGTATTTGAAGAACTACTTCGGGCGGGAAAGCATCAGCGGTTTGGGTAGCATGCCTTGCCCAGCGGATACGCACGCTCTGCGTCCCGCCAGGGGAAGCGCGGCAAGCATGACGCCCCCTTGAACGTTAGCTCTAGCCGCCGTCCTCGGCGGCGGGGACGCCGCCTAGAGCATTTTGGTCTTAAGTATCTTACTATCTAACCAACATCCGTTAATTGCTTATATCGGGATAAACGAGCATTGGCAGGCGTCACATGTGATCGCCGATTGATCCAAAATTTCTTTTTTGATTTGAATTAGCTTTGGCGGGCAGCATTCACACTTGGCCGTTATTTGGGAACCCTTGCTAAGCTCTTTCATGCTGAGTTGATCCAGGAGTAGGCTGGCTTGAATCAGGCCAGAATTCTTTTCAATGGCCAAACGAAGGTTTTTTAATTCGTCCTTCCACTGACGTAGAGACTCCGGTGCTAAGATCCATTTGCGGCAATTGGTTTGTTCGTCACAAATTGAGATGATGCCAAACTTACGCGCCGGTTGCGTGTACCAGGGCGAGAATCGGCCTACATGCTCAATCGATTCTGTGATCATGTTGACAAACACTCTTTCGGCAGCTTGATGCGGCATGCTTGCATCGACTTTACAAAAGAGAATTTGACTATCAGGCATTTTGGCGATGACATCGAAGTGGTTGCAAAGAGCGTGCCATGTTTTCTCAAGTGTGGTGTCGAGAAAGGTTACAGGGTCAATCTTTTCTGGAGATGGAGGAGCGGCGGTCATCATGGAAGGCTCCTTTCTTCTCTCGTGGTTTAGTCAGGAGAGATGATTTCCTTTCTTCGCAGAAGTGGACGTGGATCAATGATGTTCTTGTGTAGCAAGGCAGCTTTCTTGGGAAGTCCTAATGCCAGGGCCATCAACTGGGTGAAGTAGAGAATGGGCATAGGGTCTTCCAGGTCCATTTGGATTTGGCGGGCATCCAGATTCATGTGGCAAAGCGGGCAGGCGACGGCGATGACATCAGCGCCAGCTTCCCTGGCGTGTCTGATGATGTTGCCGCTCAGGTCTAATACAATGTCAGGTCGAGTTAGGGAGTGGGCAGCCCCGCAACAGGTCGTCTTGTAAGACCAATCGTGAACCTGAGCGCCCAGAGCGGCCATGAGTTCGTCCATGTCGGTGGGATTTTCGTGGTGGGCTGCTTCCGTGACCTCGGGAGGTCGGGTCAATAGACAGCCGTAATAGCTGACCACATTCAAGTTTTCAAGCTGGTTTTGGACTTTCTCGGCCACGCGCTCGGGCCCAATGTGGTTGTGGATCGCCTCAGCCAATGTGCTGACGTGGACGCTGTCTTGGTAATCGTATCCAAGTGCTTCATCCATGGCAGCTTTATGGTCTTCGTACTCGCGGATCTCGAATTGAGCTGCTTTGTGGCGGTTGAAGCAAGCCGCGCAAGGCATGGTGACTTCCTTGAACCCGCTGCGCTCGAAGTAGGCAAGGTTCTCCATCGGGAGCCGCAAAGCTGCTTCCGGAGCGATTTTATGGGCAGCGGAACTTCCACAGCAAACCCATCCGGGCGGTTCAATCAATTTCAGGCCAATGGCTTCGCAAACGGCTTCGGTCGAATGATGAAATTCCGTCGCGGTTGATTCGAGCGAGCAGCCAGGGTAGTAAGCGATGGCCTCCTCGGCGCCTTCGATTGGTTTGATCTTGCGAGAGTTGGGTAGGCGCGCCGGTTTGGGGAAGAAGCTGACCTTGCCTTTCTTGAGCATGTTGAAGTACAGGTCAAGGTCTTCCACCATGGCGAGAGGATCTTGAATTCCCATCTCGGCCATCAAACCCGGTTCATAGCTACGACCCCAGATGTTGACCTCGCGCATGAAGGCGCGATTGAAGGCGTTAACTTCAGGGATGGGGGGTTTTATGCCCTGTTCGACCGCTTCACGGGTCAGAAATTCCATGATGGCGTTGATATCCAACCCTTGCGGGCAGCGAGTGGTACAGGTTTGGCAAGCTGCGCATAGCCAAGGGGTTTTGGCCTCCAGAGCGATATCCTCTTGCCCTAATTGAAGGGCGCGCATAACTTGGTTAGGTTGCCAATCGAAGAAATCAGCCACGGGACATCCACTGGTGCACTTGACACACTGGTAGCACAAATAGACATTTTGATCGATTTCTTCTTTTACCCGTTTTGCCAGGTCTCCTTTGATTTTGATGGATTTCGTGCTTGTTTGTTGTTCGTCCATAGCTTTCTCCAGTTTTGTGTTGTGGGGTGATGGACTGTTTGAGCAAAGTAGTGCCGCTATGCCGCGACTTTCTCTTTTAGTGTTGGTCGCGGGTGCAAGCCCGCGCCTTCTACGATAGGCTTGACTGCTTCTTCCCATTCGATCGCCATGATATGGACACCGGCGACGCCTTCAATCTCTCTTAATTGATTGATTAGGTCGATGCAGACTTGAATGCCTTCCTCTTTGCGGGCTTTCGAGCGAGCGCGTTTATCGTCTTTGGTCATTTCATCTTTGCTCTTGCCCGCCCAAGGTTTGTCAACTGCTTTCATCCGTTCGATGATCTCGTCAGGCACAAGGATACCGGGGACGTTATTTTTCATGTACCGGGCCATTCCAGCGCTCTTGAGCGGGCCGACCCCGGCCATGATGTAGGTTTGCTCGTGAAGCCCAAGTTCGCGCACTTTCTGCATGAATTCTTCGAAAGCCTCCACATCGTAGACCAATTGAGTCTGAATGAAATCGGCCCCGGCTTTGACTTTTTTGGCTAACCGATAAGGACGAAAGTCGATCGGGTCAGCAAAGGGGGCGGAAGCGGCGCCGACAAAGAAGCGCGGCTCGATGCCCTTAAAGGTGTCCCCGCATTGAAAGATGCAATCATCGCGCATATCGGCCACCATCTTCACCATTTGGAGCGAATCGATATCGAAGACGTTCTTCGAGGTGGGATGGTTGCCGAAATGTTGATGGTCGCCGCTCAGGCAAAGCAGGTTGCGCATGCCGAGCGCGTAAGCGCCCAATAGATCGCTTTGGATCGCCAGCCGATTGCGGTCCCGGCAGGTCATCTGGATGATCGGTTCGAGGCCCTCCTCCACGACGATGGTGCCTGCTCCAATGCTGGACATCCGCACGATCGCGGTTTGATTGTCGGTGATGTTGATGCCATCGACGAACCCTTTCAGAAGGGTGGCTTTTTCACGGATGACTTCTCCATCGGCGCTCTGAGGTGGGCCTAATTCTCCGGTTACGGCAAAGTGTCCAGCTTCAAGCATTTTTTCCAGATTGGAACCGACGAGGTAGCCGTTGGTATTGTTTTCGATTGCTGTCATGTTTTCCTCCACTTTGGGGCTATGCTTCTTCTAGGAATAGGTCTTCCCGCACAATTTTGCGCGGGCCGCCATCACGAGACGTACTCCAGTTTTTCGGCGCTTGTAACGTGATCAGCATGTCAAGTCGCCCTTTGCTGCTCATGCGGTCGTATATTAATTGCCAGGCGCAGGGGACCTCAGGGTCAATTTCACAATGGCCGTCTTCTGATCCACCGCAAGGGCCGTTGAGCAGGGACTTGGAGCAGCGGGCGATCGGACAAATCCCGCCGGTGATCCCCAGTACACAGTCTCCACAGGCGGCGCAACGCTCTTCCCAGATGCCTTGCTCGGAGGGCAGCCCCAAGAAGGTGGTGTTCAGTCCGGGGACAACCCAGCATTCGGGAAAATATTCGGCAATGGCTTGGACACCGATACCACACCCCAGCGACAGCACGACATCGGCTTCCGCGACCTGGTCTTCGATTTCGTCCAGGTATTCCCATTCGCACTGGCGCTGGACCGTCACGTCGGTGACATCCAGGCCATTGCCCTCTTCATCATCGAGTTTGGTTGCCATGCGCAGCGAACTGGCTGTGATTTGCGCCTCGCGCGAGCCGCCGGCAAAGCACACCGTCACACAGGTGCCGCATCCAACCACGAGCACCTTTTCGGCATCCTCCCCGATGAGTGATCTGATTTCATCTAAATCCTTTCTTTCTGCAATGATCATAGTGACCTCCGATGCTACTAAATTTCAAGAATCTTTGAGGGGGTTGGGCCCCAATCGGGTAATTGTTTCTGTCATTTCTTCTGTTACAGCGACGAATTTACCTGCCATCGCTGAGGAAAGATTGAACATCTCCACTCGCTCTGGCGCTAAACCAATTTGAGCGAGCAATTGCTGAATCCTTTCAACTCGTTGTTTCGCTTTCACATTACCATCCAGGTAATGGCAGTCTCCGGGCAGTCAACCTGCCACCATGACGCCGTCAACGCCATCTTCGAACGCTTGCAAGACCATGAGCGTATCCAGTCTGCCGGTGCAGGGTATTTGCACAATTCTGGTCTCCGGCGGGTATTGCATGCGCAAGCCTCCGGCCAGATCGGCCGCGGCGTAAGCGCAATGCTCACAACAATAAGCGACGATGCGGAGTTTCTTCTTGGACATACGCTAGGCTCCAACTTCTTCTGATTTCATGGCTGGTATCTTTGGTTTCGCCAGGATGCTGACTTTTGCTGCCATTTGCGCATCGGTGTAGTGCATCAACTGGATGGCCTGGGCTGGACATGCGGCCGCGCACGAGCCACAACCCTGGCAGATAGCCGCTTCAATATAGGCTGCGCCTTGAATGTTTCCGATGCCCACCAAGTCGGCCTTGATCAAGGGCACGTCGAAGGGGCATGCTCGCACACAGGTTAAGCAGCCGGTACACAGCTCTGGTTCCACCACAGCCACGCGCCCCCCGACTTTTGAGGTTTTCTTGCTGAGCAGCCGCGCGGCACGAGAAGCCGCTGCCTGGGCCTGAATCATGGCTTCATCAACCAGCTTTGGGTAGTGGGCCATCCCGGCCATGAAAACGCCCTCGGTGGCAAAATCGACGGGACGCAACTTGACATGGGCTTCCATGAAGAATCCATCAGCATCCGTGGAAACTTTAAAGCAGTTGGCCAACTCCTTGGTGTCGGGGTTAGGCACTACCGGCATGGAAAGAACGAGTAAATCTGTTGGAAGTTCAAGAGTCCTTTCAAGAGAAGGGTCCCAGGCTTGGATGCGTAAGGAAGCGGATTTATCGGTTGAGGTCGTTGAAGCAGGGATGCTTTCAACCTTGGGCTTGGTTTTATTATAGCGTAAAAATAGAATTCCTTTTTGGCGAGCTTGGCTGTAGAGACGTTCTTTAAATCCGTATACGCGCATATCTTTATATAAAATGATGACTTTGGTGTCGGGATGTTGTTCTTTGAGCTTCAGGGCGTTCTTTAAGGCTACGGTGCAACAAATTCGGCTGCAATACTGTTCGGCTGGCCCAATGCACTGAATCATGACGACGGTGTCCGGTGGTTCTTGAGTCGGGTAGGCTTTCTGCCCCCCAAGGATGGCCTCAAGTTCTTGCTGGGTTATGATCTGGTCGGATTGGCCGTAACCGTATTCTTCGCCGCGGTATTCTTGCGCGCCGGTAGCCAAGATGGTTGCTCCGTGAGAGACCTGGATGGTTTGTCCGTCAGCGCTTTCTATTGTGCTGCTGAAATTGCCTCGGAAGCCTTTTACATCTTGCACAGTGCTCTCTAAATGGACGTGGATGTCAGTCTGGCTTTCTACCTGCTCGAACATCTTTCGTAAGACTTGTTGTGCATCTCGGTTATCGTGTAAGGTGTGGATGTCACGGAGATGCCCCCCTAGTTGCGCCTCTTTCTCGACCAGGTGGACGGGGAAGCCGTTTTCTGCCAGGGTCAGCGCCGCGGTCATCCCGGCGACTCCGCCTCCGACCACGAGGGCTTCGTTTTCGACTGGCACATCGATGGTGGGTTGTGCGTTTAGCAGCGCAGAACGGGCGACAGCCATGTGAACTAACTCTTGAGCTTTTTCGGTGGCCGTATCCCAATCGTGTGAGTGTACCCACGAACACTGATTGCGGATGTTGGCCATTTCAAACAGATAAGGGTTTAAGCCTGCTGCTCTGATGCTGTCCTGAAAGAGAGGCGCGTGGGTCAGGGGCGTGCAACTTGCGACCACGACTCGATTAAGGTTTTCCTCTTTGACCGTCTCCGTGATGTGTTTGATGCTATCTTGTGAACAGGTGTAGAGATTCTCTTCAGCGTGTTCCACGTGAGGCAGGCTGGCGGCATAATCGGCCACTTTGGGAACGTCTAAATAGCCGCCGATGTTTGAGCCGCAGTGACAAACAAATACGCCGATGCGAGGCTCTTCCTCGCTGATGTCGCGCTCGGGTGGGAATTCGGGTATCGTGGTGAGAGAATGACGGCTCGACCCCAGCAAAGCCCCGACAGCCCCGGAGGCACCACTCGCTTCCATGACCGCTTCGGGGATATCTTTGGGTTCCCGGAACGGACCAACCGCGTAGATGCCCGCCCGACTGCTCTCTACCGGGTTGAATTGTGGCGTGGAACAGAATCCGTATTCATCCAAGCTGACCCCCAATTGGCGGCCCAGAGTCTGGACGGATTCAGACATTTCCATGCCCACCGAAAGGACGACCAGATCAAATTCCTGGGCAACAAGTTGGTTGGGGTTTTCTTCTGGCGTGTACCGGAGAATTAGATCATGTTCGTCGGATGTTTCGTGTAGATCGGAAATGCGACAATGGTGATAGTGAATCCCATAGTCATCTTGGGCTCGCTGGAAATAACGTAAATACCCTTTTGAAAAAGCGCGCATGTCCATCAAGAAGACGTGGATGTCGAGGTCGGGATCATGCTCCTTGGCCACCACAGATTCTTTGGTGGCGTACATGCAGCAAACCGAGGAGCAATAGTCATGCTCCTGGTCGCGGGAGCCGACACACTGTAAGAAGGCGATTCGCCGGGGAGTCTCATCGTCGGATGGGCGTTGGATCGTTCCCATGGTTGGACCTGAGGCCGAAAGCAGTCGCTCAAACTGCATTGATGTGACCACGTTGGGATAGCGACCGAAGCCGAATTCTTCTGATAATTCGGCCTGATAGGTCTGATAACCGGGGGCCAAGATGATGGCTCCTGCATTTACTTCCTTCTCTTTGGCCACCATGTCGTGATCAATGGCGTCTCGCCCACACTCAAAGACGCAGGACATGCATTCGGAACAGATGCCACAAGCTAAACAGCGGGCTGCCTCTGCACGGGCGCTTTCTTCATCGTAGCCGCGGGAGACTTCCTCGAAGCTGTTGACGCGTTGATCCGCCGCCAGTTCAGGGATGGGGACGCGCGGCTGGCGTTTGACCTCTCCTCGCGCCAACTTTTCGTCGATCTCCTTTTGCGAAAGTTCAACCACCGGCAGGTTTGGTTTTCGAGGCGGTTCGAGATGCTTTGCTTGCAAGTAACGGATCATGGACTGGGCCGCGGTGTGGCCGCTGGCAACAGCATCGATCACAAACGAAGTTCCAGAGATGCTATCTCCGGCTGCGAAGACACCCTCACGAGTAGCTGCGAATGTGTTTGGGTTGATGGCGATGGTTTGTTGGTCCGTGATGCCGACACCAGCGTCGTCGGGTATGAAGGCGAGACCGGCCCGTTGGCCGACGGCAAAGATGACATTTTCACAGGGAAAGAAGGTTTCTGATTCAGGAACGGGAACCGGCTTGGGGCGGCCAGATTTGTCCGGAGTCCCGGGTTCTGTTTTGAAGCACGTTATCCCTTTGAGCAGCCCATCGCTATCACCAATGATTTCTTTGATGTTGGTCTGGAAATGGAACACTACGCCTTCTTCTTGGGCGTGTTGAATTTCTTGTTCGTCAGCCGTCGCGTCTTCTCGTCGCCGCCGATAGAAGATGTGAACTTCGGAACCCAACCTGACCGCGGTGCGAGCCACATCCATGGCTACATCGCCGGCGCCTACGACGACCACGCGCTCCCCTAAGGCTGGCGGATCGCTGATACGGACATCGCGCAAGAACGTTGTACTGACCAACACGCCATCTTGATTGGCCCCGGGGATGGGCGGCCGAACGCCTTCATGCGCGCCAACGGCGATGAGCACGGCGGTATAGCCTTGGTCGAAGATTTCATCAAAATCGTCTACTCGGTGATTGAGTTGTAAGTCTACACCCAGGTCGACGATATCCCGAACTTCTCGCTCTACGATTTCAGAAGGGAGGCGATATTCGGGCACACCGACACGGAGCATCCCACCGGCGACAGGCAAAGCTTCAAAGACGGTAACAGGATAACCATTTCGAATGATGTCTTGAGCCGCGGTTAGCCCACATGGGCCCGCTCCGATGATGGCCACACGCTTGTCGGGGTGGTTGATCTCGACAGGCTCGAGGGGTTGGCGCGGCTTTTCGTATACCTTGTCCGTCACAAAACGCTTGAGAGCGCGAATATTGATCGGTTCGTCCAGCTTAGCGCGGTTACAGGCCTCCTCGCAGCGATGATTGCAGATGCGACCGCAGATGCCCGGGAAGGGATTGTCCATTTTGATGACGCGCAGAGCGTCCTCCCAACGTCCTTCCCGAATCAGGGCGATATAGCCCTGGGCGCGTTGACCGGCGGGACAGCCATCCCGGCAAGGGGCTACACCGGCCTTTTGGATAGCATAGGCATTGGGGACGGCCTGTGGGTATTGTTTGTAGGCTGCATGGCGAGAATTGAGCGCTTCGTTGAAGGGATCCGGGATGATAACAGGGCAGACTTCGGCACAGTCATTACACGCCACACATTGATCGACTTCGATATAGCGTGGTTCTTGGCGAAGTCGTACCGTGAAGTTGCCCTTGTCTCCGGAAACCTCCAGCACTTCGGTATTGGTGAGGATCTCGATATTGGGATGGCGCCCGGTTTCGACCAACTTTGGCGAAATCGTGCACATGGCGCAATCGTTGGTGGGGAAGGTTTTATCGAGTTGGGCCATTTTGCCGCCAATGGCGGATTGTTTCTCGACCAGATAGACTTTGAAGCCTTGATCGGCCAGGTCTAGGGAGGCTTGCATCCCCGCGATGCCACCCCCTACCACCATGGCAGCGCCAACCGGGGTAGTAGACTTGTCTGTATGAATGGAGCGTGGGGAGGATACTTTGCTCTTCATAGTTGCATAAGGTTTCTTTCTAAAAGTTAGCTCCCATTTCGGCTTCGCCCTCTGTTCTCCAGGCTTGTCTACGCATCTCAGGGGTTTTCAGATCGCGCGGAATATGAACCGTGAAGCGGGTGCCGCTAATCTCGCCTTCGTCATCGTAGACGTTCTTGACGACGATGTCACCTTCATGGGCATCCATAATTTTCTTGGTAATCGAGAGGCCTAGGCCCGTCCCCGCTGACCCTTTGACATTGCTGCCCCGAAAGAAATCCTTGAAAATGTGGGGCAATTCGTTGGGAGGGATGCCAGGGCCCTGGTCTTCGACTTCGAAAATTAATTCTTCTGGCTCGTACCAGGCCCGGAATGTCACGGTTGATTCTTCGGGGGCGAACTTGATCGCGTTAGTCAACAGGTTGGTGAAAACCTGGCGCATGCGTCGCCGTGCGCCAATGATGGGCTCGAAGTTGGGGGGCGGCTCAATGTTGAGTTCGACGCCCTTTTCCGAGGCGGCCAAGCGAGCGTCATCGATTGATTCCATGCCCACTTCCGCCGGGTCAAACCACTCGAAGTCAGCCTGGATTTGCTCCGGGCGCATGCGGGCCAAATCGACGACATTGCTGATCAAAGCTGAAAGATCGGTGACTCTCAGGATGCAGCGTTTCATCATCCGCTCTTGCTTGGCATTCAGGTCGCCAGCAAACCCGCCCAGAATTGTGCGCAGATAGTTTTCAATCGCTGCTAGCGGTGAGCGTAATTCGTGCGAGACGATCGAGAGGAAGTAGGTTAGCGTATTCGTGGCGCTGCGGTAGCGGCCACTTACAAGGTTGAGCAGGCGGATTGAGACCTGATATCCTGCTTTCGGATGGGACGATAAATACTGGCGTAATTGTTGACCGTTGATTTCAAGAACGCGGGTTGGCTCAACGGTCATAACAGAGGCGGAATGCGTGTGGGGAGAAGCGATGGTTGAAAAACCGGCTACTTGGTTGGGGCCGACATACGCAATCGTTGCATTGCGCCGTGTGGAGTGTCTGCCGATCTGGATTTTCTTTTCGATCGCCAACTTGCCGCGTTCCACAACTAAGAAATTTTCTGACGGCTTGCCTTCTTGGAAGATGGTTCGGTCGTCTGGGTAGCTCTTTTCGGTGCAGAGTTTCGCGATTTCCAGCAGATCATCTTCCGGAAGTGTGTTGAACACTTCGGATCGACCCAGGCGGTCGGCGATGACGGAAAGCGTATCAGTTACTTTTTCCATTGCAGTAGATTCTCTACGTGTCGCAGTAGGTTATCGGGACGGGCTGGCTTTTCGATGTATTCTTGCACATCCATGGCCATGCCTGTCTCCAGTTCGTAGCGGCGTCGGCTGGCATCTTCCACTACAGTGGTCAGCACCATAACAGGAACATCGGAAAAGCAGGCTTGGCTGCGCATTTCGCGGATCACGCCCCAGCCATCCATACGCGGCATCAGCAGGTCCAAGATTAGTAGATCGGGTTTCTCTTCGCCGAGCAATTCGAGGCATTGGACCCCATCCCGCGCTGTCTCTAAACGATAATCCTGCGTTTCTAAGATGGTGCAAATACCATCCAGGATGTCAGGATCATCATCCACAATCAAGATATAAGGTTGCTCATTCATGCTGCCCTCCTCCAAGTTGTTCCTTTCCATTTTTTCGGAAAGGGCTGGGCCCCATCCGTTTGATCTCTGCCGTCATCTCTGCAACGGAGAAAGCGAATTGGCCTCCCATGGCTGCAGATACATTGATCATTTGAAGTCGGCGGCCATCCAGGCCGATTTCTTCGATCAGCTTTCTAGCGTATTCAACTCTTCTGCGGGCTTGTAGATTACCTTCCAGGTAATGACAGTCTCCCGGCAGTCAACCGGCCGTGAGAACGCCGTCGGCGCCGTCCTCGAATGCCCGCAGGATATAGAGCGGGTCGACCTTGCCGGAGCAAGGCAATTTGATTACCTTGATGGCGGGGGGATATTCTAAGCGCATAGATCCGGCCAGGTCAGCGGCTGCATAAGCGCAATAGTGGCAGCAAAAAGCGACGATTTCGGGGCTAAAGTCCTTGGTCATGGTGTTTTCATATCCTGTTTTGATGGTGGCGTTATCTGGTCTCTTTGCCGGTGCTTGTTGGAACCGGTTCTTTTTCTTTGGTTGTGGGGAGAGTGAACAAAGCATCAACTTTGCGTAGCGTTTGTATGTCTTTGTAATGCAACAACTGGATGGCTTGGGCCGGGCACTCCGAAGCGCAGGAGCCACAGCCGTGGCAGACAGCCGGCTCAATGTAGGCCGCTCCACCGATTTCGCCAACGCCGGTGTGCTCTAGCGTCACTTTGGGGACGTCATAGGGGCAGAGCCGCACACAGGTCAGGCAGCCGACACATTTTTCTGGGTCAACGTGGGCGACGCGGGCGTTGGTCATCATCGTTTCTTGGGCCAGAACCCGGGATGCTCGCGAAGCGGCGGCCTGTGCCTGGGCAATGGTCTCATCCAGGAATTTGGGATAGTGGGCCATCCCTGCCATGAAGACGCCATCAGCGGAGAAGTCCACCGGGCGCAGCTTGACATGGGCTTCCAGGAAGAAGCCGTCCATGTCGGTGGACAGCTTGAGCTGACTCGCCAGTTCTCGGGTTCCATCGGCGGGAACAACCGGCGTGGAGAGAACCAGAAGGTCGGGGTTCAAGCGAATCTCCCGCTTCAGAACCGGCTCCCACACATCTACGGTGATCAAGGAGGACTGATCCCGCCGCGTGGGCATGACATCAACTTTTGGTTTTTTGTCAAACTTGTAGTGGATGAATCGCACCCCGGCGCGGCGCGCCTCCGTATATACGCGTTCCTTGAATCCGTAGGTGCGAATGTCGTGATAAAGAATTGTGATCTCGGCGTCGGGGTTTAGTTCCTTGAGCTTGAGCGCGTTTTTGAGCGCGGTGGTGCAGCAGATGCGGCTGCAATATTTTTCGGCCGGGCCAACGCACAGGATCATGACGACGTTGTTGGGCACACAGTCGGCCAGCGTGGATGCTGGCGCCTGGTCTTGATAGGCCTCTTGCGATGCCAGCAAGGTCTCGAATTCCAACTGTGTCACGATGCGGGAATGGTCGCCATAACCATATTCGCTGCCTTTGTACTCTTCACCGCCCGTCGCGACGATGATGACGCCATGTTGGATTTGGTGAATTATCCCTTGTTGGTCAAGCTTGGAAGTGAAGTTGCCCTTGAAGCCGTCCGTGTCGACGAGTTCCGTGTTCAAGTGGGTGGTGATCAAGGGGTGCTGCTTGACTTTTTCAACCGTCGCAGCGAGATACTGGCGAGGCGTTTGCGAGCTAGACCCCTCGCCGTTGCCTTTGCGCACAATTTTTTCATCGACAAAATAGCGCAATTTCCGCAGGTTGCCGCCGAGTTCGTTTTCACGTTCGACCAAGTGGACGGGGAAGCCCTGGTTGGCCAGGTTGAGCGCTGCGGCCATCCCGGCCGCGCCCCCGCCGATGATCAGGGCGGCATGCTCGACTTCCACTTCCGAGATTTCCAGTGATTCAAGTTCCGCCGAACGGGCGATGCTCATCCGCACCAGCGATTTGGCTTTTTGGGTGGCTGTGTCCCACTCGTCTGAATGGACCCAGGAACATTGATTGCGGATGTTGGCCATCTCGAAGAGGTGGGGATTCAAACCCGCTTGGCGGATGGCGTCTTGGAACAGGGGTTCATGAGTGATCGGCGTGCAGGAGGCCACCACGACCCGATTCAAGTTCTGCTCCTGGACTTGCTCGATGATGTGCGCGATCGTGTCTTGCGAGCAGGTATACAGGTTGTCTTCTGCGTGAACCACACCGGGAAAGGACGCGGCATATTCGGCCACATTGGGGACATCCAGGTAGCCGCCGATGTTGCTGCCGCAGTGGCACACAAATACACCGATGCGGGCTTCTTGTCCCGATACATCTTGCTCTGGGGGATATTCTTGCTGCACGGCCAGCGTGTGTCTTGAGGGGGCCAATAATTGAGCCGCATTGGCGGCTGCTCCACTGGCCTCCATGACGGTTTCGGGAATATCTTTTGGTTCGCGGAAGGGGCCGGCCGCGTAAATGCCTGGTCGGCTGGTCTGGAGAGGGTCAAACAGGGTGGTGTGGCAAAAGCCGTAGGAGTCGAGTTCTACCCCCAATTGTTGCCCTAGCGTTTTGACCGAGTCGGAAATTTCCATCCCAACAGATAAAACCACCAGGTCGAATTCTTTCTCGAGGATTTCATCTCGACCTTCGTAGGGTGCTGCATAACGCACGATCAAATTATTCGAGTCGGGCGCTTCTTTGACTTCGCTCAAACGGCAGCGGGTGTATTCGACGCCGTATTTTTCCTCGGCGCGATGATAGTATTCCTCGTAACCTTTGCTGTAGGCGCGTGTGTCCATGAAGAAAACTTGGCACTGAACGTCGCCGTCGCCGTTGCCATCACGCGCCTCGGCTCTGGCGTGTTCGATGGTCATGATCGCTTCTTTGGCCGCGTACATGCAGCACACCGAGGAGCAATAATCGTGGCTCTGGTCGCGGCTGCCGACACACTGCAAGAAGGCGATTCGTTTGGGGCTCTTTTGGTCGGATGGGCGCCGGGCGTGCCCGCCGGTTGGCCCGCTGGCCGAGAGCATACGCTCATATTGAAGCGATGTGATCACGTTGGGGTAGCGGCCCAGCCCAAATTCCCTGGAAAGATGGGCGTTGTAAATCTGGTAGCCGGGCGCCAATAGAACCGCTCCGACGTTGAGGGAATGCCGCTTTGCGGTGTCGGTGTGGATGATCGCGTCGCGGCCGCACTCGAACACGCATGACCAGCACTCGGAGCAAATGCCGCAAGACAAACAGCGGGCAGCTTCGGCTTGGGCGCTTTCATCATCGTAGCCACCCTCCACCTCAGCAAAGTTGGTCACCCGTTGATCAACGGGAAGCTCCGGCAAGGGCACGCGCGGTTGCGGCTCGATCTCGCCTCGCTCGATGCGGTTGTCAATCTCTTGTTGAGTCAGATTCACGACCGGGAGCTCGGGTTCGGGCTCTGGCTCCAGGGGTTGGCCTTTCAAATAACGCAAGATCGATTGGGCCGCCTTATGGCCGTTGGCGACTGCCTCGATGACGAAGGCCGTTCCTGAGACGCTGTCTCCGGCGGCAAATACGCCCGGTCGACTGGTTGCAAACGTGTTCGGATTGATGGCAATGGTTTGCTTGTCGGTCAATCCTACCCCGGAGTCGTCAGGGATGAAAGCTAAACCCGCCCGCTGCCCCACCGAGAAGATCACTGTGTCGCAATCGAGCACATGGGTTGAGTCGGGTTCTTTTTCCAGATGCAGGTTGCCGCTCTCGTCGAAATGGAAGGAGGCCACCTGAGAGCATTCTACGCCCTGAACATGGTCTTCGTGGTTGCTGAGAATGCGCTCGAAGGTGCGGCCTGGATGCAGGTGGACGCCCTCTTCTTTGGCTGCTTGGATCTCCCACTCGTGGGCGGGCATTTCGTCGCGGCCCTCCAGGCAGGCCAGGTGCACTTCACGCCCCAACCGGACGGCGCTGCGAGCGCAGTCGATGGCCACGTTGCCACCCCCCAATACCAGCACTCGCTCGCCCAAAGGCGGGGCGTCACGGTTCCCATCTTCATAATTGCCCAGGCGGACGTCTTTCAAGAAATGAGTGTTGATCAAGACGCCATCAAGATTGGCGCCAGGGATCGGTAGACGGATGCCCTCATGCGCCCCCACCGCGATGAGCACGGATTCGAAGCCTTCCTGGAAGATTTCATCGAGATCGTCGACTTGGTGGTTGAGGCGTAAATCCACCCCTAAGTCGATGATGTCGTTGACCTCACGTTCGATGATTTCGTTGGGCAAGCGATATTCGGGCACGCCCAGGCGCAGCATACCACCGGCAACAGGCATGGCCTCGAACACGGTGACGGGGTATCCTTCCCGAATGATGTCTTGGGCCGTGGTCAGTCCGCACGGTCCCGCCCCGATGATGGCCACGCGTTTGTCGGGGTATTTGATCTCGACCGGCTCAACCGGTTCTCTTGGGTTTTGGTAAACTTTATCGGTGACGAACCGCTTGAGGGCGCGGATATTGATCGCTTCGTCGACTTCGCCCCGGTTACAGGCATCCTCGCAGCGATGATTGCAGATGCGTCCGCAAATGCCGGGGAAGGGGTTATCCATTTTGATGACCCGTAAGGCTTCATCCCAACGACCTTCACGAATCAGAGCGATATACCCTTGGGCGCGTTGACTGGCCGGACAGGCGTCTCGGCACGGGGCGATGCCGCGTTTTTGGATCGCAAAGGCATTGGGGACGGCTTGCGGGTAGTGTTGGTAGATGGCATGTTGGTCCACCAAGCCTTCGTTGAAGGTGTCGATCACCTCTACGGGGCAGACCTCGAGGCAGTCGCCGCAGGCCACGCATTTTTCCAGGTCAACGTAGCGGGGTTGCTGGTTCACTTGGGCGCGAAAATTGCCCGCCTGACCGGTTATATCGACCACCTCACTGTTGGTCAAAATATCGATGTTCGGATGCCTCCCTGTTTCGACCAATTTTGGCGAGATGGTACACATGGCGCAATCGTTGGTGGGAAAGGTCTTATCCAGTTGTGCCATTTTTCCCCCGATGGCTGACTCTTTTTCGACCATGTAGACTTTGAAGCCCTGTTCTGCCAGGTCGAGCGAGGCCTGCATCCCGGCGATGCCGCCGCCGACAACCATGACAGCTCCAACGGGGGTGGATGTATGTGATTTTGTTTTTGCAGCGTGGTTTGCGTTCATGTTACTCCAGATTTGCCGTGAAAGAGTGGGGTGGGGAGATGGGTGAAAGCACGCCCAATCGCACAGATTGAGCGCATGGATCCGTTCTTGGAGCAACGATGGGATTTGCCGGCGCGAATCGGATACCCCCCATGTGTTGGTCCTTACACATGATCGCGGCTGGTGTTTGCCAAGAAGAACTGGGTAGCAGGGCCATTCGCTGCTCCAGGTAAGACAGTAGCCTCTTTACGCGAGAACGACAAGAGAGAACGCCTGATAGGTTACATCACCGCTTACGTGGTTGGCACAGTATAGGCAGGAATGTCGGGTCAACGGAGAAAACTGAACCAATCTAGATGATGGGTTGAGATAAAGCAACAGCCGCCCATAGCCATTAACGGAAGGGCGGCTGCTGTAATGGGTTTTCTGTGGCCCTCTGAACCGAATCAAGTTAGGTTGACGAGGTTGGAATATTCGAGTTCAGTTGTTGTTTGTTTATTGAATTGTCGATGGGAAGGATCTATTAAGCGACCTGATTGTAGCAAAGCGAGTATTTACTGTCAACAGGAATACATTATGATCGTAGGGTAATCGCATTTGAAAATATATGTACCCCGAACCCTGCTCCGAGCCCCGTTGTTGTCAATCTAGATCGACAAGCCCGTAGCGCAACGCCATCACAGCCGCCTGGGTTCGGTCCGAAACGTTCAACTTTTTAAAGATTTCACTGGTGTAATTGCGCACGGTCCCTTCGGTGAGATAAAGTTGTTGGGCGATATCGGCATTTGATAGCCCCCTTGCCAACAGTTTGAGGATATCTTGTTCCCTGTCGCTGAGTTGAAAATTGGTTGGCAGGGATTTGCTGGCTTGTCGGTGACTATAACTGGCCAAAAGCTTCCCGGCCACATCGGGGTCTATATAGGTTTTACCAGAGACAGTTCCTCGGATCGCCTCGATGAGGTCCTCAGGCGGTGTATCCTTGAGCAAATATCCGGACGCGCCGCTCCGAACAGCATCGAAGACCCATTCATCATCCTCATACGTGGTCAGCACCAAAACGCGAACGTCGGGATATTTTTGGCGAATCTTGCGTGTGGCGATGATGCCGTTCATGACCGGCATTTTCAAATCCATCAGCACGATGTCAGGTTCCGTTTCGGGAATTAGCTTGAGGGCTTCTTCGCCATTGTAAGCGATCGCGACGACTTCAATATCCTTGGAAGCGTTCAGAATTGTTTGCAGTCCTTCACAAACGATCTCTTGGTCGTCACAAATCAACACTTTAATCATAAGGATGCTCCAACGACAAGTGGATCGTAGTTCCTTCACCCAGTTCAGAAGAGATATCCAAATCGGCGTTCACCTCCGAGGCACGCTCGTGCAATCCTTTCAACCCCATTTTGTTCTCATAGTCCACCGAAGATAACGAAAACCCCTTGCCATCATCGCTGATCTTGAGTTCCAAGTTGTCACCATTTCTTTGCAGACACACACTGACGTGATTGGCCTGCGCGTGTTTGACGATATTTTCCAATACTTCCTGGGCGGTGCGATAGCAGCATTGTTCGATGTCGGATGGAAGTTTGGTTAGGGTTTCGTCAATATCGAGTTGAACATGGAACCCTGCCCGTAAGGCGGCGTCATTGGCCAAATTGCGGATTGCGTTGCCTACCCCAAGTTCTTCAAGTTGCTTGATGCGCAAATCTTTGAGAGCGCGACGGGTTTCAATTAAACCGGTGCGGGTGTTTTCAAGGGCACGGTTGACGCGAGCACAGATCTCTTCTTGATCTTTATCCAGCAAAATTTTTATCGCTTCTAAGTTGACGGTTAATCCGCTTAAAGTGTGCGCCAGGGTGTCATGCAGCTCGCGCGCCAAGCGATTGCGCTCCCGACTGGTGGCAAGCTGCTCCAATGTGCTGGCGTGTTGGCTGAGTCGCATGTTGGCCCGCACCAGCTCCTTGCGTTGAGCCCGTTGAGTCTCGATTAAACGATGGATAATATGCCCCAGGGTGCCAAAGGCAAAAGCACGGATAAACGGAACGCCTAGAATCGGTGCAGCGATGAGATCAAGTTGTCCTACTCGTGGAAAAAGTTCGAAAAGCTCTACTGCCGTGGAAAAAAGGATGAACAAGAGCACATGACGTAAATCGTACTGCCAGGCGATCAACACGAGAGGAATCACCAAGATGGGAAACAGAAGCCAACTTCGCATGATGGTAAAATAGGCTGTCTCTTGGGGGTCGGCGAGATAGATAAGATTGCTGAAAATGGGTACAATCGTGGCGGCGGTGAGTGCAATTGGCAAATAAAAGCGTTTGAGTCTTCGCCGAAACCAATCGATGGAAAGATACCCCAGCAAAAGCAGATTGGTTCCGAAATTGAGATACGATTGGATTTGAGAGCTGGTATCGCCTTCGCCGGTTTGGATGGCGGTATAGGTCACCAGCGCGGCAAAATAAATCATCGCAATGCCGGTAAAGTACCGAAAGCTGCGTAACAAGCCGGGCTCAATCGTTCTGCGTTCCATTGAGTGAATCTCCTTTGATTAATCTTATCATAGGGGGGTAAGGCTGACAAAGTCGGTGTATAATCCTGCCACAACGGATGACGGGCGTCATGTAGGCACTGATGCCTGTCATGCTTGCAATGACTCCCAGTACCTGCCTTGATATCAAATTTTTGTTATCGTTAAACGCAGGCGGGAAACCTTGTCAACGGTGACACCAAGGATGAATGCGACAACACCTTCACTATCTCTACACCCCGCCTCCGGCAATCTGCGTTCTATGTACTGAGGGGTGTGAACGCCTACATGAAAACTTCGTCACATTTACAAAGAGGAGCAGTGACATGAATATTTTGTTTGTCTACCCGGAATTTCCCGACACGTTTTGGAGCTTCAAACATGCCTTGAAATTTATTCGTAAAAAAGCAACCCATCCACCCTTGGGGCTTTTGACGGTGGCAGCGTTATTGCCATCTACGTGGGAAAAACGTTTGGTTGACTTGAATCTTGAGCAACTTTCCAAGCGAGATTTGGCATGGGCCGATTATGTCTTTCTCAGCGCCATGACTGTGCAACGAGATGCATCCAGGCGGATTATCGCCCGGTGTAACGAGGTGGATGTCCCCGTTGTGGCGGGAGGCCCCCTTTTCACCTTGGAGCATGATCAATTTGATGGGGTCGATCACTTCGTCTTGGACGAAGCCGAAATCACCTTGCCGCATTTCTTGCGCGATCTTGCCCGAGGGGAAGCGCGTCATGTCTATACGACCGACGAATATCCTGATATGCACCTGTCGCCGACGCCGCTCTGGTCGCTACTCGACCTGAAGAGCTATGACACCATGGCGATGCAATTTTCCCGCGGCTGCCCCTACAATTGCGACTTTTGCAACGTGACCGCGTTGTTGGGGCATCGCCCCCGCATCAAGAGCGCCGAACAAATCCTCGCCGAGCTGGACGCTCTCTATCAAAACGGCTGGCGCGGCTCGGTCTTCTTCGTCGATGATAATTTCATCGGCAACAAACGCTACCTGAAAGAAAAGTTGCTACCCGCTTTGATCCAATGGCGCCAGGGCAAGAGGGGCTTCACCTTCAGCACAGAAGCGTCGATTAACCTGGCCGACGACCAGGCTTTGATTGATTTGATGGTTGAGGCCGGCTTTCATCAGGTCTTTATTGGCATCGAAACGCCAGATAATGTCAGCTTGAATGAATGCAATAAAGCCCAAAACAAAGGCCGTGATTTGGTCGCCGATGTCAAACATTTGCAGCGTTCGGGATTAGCCGTTCAGGGCGGCTTTATCGTTGGTTTTGACAATGATACCCCTTCTATCTTCCAGCGCCAGATTGACTTCATCCAACAGAGCGGCATCGTCACAGCCATGATCGGCATGTTGCAGGCTATTCCTGGCACCCAGCTTTATGAGCGCCTGAAGAGCGAAAACCGTTTGCTGGGTATTGTTTCAGGCGACAATGTCAATGGCAGCACCAACATCATTCCTCGCATGGGCATAGAAAAACTGTGCCAAGGTTACCAGCAGATGATGGACAAGATCTATTCGCCCGGGCATTATTATCAACGGGTCAAGACGTTTTTGCGTGAATATAAAGTTCCCGAGGTACGCGTGAATTTGAGCTGGCAACACATCATGGCCTTTTTCCGCTCAATTTATCAACTTGGGATCAAGGACAAAGATCGTCGCTACTATTGGGATTTATTGTTGTGGACCCTAAGAAAACGGCCCGCCCTGTTCCCCCTTGCCGTCACGTTGGCGATTTACGGTTACCACTTCAACAAAGTTTGCGAGTTGCACATTCGTTAATTGATGATATCTAATTTGTGGCAGGATTCGTAGTGAGCCACGGAGCGCAGTCCAGCGGAGTGGCGTTTAATGACGGCACTCCGCTTCACTGTGTGCCTAACTACGAGCTTTGTATTAGTCCCGATTTTGGCGCCTGGCCAACAACTCCCGAATGCGGTTGTGGCGTTCGCGTGTCAGGGGGTAGAACCAGGCTACCAAGATGGCGCTGCATAGCAGTAGCGCGCCCATGGGGCCGGTCAGCAGGCGTATCGCCGTGATAGTCGTCTCCGATTGTTGAAATTGGGTCGCTGTTTCGGGGGGACTCTGGTAGCCAAACCAGCCCAGCACCTGGAGAGCGAAGAAGATCGCCACCGCGCCGGTTAACTTGCGGATGAAGTTTTTGGCTCCATAGTAGATGCCCTCATGCCGTCGGCGGGTGCGAAGCTCATCCCACTCGATCACATCGGGGAAGATCGCGTCGGGGAGCACGTGGGCGGTCGAAACGCTGATTCCGGCCAAAACGGCTAGGATCAAAATGTAGGCCGTTTGCCCGGGTTGGACGGTGATGATCAGGAACTGGACGACGGCCCAGAAGAGCATCCCGATGATGTAGGCGATCCGCTTGCTGAAACGGCGGGAGAGCCACGTCCACAGGGGCACGGCCAGCACGGCCACGATCAAGAGGGCGCCCAAGACGATTGATTCCATCGCGATCGGTTCTCCGAAGATGTCCAGGGAGGCCAGTAAATCGCCGTCAGCGATCCAGTAGACGATGAAGTAAGGCAGCATCAGCGCGACCAGGTCGAAGGTGATCCAGTTGAGCATATAGATGCCCGTTGCAAAGCGGAAGGGAATGTTTTCCCAGGCGGTCCGGATGATTTTTTTGAAGGGGATCGGTTCTTGGCTCTGTTCTTCTTCAACTGGCTCGCGGATGAACACGCCGATGGCCAGGAAGGGCAGCACCGCCAACCCGCCAAACAAGCCGCCGATGAGCAGATAGCCCTGCCGAGGTGAGAGACCGTTTTTGATCCCCGCGTCGACGATGATCGGCGCGGCCACGGCGACCACCAGGGAGGCCAACAAATTGAAGAAGATCCGGAATCCGGTGAGGGATGTACGTTCGTCGTAGTCGGGGGAAAGTACGGGAGTGAGGGCGAAGAAAGGGACCGTCACCAATGTTTGGAGCGTGTCGCTGATGATGTAGGCCAGGGTGATGTGAATCATCAGGACGACCTGACTCTCCCAGGGAGGCGCCCACCAAAGCAGCAGAAAGCCCAACCCAAAGGGAACCGCGAAAAGCAGCAAAAACGGACGCCTCTTTCCCCAGCGCGTTGTGACTCGGTCGCTCAAGATGCCGACCAACGGGTCGTTGATCGCGTCCCAGATCACGCCGATCAAAGCGGCGATCGAAGCCAAGCGGGCCTCGATGCCCACAACATCGGTCAAGAAGATGGCGTAGAAAATCTGTCGCAGGGTGCCAAAGCTGGACATGCCCCAATCCCCGGAGCCGTAGACGAGTTTCGTCCACAAGGGGAGTTTTGTTTGGCTCTTTTGGTTGGTTTTATTCATAACCTACCTTCGTTGTGCGAAGCGTCTTCGCGAAGCATGCCGTCGCTCGCTCGCCAACGGCGTGCCTACGGCATGCGTGCTTCGCGTGCGTGCCCTTCGGGCAAGGGGCACTGACCGAGCACTTGAAGTGACCGAAGGTCTCCCCTGTCTGGAAAGATGTGGATCGCTGATCTGGAGACCTGGATCTGGAGACCTGCGGTCAGGGCAAGATGGCTGGTCAGGACACAGCCATATCTTGATTTGTGTGTGCCTATTTCTAAGTACTTTTGCTTACCTACTTAGCCAAAGACGCGCTTGTAAACGCGATGGCGTTTGTGCCATTTGACCCCGAGATGACTCATTTCGGTAAAGCTCTTTTGATTTTTTTCGTTAACTTGAACAATATCGATATGGTTGAAACCGTGGTTTTTGACAATTTTCTCAAACTCGGTAAAGAGCACTGCTGTAGCGCCCATACCTTGATGATTGGGCAGCAAGCCAATCCCGTTGGCATCTAACATTTTTGTGCGTTTGAATTCACGTCTCAGGTAATACCAGCCGAAAGGAAAGAGACGACCGCGCGCTTTTTGGAGCCCTTTGGAGATGTTGGGGTAGGTGAAGGCAAAACCGATTAGTTCATCGCCCTTGAAGATTAATTTGAGCAAACGCGGGTCGGCGATCGAGAGAATCCTTTCGGCGATGATGTCGATTTCCGCCTCGGTGATGGGGACGAATTCGGGCACGTTGCTAAAGGATTGGTTGTAGACCCGGCGAACAAGGGGGATATATTGGCGCAACTCGTCTTTGGTTTCAAAGCGCTTAACGTGAATACCGCGGCGCTGTTTGACCCGTTCAGCCAATTGGTGGACTCGTTCTGGGAGCGTGAAACCTTGCTCTTCTTTTGAGATGTAGCCAGAGTGTAAATCGCTCTCTTTTTCGAAGCCCAGCGCGTCCATCAAGTCGGAATAGTAGGCATGGTTATAGGGAATGCCCATCGCGGGGAGGTAGTCGAATCCCTCCACGAGCATGCCGAAGCCGTCACCCTGGGCCAATCCCTTGGGACCGCGCAAAATCTTGATGCCGCGCTGGCCGGCCCATTCGTACCCGGCTTCGAAGAGTGACCGGGCCGCGTTGAGGTCGTCGATCACCTCGAAGAAGTAGAACAAGCCTGTCGGGCTCTGGGTTTGCTCTCGATAGCGCCGGTTGTTGAGGATGGCGATGCGCCCGACGGTTTCACCGTCACGTTCTGCCAGGAAGAAGGCTGCCTCGGAATGTTGGTAGAAGGGATGCTCGTCCGGGTTGAGGGCCAGTTTTCTCTCCGCGATCAGCGGCGGCACCCAGTAGGGATTACCGGCGTAAAGATCAAAGGGAAACTTGATGAATTTGCGCACATCGCTGCGTTTGGACGTGTCGATTTGGCACACACGCATAGTTTGGCCTCCATAAAGATAAAAAAATTAGGACACGGACTTTCACGGACTACACGGAAAGGGGATTTCAAAAAGCAGAGGATTTTAGACTCTTCCCGGCGGGTTGCCGAGTGTCAACTAATTTTTCCGAAAAAATGAACCACTCCGCCATCGGAGCGTTACCAAGTTTTTCCGTCCTTTCCGTGTTCTTCCGTGTACAAATAGCCAGACATACCTCGTCAACGAAAGGCCCTAAGAGTTTTTTCAACTCTTAGGGCCTTTATTAGGTTACCAGCGTTCGTAGCGTACCAACTCAGAGAGCGGTTTGCGCTTTTTGGATTTGGGCGACGTGGTCGGGTGGCCGACCGGTGTCATCACGATGGGCTCGACCTCATCGGGCAGCCCCAGAATCTCCCGGGCGGCTTCGGGGTCGAAAGCGCCGATCCAGCAGGTGCCCAGGCCGCGATCCGCCGCCGCCAGGATGAGATGATCCATCACGATGGAGACATCCACCTTGGTGAAGTTGGCCTTGTCATGCCGCACCCAGGCCTGGGAGGGCAAGCCACAGGCGGCGATGATCAGCGGGGCCTCGACGAACCAATCCTTGTCGTACATCCGGCGGAGTTCCTCTTCCCGGCCCTCGGTGTGGATGACGATCAATTGGAAGGGCTGGCGGTTGGCCGCGGTTGGGGCCATCCGGGCGGCTTCGAGGATGTAATCGAGGTCATCTTCGGATACGGGCTTGTCTGAATACCCGCGCACGCTGTAACGTTCGGTAATCAAGTCTGAAAATTGCATCTTGTATCTCCTTTCCTTTGGTATGTTTAACGATGCTGAAAAACTGATCCACCGCCGAAACGCGGCGCTCACAGAGAAATCGTTTTATAGGGGAGTCACGCGCCCTTTGGTCTCTTCCCAGGTTTTGTCATCCATCAGGGTGACGACGCGGAACGATTCGGCATAGGCCAATTCTTTGCCCTGGCCGAGTTCTGCCGCTCGGGCTCTGAAGCGCTCTTCCACGTCCCAGTCCCATTTCTTGGTCTGGCTCTCGTGCGCCTGAATCGCTTTGATTTTCAAGTCGATCGTTTCGCTGATGTCGACGAAGATATCTTTTTGGTCCCACCCGGCGACGTAGACTTTGCGCACCTTGTGGGGAAAGATGCCCTCCTCTTCGAATTCTGGGTACAGGATCGCTTTGCCCGCGGCGGGATAGATCGCGTCCAACGCGGCGGTCCCGGCGGCGCGATGATCGGGGTGATTGAGGTAATTCTCCCCAACAAAGATGGGCGTGGGGTCAAGCACAATGGCGACCTCGGGCCGAAAACGGCGAATCTCGCGGACGATTTTCTTGCGCAGCGCCAGCGTGTTGACCAGCAAGCCGTCTGGCTCGTCCAGGAAGATGACTTCCTCCACGCCGAGGATCTCGGCAGCAGCGCGTTGCTCACGCTGTCGGATTTTGGCTGCCTCCGTACGGGTGATCCCGGCGTCGTTGATGCCCGCACCGCCGTCGGTACAGATAGTGTAGGTCACCCGCGCCCCGGCGCGCGTCCAACGGGCGACGGTTCCGGCACAGGCAAATTCGGCGTCATCGGCGTGGGCCATGATCACCATGGCGCTTTCGGGGATGTAGAATGGATCTGGCATAGGGCTTGTTTCTCCGTAAACTCGCTGATTTACCGATAAACGCTGAAATTGTACCACGCCTGGTGTCTTAGAAAACTTGCAAAGTTTGTCAAACTTGGGGCGGATTTCTTCGTTCGAGAACGCCGGTCAGGCAACCGATTCCCCCAGCGGCTTTGTTCAGTTCGGCTGTTTCGATGGCGTGACAGGTGACCCCCAGGGCTTCGTAAAATGCCTGGGTGATCGGTTTGCCCGCGGGCATCAAAATTTTCCTGGGCCCGAGGGTGACGAAATTGAGGGCGTGGCGCCGGGCTTCGGCTTCGTCTGGAAGCAAAATAACCTTGTAGCCGTGCTCCCTGAGCGCTTCCACGGCGACATGGGAAAGCCGCCCGGGCCAGCCCACGGCCAGGTCACGGTCGAGAAAGCGGAGCATGCCCATCAGGTGCATGCTGCCGATGGGCAGATCAACCAGCATGACGCGGACGCCCATCTCACCCAGGGCTTCGCTGACCTGTGCTGCTCCTTCGGCATTGGTGCGCAGACCGCGCCCCAACAGAGCGGATTCGGCGTTGAGCCATTGGATGTCGGCGCCCTCGAAGGTTGCCTCCCCCCGTAACGTCCGCACGATGGGGATGCCCAAATCGGCCAAACGGCGGGCGACCCAGCGCTCTTCGCCGGCCCGTACCATGGAGGCCGGTCTCGCCAAAAGGGCGCCCTCGGGCGTCATCACGAACAGGTCAGCGCAGAAGATGAGATTCGGCGGCGGGGTTTGGCCGGGCTCAACATAATGAACCGCTACCCCGTGGCTCCTGAACGCCTGGGCGATGGCGTCATGTTGCTCGCGGGCCAGCTCCAGGTTGGGGGTTTCCTCCATCAGAGCGGCATTCGGGTCAGAGAGATGTTTCCATTCTTCGCTGGGCGTGTGCAATAAAACCGATTTCAGCGGGGCCCACTCGTTGATGATGCCACAGTCGGCCCAGAGCGAGCCGATTTCTCGGCGGTGGCTCTGTTGGCGCGGAGACCATCCGTAGCCGCCGTAGGCGGCAGAAAGTTTGCCTGAATCAATCATGGTTTTCGGTATCACAATGTTTAAGGACATTAACGCAGAGACGGAGAGATGGCGTAGAAAACACGCCTAGAGAGACGCGGAGATTAATTTTTATTAAAACTCTGCGTCTCCCCCTCTCTGCGACTCCGCGTTATTTTTGCTTCTGCATGGGAAATTTTAACTGCGCATCTCGCGCAATTGGCGGAATAAATCTTTTTCCTCTTCGCTAAGATTCTTGGGCAGCAACACATTGATCTTGACGAGCAGATCGCCGTGCTCGTCAGGGTTGTGCATGTCGGGCATGCCCAGGCCGCTCAACCGGAAAACCTTCTCGTTTTCGGTTTCAGGTGGGATGGTCAGTTTGACGCGCCGGTCGAGGGCGGCAACTTCCACTTCGCCTCCCAGCAGAGCGTCATAGAGGCCAACCGGAACGTTGGTGCGCAAATCATCGCCTCTTCGTTTGAAGAGCGGGTGCGGCAAGACTTTGACCTTGAGATAGAGATCGCCCTTCTCGCCTCTCCTGGTTTGTCTTCCCTGGCCGCGCAAACGCACCTTGGAGCCGGTCTTCACACCGGGCGGAATCTGGGCCTCGATTTTGCGACCACCTTCCCATTGAAGCAGGCGTGAGGTTCCCTTGTGGGCTTCTTCCAGCGTGATTTCGACGGTATGTTCAGTGTCCAGATCTACTCCGGCTTGCGGTTGGCGCCGGACTTGTTGCTGGTAAGCCCCTCCGGGCTGGGCGCCTCCAAACCCTCCAAAGAGGGTCTCGAAGAAGTCCGAGAATCCGCCCATGCCCCCGCCCATGCCTGTTCTACCGCCGATTCCCCCAAGATCACCAAAGAGTTGTTCCAACTCCTCCTGAGAAACCCGCCGGGTTTGATAGCCGCCACCGCGAGGTTGGCCCGTTTGCCAGGCACCCCAATTGAAGTCTTCGGGCTGGCCTCCGGCACGGGAATATTGCTGCCAGTGGGAACCGAATTGGTCATACTTCTGGCGCTTATCGGGATCGGAGAGCACCTCGTGGGCCTCGTTGATCTCCTTGAATTTCTCTTCAGAGCCTTTGTCCCCCTTGTTCATGTCGGGGTGATATTTGCGCGCCAAGTTACGGAAAGCTTTTTTGATTTCGTCCTGGGATGCGTCTCGGTCGACGCCGAGGATTTTATAATAATCTTTATATTCCATATATTCTTTCTAAACCGCTTTGCTACAGTTTGGACGACTTGAATGTTTCATTCTTGAATCCACCGTCAGTATAACACCTCTGTAGGCGATAAGCAAAGAGGCGAGCTGTCTGCCCGCCTCTTCTCTCCGTTCACTGCTGTTTCAATTATCCGGATTTGACATCGATTTTGCGCCTTGGTTGCGAAGATTTCACCTTCGGCAACTTGATGGACAAGACGCCGTTCTTGAAATTCGCTTTGGCTTTGTCTACGTCGATCTCGGCGGGCAACGGAATACTGCGGTGGAAAGAGCCATAACTTCGTTCAAGGCGATAGAATTGCTCGTCTTTTTCTTCTCGTTCAGACTTCTTCTCGCCTCGGATCAAGACCATCTCGTCGCGCACTTCCAGGTCGATATCGTCGGCTTCCATGCCGGGAAGCTCGGCCTTGATGTTGATCTGTTTGGCCGTTTCGCTGACATCAACGCTGGGCGAGAATTTGCTCAACGTTTCGAAGCCCCTTGATGGATGGCGCATCAGGCCAAAGGGACGATTGAAAAAGTCATCAAACAGATCGTCGATCTCTTCTTGTATTGCCAAGACCGATTCTTGTTCTTCTGGCTCTCGTCGAATTTCAAGCTCGTCCTTATCGCGTTTCCAAGGCAGGTAATCTGTGATAGCCATCTAATTCGCCTCCTTCAACGTTTTGTTCGAACTCGAAAATTTACTCGGCTTTCACCGGGATTTTGCGTTCTTTGGCCTCTTCCGCTTTCGGCAGAGTCAGGCGTAGAACGCCGTCATTGTACTCAGCTTCGATTCCCTCGCGGTCGATCTGATTGGAGATGCGGAAACTGCGCTCATAATCGCCCAGGCGATATTCATTCAGGGCCAGGGAATACCCTTCGGGTGCCTCGATCTTGACGTATCCGTTGACCGTCAGAGTGTTTTTTTCCAAGCTGACATCAATTTCGTCTTTCTCGATACCGGGCATATCCAAGAGCACAACAATATCATCTTCGGTTTCGTAAATGTCGGCGCGAGGAACGAAGCATTGGCATTCGCGAGTGCGTTCACTCTCTTCCATGGACGCTTCTTGTTTTTTGACTTCCATTTCTTTTGTTTCAGTAGCCATCGTTACCTCCGTTTAGTTGACCTTGACTTCGATCTTCTTGGGTTGGTCCTTCTCGGCGCGTGGAAGTGAAATTTGCAAAACGCCATTCTTGAAAATGGCATCGACCTTATCCACGTCTACCGAGTAAGGCAAACGAATCGAGCGGGAGAAATTTCCATACCCCCGTTCCTGGCGATGATATCGGGCTCCTTCCGGCAGTTCTTCAGCTTTTCGCTCGCCGGTCAACGTAAGTGTGTTGTCTAACACGTCGATTTCGATGTCATCGCTGGTCAGGCCGGGTAATTCTGCGGTGATCAGCGTGCTCTCTTCGTCAGCCCAAACATTCACGGCCGGATAACTGGGCGCTACACTCGTGCGACCGGATGTATAGTTGTCGAAAACACGGTTCATCTCACGTTGTAGCCGATCCATTTCCCGCCAAATTGAAAGTGGTCTATACCGTCTGTACATATACAAACCTCCTTTGAATTTTGGATACTATTTTGACTTCATCCATTTGCTTACAGTATAAAAAATCAGTATATGAAAGACGTAAGAGAAATCTTATCATTTTATAAGAATTTCCCCCTCCCACTTTAACTCCAGCCTAACGAAATGCGCCCGCGTTCCTTTTCCACTTTTAGGATGCTGACCGTCAGGATGTCCCCGACCTGAAGCTGTTCTCCAGGGGGAATTTTCGAGCGATGCAGCAGACCGTCTTGCTTGACGCCGATGTCGATGAAAGCGCCGAAGTCAACCACGTTTCGGACCGTGCCCTGAAGCCTCATCCCCTGGGTGAGATCGTCCATGGAGAGCACGTCGCTGCGCAGAATCGGCTTGGGCAGGTCTTCGCGAGGATCGCGGCCCGGATGGATCAGTTGCTTGCAGATGTCCTCCAGGGTGGGGAGGCCCGTGCCCAACTCGGCGGCCAATGCTTCCGGGGGGACGCGGCGCCACAATCCCTCCAGGCTGGTCTGGCGTTCCTCGGGGCCGGAATCCAGTTCCAAGCCCGCCCGGCTGATCACGGCCTCGGCAACGGGATAACTCTCCGGGTGGATCGCCGTCCGGTCCAGGGGATTGTCGCCATCCATGATCCGTAAAAATCCGGCCGCCTGTTGGAACGTCTTCGGCCCCATCCCGTGGACGTCCAGCAGCGCCTCGCGATCCTCGAAAGGGCCGTGTTTCTGGCGGTGTTCGACGATCTTCTCTGCCAGGGTGGGACCGATCCCGGCGATGTGCTGGAGCAGGGCGGGGGAAGCGGTGTTGACGTCGACGCCGATCTGGTTGACGACGCTTTCGACGACGGTGTCGAGGGCCTCGCCGAGGGCGTTCTGGTTGATGTCGTGCTGGTACATGCCCACGCCCAGCGAGCGGGGGTCGATTTTGACCAGCTCGGCCAGCGGATCTTGCACCCGCCGGGCGATGGAGACCGCCCCGCGCATGGAGACGTCCATTTCGGGCAGTTCGGCGCGGGCCAGCTTGCTGGCGGAATAGACGCTGGCGCCCGCTTCGGAGGCGATCAGATAATGGAGTTCGATGTCCGGGGCGCTGGCGATCAACTCGGCGATGAGTTGCTCGGTCTCGCGCGAGGCGGTGCCATTGCCGATGGCGATCAGGGTAACGGCGTGCCGCTGGATCAAGGATGCCAGCGTTTGGGCAGCGGCCTGGCTGTTTGACTGCGGAGGGTGCGGGTAGATCGTCGCCTCTTCTAACGGATCGCCGGTTGGGTCTACAACGGCAACTTTGCACCCGGTCCGGAATCCGGGGTCGATGCCCATGACCACGTGCCCGCTCAGAGGCGGCTGCGTGAGCAGGGCGCGCAGGTTCTTGGCGAAGACCTGGATGGCGTGCGCCTCGGCCTGTTCGGTCAAGGCCCGGAGCACATCCCGTTCGATGGCCGGGAGCAACAGCCGCTTGGCGGCATCGTCGATCGCCGCGTCCAGATGATCGGCCAGCGGGGAGCGGGCGTCGCTGCGGAAATGGCGCCGGATGGCGCCGCGCCAATCTCGTTCGGCCACCGCAACGTTGACCCGCAACACGCCTTCCCGTTCGGCCCGGTTGATCGCCAGAATCTGGTGCGGGCGCAAGCGGTCGACGCTCAGATCGGCCTGATAATATTGCTCGTACACCTTGCGGGGGTCGTCGGCGTCGGCGCTCTTTTCTGTGATCTGCCGCCCCCACTTGAGCGCCTTCTTGCGGGTGGTTTGGCGGATTTCGGCCTGATCGCTGATCGCTTCGGCGACGATGTCCCGGGCTCCGGCCAGGGCTGCGTCGGAATCGGTCACGCTGTCACGGAGAAAAGGGGCTGCGACTTGCTCCGCGGACTCGGTGGTGCGAATCTGCTCGATGATCAGATCAGCCAGGGGTTGCAAACCCTTTTTGCGGGCGACACTGGCGCGCGTCTTCCGCTTGGGTTTATAGGGTTGGTAGAGGTCTTCCAGTTCCGTGCGTGTCTCGGCCGCGAGAATCTCTTGGCGCAGTTCCGGAGTCAGCTTGTCCTGCTCCTGGATCGTTTTGAGTACCGTCTGGCGGCGCTCGTCCAGGGCGCGCAGGCTTTCGAGTTGCGCTTTGATCTGGCGAATCTGTTCCTCGTCCAGGCCGCCGGTGGCCTCCTTGCGGTAACGGGCGATGAAGGGGACGGTGTTGTCGTCGTCGAGCAGTTCCACCGTGGCGGCGACTTGCTCTTGCTTGATGTTTAACTGTTCAGCAATTGTGTCGATGTTGTTCATGATCAGTTTGATTTCCTGCCTTTTGATACTTTTTCGGAGCGGGGGCTAACATGGAAAGACACGGATTCAAGATTGAAAATCCGTGCCATCCGTTGATGATCAGAGATGAGAGAATGGTCATCTAGAAGCCGCGTGTCTGTCCCTCCCAGGGCGGCTCGGCGTCTTGTTCGAATTCCTCCACACTGGGACCTTGAAGGTTGCCCAGGCGCCAGAGCCCGTAGATGTAACTGAGTGCCAGCACCACGATCAAGGCGGGCCAGCCGGTCAACAACTGGATGATTCCAAGAGAAGCGCTGTCGTTCTGGAGATAGGCCTGGAGTTGGATGTAGAAACGGGCCCCAAAAAAGACGGCCCATCCCCAGGTGACTTCCTGGTAGGCCGGGCGGATTTGGGGATGCCAGTACCATGCCAGGGGCCAGCCGCGAGTGAGGTGGCTGCTCCAGGCTGCCAGGGGGCGTTTGAACATTAGGCTAAGCAAGGCCAGCCCGACGGTCAGTCCGCCGCTGACCAGCCCGGGGAGGAAAAATCCGCTGGGGGTTTGGGTCAGGTAAGCCAGCAGGGCGGCCAATCCGGCGCTGGCCAAGCCGCCAATGGCATAGCCAAAGCTCCTGCCCCGCGCCAGGCGCAGAGCGAGCAGCCCGATGGCAATCAGCAAGGCGCTGACCGTGGCGATGGTCAAGCTGGCGAAACGATTGACCAGGATGAAGACCAGCGGCGGGACGACCACATCAATGATTCGGTTGCCGCCGCCCAGGACGGTCTTGAATTCTTCGACCAGTTCCTGGAACTTATTCATCATGTTGCGTTTTGGCTCTAGCTCCAAGCCAGAAACGCTGCCAATCGCCGCGGCTTGTGTAAAGCGCTACAAGCGTGTACAGCGCGCCGGTGAAGAATCCCAGCACCAACATCAGGATGATCCACACAGCGGCAACCGGAGCGTATTTCTCCCGGTAGACGATCCAGCCCGAAAAGAGGGCGAAGCCAACATACAGGTCAACCAACGAGACGATCCCCCAGGGGTTGGCCAGAATTTCGCTGCCGTCTTCGTTAAAGTTTCCCGCCGTGAATCCGTAGATCAAAACGGCGCTCATGGCCAATAGGCCGATCCAGGCGATAATTTTTGCCAGTTTCATGGGACTCCTTCCTGTGGTTTAGAGGATGAGAACGATGCCGAAGATGATTTCGACGGCCAGACTGATGAGGTTGGATTTGACCACCGAATCGTCCACGAACATGGAGACCAGGCGCACCGCGGCGACGGCCAGATAGGTGATCCCCAGCATGGGGTAGGTGGTGCTTTTGTCGAGGAAAAAGGCTGCCGCTGCCAGGCCAATAAAGAAGCCTCCCATCACGGCACGTATTTCGGTGACACCACGGCCATCGTCGAAACGCAATCCGGTGAAGCCTTTCACCGCTTTGGGCCAAAATAGGGCATAGAAGCCCGTCGCGAATGTGCCGATCACGGCGATCAATTGGGGGACTGTAAGAATATTCATAGCTATGTCCTTGTCTTCTTCGTCTTCTTCGGAAAATCAGGGATTAACACCTCGGCGCGCCGGTTACAGAAACCTACCGGCCTCTTTGGGTTGCAATCGAACGCACTACGTTTTAGCCGCTTGAATCAGCGCAAATCCAACTGCATTCGGCCCCAGGTGGGTGCCTATCACCGGGGTCACGTTCACCGAGATCGGCTTGTCGAAATTGGGAAACAGCGGTTTGACTTTCTTCCACAATTCGTCGGCTGTGTTGGGCGCGTTCGTGTGCACCAAGGCAATTTTTTCGAGGGCGCCCACCTCTTGAACGAGATTGATCAGGCGTTGAATGGACCGTGATTTGGTGCGCACTTTTTCGGACATCGGCTCACCCTGATGCATCTTGAGCAGTGGCTTGACTTGTAGCAGGCTGCCAATCCCGGCGATCACGTTGTTCATCCGGCCGCTGCGCCGCAGGTATTCGAGCGTGTCCAGGGCGGCAAACACAAACACGCGCGGATGGAACGCTTCCAGACACTCCAAAATCTCCGTGCTCCCCAAACCTTCGGAGACCAACTCGACCGCTTTGAGCACGACGAAGCCCGTCCCCATGCTGATTTGTTGCGAGTCGATCACCGTGACTGGCACTTTGAGGGGCAGGGATTTGATTTGTTCCGCTGCCCTGCGGGCGACGTTGACAGTGGCGCTCAGTTTCTCGGAGATGTGGATGGAAAAAATATGGTTTGCACCCTGCTCAATCAGATCTTTATACACATTCAGGAACGTGTCTATGCTCGGTGTTGCCGTTGTAGGGGGTGGGATTTGATTGGGCAGGCGTTGGTAAAATTCTTGGCGGGTTAAATCAATGCCATCAATATACCCTTGATCGCCCATGTTGATGTAAAGCGGAATAATGTGGATCTTGTTTTGTTCGCTTAGCGCTTTGGGTAGATCGCAGGTGCTGTCGGTAACAACTTGAATATTCATGCTCTATCTGCCTCTATGATTGGTGGTTCCGTTTTTGCGCGTCTCGATACTGATTGATGACCTCGATGAAGATACGGGTTAATTCGGGGTCGAATTCCTTGCCGGCTCTTTTGCTTAGGTATTGTATCACCTCTTTGTGTGGACGGGCTGGCCGATAAGGTCGAGTGGTTGTCAGGGTTTCATAGGTGTCGACGATGGATAGCAAACGGCCTTGAATTGGAATTTGTTCTCCGGCCAACCCTTTCGGATAGCCACTTCCATTCCAACACTCGTGATGACACAAAATGTATGGTCTAGCTCCGCGCAAATATTGAATTCCTTGGATCATCTTGACGCCCAGTAAAGGGTGTTTTTTCATTATGTTCCATTCATCCTTTGTTAAAGGATCAGGTTTATTAAGGATTTTTGCTGGGATGGCGACTTTGCCAATGTCATGCAACCCGGCGCCAAATTTCAGATTCCTTATGTGATACTTGGGCCATTTTAACGTCTTGGCGACCCATAACGAATAGGTCGTAATTCGGTCGATATGGCCGCGGGTATACCTATCACGTCCTTCAATCGCAGTGGCCAATGATTTGACCGTGTCGAGATACGCTTTTTCCATATGGGCGGCCTCGATTTCCGCCATTCGGTAAAGTCTGGCTGTGATGATTTCAACTAACTCTTCGTTGTCAATCGGCTTGGTGAGGTAGTCCTCCACACCCATGTTCCTACCGCGTTGGATTTCTTCGGGCGAATCTGCCGACGTGAGAAAGATAAATGGGATAGTTGTCCCCTGAGACGAGCTTCTCCATTGTTCGTAGAATGCAAACCCATCTAATTTGGGCATATTGATGTCTGAAAGAATGAGATCAGGGTTGATCTCGTTGAGTAATTCAAGCGCTTCTTGTCCATTCTTGGCCTCTTTTGTGGCATAGCCCTCCTGTTCAAGTGACTTTCTAACGATTCTTCGCACTTGGCTATTATCCTCTACGATAAGGACGAGCCTCTTTGGAGGCAGAATTTCTAAGGACATGTTGCGGTTAAGCGTTTCCCTGATAGTGTTGTTTCATTACTTTGATGAAGATAGGAGCAAGATCGGGATCAACCTCTTTCCCGGCAGTCAGTTTTATATATTTGAGTACTTCAAAATGGGGGCGCGCCGGGTGGTAAGGGCGTTCAGTCGAGAGCGCGTCGTAGATGTCTGCAATCGCCAACAAGCGTGCTTCTAAAGGAATCTCGCGTTCTCCTAAGCCCTCGGGGTAACCGCTTCCATTCCAGCGTTCATGGTGGTATAGAATATAGGGCAACGTGCTATCCAAATGGTTGATGTTCTTGAGCATTTTCGCTCCAGCCTGCGGATGTTTCCGCATAAGCTGCCATTCGTCTTTGTTCAACTTTGCTTTTTTGTTGAGGATGTGATCTGGGACGATGATTTTCCCAATGTCGTGGAGACGGCAGCCAAATTCGAGGATTCTGATTTGTTCCTCAGGCCAACGTAATTCTCTTGCCATCCAAATAGCATATTGAGTGACGCGATCAACATGGCCGCGCGTATAATGGTCGCGGCCTTCAATCGCGTTGGCCAAGACGTTAACGGTTTCCAGGTAAGCTTGCCCGATATGGGCGACTTCGACCTCGGCGGCTCGCAGCAAGCGAGCATTGATGGTGCTGACCAAATCTTTTGGGCGGATAGGTTTTGTCAAGTAGTCTTCGACCCCCAGGTTGCGGCTTTTTTTGATGCTTTGAGGCGAGTCATCACCCGAGAGAAAGATAAAGGGAATGGTGACCCACTCACTTTTTTTGCGGACCTGTTTGTAAAATTTGATCCCATTTTGCTCTGGCATATTAATGTCAGAGAGGATCAGATCAGGTCTGAAATTCTCAAGCGATTTGAGTGCCTCCTTGCCGTTTTTTGCCTGCAGGACGAGGTAATTTTCCATTTGGAGATATTTTGCAATTGTCCTGCGAACGTCTCGGTTATCCTCGACGACGAGAATTTTTTTGCTTGAAACAGGGATAGTAGGGGAGGTCATAGGTTTTATCTGTCTTGTTGGTTATAATACATATAAAATGGGCTGCGCTACCCTTCGATAAACTCAGGGCACCACTCAATCGGCGGCTCCGCTGTGGTCTATTCGAAAATATGACAT
>CAZJBA010000003.1:1562-40296 GCA_964544065.1 uncultured Anaerolineales bacterium | reverse complement strand
CAAAACCTTCCGCCGGACGCCAGATTGCCCGGGCCGCCGGGCTGGTCATGGTCGCCCTGATTTTCAGCCAATTGACCGGCCTTGTCCGCCAGATTCTGGTCGCCAACGCCTTCGGTACCAGCCCTCAGATGGACGCCTTCAACGCGGCCAACCGCGTCGCCGAGACATTGTTCAACCTGGTCGCCGGAGGCGCGCTGGGATCGGCCTTTATCCCCACGTTTACCGGGTTGCTGGCCAAAGAAAAGCGGGCGCAGGCCTGGCAACTGGCCTCAGCGGTGGGGAACTGGGTTTTCATCGTTTTGTCCGCTTTTAGCTTGCTGATCGCCGTGTTTGCTCGCCCGGTTGTGCGCCATATTCTGGCCCCAGGCTTCGCCGCCGATCCCGCGCAAGAAGCGCTGACCATCCATCTCGTCCGCCTGATGCTGCCCTCGGCAGTGATTTTCGGGTTGAGCGGCCTGGTGATGGGGATTCTCAACTCGAACCAGATCTTTTTCATCCCCGCGCTGACGCCGTCGATGTATCAAATTGGGATGATCTTTGGGGTCACAGTGTTGGCTCCGCGCATGGGCATTGACAGTTTGGCCTGGGGCGTGGTCTTGGGAGCCGCGGCACACTTGCTTTTACAGCTTCCGGCTTTGTACAAACAGGGCCTCCGCTATCAACCCATTTTGGGGATCAAATTAGCCCCCGTGCGGGAGGTGGTACGGTTGATGGGACCACGCCTGCTAGGGGTGGCCGTGGTGCAACTCAACTTTTGGGTCAACATCCGGCTGGCCTCCCAAATGCCGGATGGCAGCGTCACCGGGGTGACCTTCGCTTTCATCCTCATGTTGATGCCCCAAGCGGCCATCGCCCAATCGATCGCCACCGCGGCGATGCCCACGCTGGCGGCCCAATACGCCCGCGACGCCCTCGACGATGTGCGCGCTTCATTGGCCTCCAGCCTGCGCGGGGTGTTGTTGCTCTCCGTTCCCGCCTCGGTGGGTCTGATTCTGTTGCGGAGACCGATCATTGGCCTGCTGTACCAACACGGCGAATTCACCGCCCGCTCGACGGCGTTGGTCGCCTGGGCGCTGTTGTGGTACGCCGCCGGCCTGGTGGGCCACTCGGTCATGGAGGTGCTGGCGCGCGCTTTTTACGCCCTCCACGACACACGCACGCCTGTGCTGGTGGGCGCAACGGCGATGAGCCTGAACGTGATTTTCAGCTTTGCCTTCGCGGCCCTGTTTGAGCGCCTCGGCTGGATGCCGCATGGCGGCCTGGCGCTGGCCAACTCGCTGGCGACCGGATTGGAAACCGTCGCCCTATTGGTCTTAATGCGCCGCCGCCTGAACGGGATCGAGGGTCGGCGCGTGCTACGCTGCGGGCTGCAAGCTGCTTTCGCAGCCGCATCCATGGCTGTGACCTTATGGGGCTGGTTATTCCTGATGGGAGATGCTCCCGTCTGGTTCGTGGCAGTCGTTGGAATCGCGTTGGGGGGACTTGTTTATGGGCTGGTCGCCTTGTTTTTAGGCGTTGATGAGGTTCACGAAGGCATTGCCATCGTTCGACGACGTGTCGCTCGATTAATTGGCCGCGCTTGATCTATATCTTTGTCCACAGATAAAGACGGGTTGGAACAGGAAAAAGCCCAATTGAGGCCAAATTTTCGAGTTTTCTCCCTTCTTATGCGATTCTAACAATCGTGTGGGGTTTCTGTAGGGCTGTCGTAGGGTTTGCGTCATGCAAGCCAGAGGAGAACCTGCTATTATCATAAGCGAAGGGCAATTTCTCTTCTTCTCCTCCTTAGAGAGAGCCGGGCTGGCAAACCCGGCTCTCAATTATTTAACAAGTTGTCTACCAGTTGAATCCAAGAAGAGGGAAATAGCGAAGCAAAAAGTCCAAAAGATCATGAAAATCTGTGTGAATCAGCGTCCCAAATCAATCGTGTCTAGGGTTACGATCACTTGAAATCCAATTTGCGCAGGGCAGCGCTGAAATCGGCGGGATAGGGTGCCTCGAAACAAACGCTCTCTTGGGTTTGGGGATGGCTAAACTGCAAGGAGCGGGCGTGCAGCGCCAGGCGGTCGATCAGCGGTGAAATCTCTCCGGTACCGTAGAGGGAATCGGAGAGGATCGGGTGGCCTCGGGCGTAAAGATGGGCCCGAATTTGATGACGGCGTCCCGTAGCGGGACACGCTTCCACCAGGGCGTGCTGATTGAATGTTTCCAAGACCCTCAGTTGGGTGCTGGCCGATTTGCCCTGGCTGTGATCCACGGCTGTGCGGTTGCGGCGGCCGACGTTGGCCCGCAGCGGCAGCGTGACCTTGTTGGCCTCCCAGGCTGGCTTGCCGGTCACCAGAGCATGATAGATTTTGCTGACCTGACGGCGGGCAAATTGGCCATTGAGATGGCGGTGAGCATCGGCGCTGCGGGCCAGGACGAGCACGCCACTGGCAGGGCGATCGAGGCGATGAACCATCCACAGGCGCCCCCACGCCGGTTCCAGCAGGCTTTGCAAATAGGGCTTATCGGGATCGTAGCCGTCGGGTAAAGACAACAATCCTGCCGGTTTAGCGACAACCAACAGGGCTTCATCGCGGTATAGAATAGATGGCTTTGGGGTCATGGTCAGCATTTTCGGCAGGTAAGGATACCTGCCCTACACGTCTGAGCGGTTACCTACTTTTTACTCTCTTCGTTCTTCAAGCTTTCCAGGAAGGCGAGGTCTTCCTCAGAAAGATAGGTCTCTTCGAGTAACTCCGGCCTGCGTTGCCAGGTGCGTCGCAGCGATTGTTGCCGCCGCCACTTTTCGATGCGAGCGTGGACTCCGCCGCGCAGCACATCGGGAACCTTCCAGCCGCGGAATTTGGCCGGGCGGGTGTAGTGAGGATGCTCGAGCAAACCATCGGCATGGGAGTCTTGGCTGGGGGCGTCGGGGTCGCCCAACACGCCGGGGATCAGGCGGGTGACCGCGTCGATCACCACCAGGGCGGGAAGCTCTCCCCCGGTGAGGACATAATCGCCGATCGAGACTTCATGGGTGACCAGATGTTGGCGGACGCGCTCGTCGACGCCTTCGTAGCGGCCGGCGATCAGGGCCAGGCGCGGCTGCACGGCCAACTCGCGCGCCATGACCTGGTTGAATACCCGTCCCTGAGGGGTGAGCAACACCACGGGGCAAGTAGGCGGTGCGCCGACAATATCCTCCACGGCGGCGAAAATCGGTTCCGGCTTCATCACCATGCCGCCACCGCCACCGTAAGGAGGCTCGTCGGTGACGTGGTGCTTGTCCATGGTCCAATCACGGATGTCGTGCAGATGAACCTGAATCAGATTTTTCTCCTGGGCGCGTTGGAGAATGCTGCTGCTCAGATAGGGTTTCAGCGTTTCGGAGAAAAGGGAAAAAAGATCAAATCGCATGCTGGCATTATAGCCGAAGAGGGGTTGAGGGTCTAGAAATCACTCCCACTCGATCGTGCCCGGGGGTTTGCTGGTGATGTCGTAGGCGACCCGGTTGACGCCCTCGACCGTGTTGACGATGCGATTGGCCGTGCGGGCAAGCAGATCAAGGGGCAAGCGGGCCCAGTCGGCGGTCATGAAATCTTCGCTGGTGACCGCCCGCAGGACAACCGTTTCCTGGTAGGTGCGTTGGTCGCCCATCACGCCCACCGATTGGATCGGCAGCAACACGGCGAAGGCCTGCGCCGTACCTCTGGTCAGCTCTTCGCCGCCAGCGTTGGAATCATCGGGCGAGTGCATACGCAAGAGGCCCTCAGCGGCCAATTCCTGGGTGAAAATGGCATCGGCGGCGCGTAATCGTTCCAAGCGCTCCCAGATGACCTCGCCCAGGCAACGGACGGCCAAGCCGGGCCCGGGGAAGGGTTGCCGCCAGACGATCGCGTCGGGCAGGCCCAGGGCCTCGCCGACAGCGCGGACTTCGTCTTTGAACAGGTAACGCAGCGGCTCGATCAACTCGAAGTGCATGTGTTCGGGCAGGCCGCCGACGTTGTGATGCGTTTTGATGCGGGCAGCCTGGGCCCGGTCGGGGGCGCTGGATTCGACCACGTCGGGATAGATGGTGCCCTGCACCAGGAAGTCGGGCATGCCAAGCTTTTCGGCCTGCCGCTCGAAAACCCGGATGAAACGCTCGCCAATGATACGCCGTTTAGCCTCGGGATCGGTGACGCCAGCAAGTTCGTCCAGAAAGGTTTCCACCGCGTTGACCGGGTGCAAGCGCACCCCAATCTGGTCGCGGAAGGTCGTTACTACTTGCTGGGGCTCGCCTTTGCGCAACAGGCCGTTGTCGACGAAAATGGCATCCAGTTGATCGCCGACGGCGCGGTGCACCAGGGTGGTCGCCACGCTGGAATCGATCCCGCCGCTGATGGCTGACAAAACCCGCCGGTCGCCGACTTGAGCGCGGATCTGCTCCACGCTCTCGGCGATGATCGAAGCCGGAGTCCAATCGGGGGTAGCCTGGCAAACCTCGACCACAAAGCGGCGCAGCATCTCCGCTCCGTGGGGCGTGTGGCGGACTTCGGGGTGAAATTGGACGCCGAAATAGCCGCGGCCGACGTCCCCCAGCGCGGCGATGGGCGCGTTTTTGGTGGCGGCCAAGGGCGTGAATCCGGCGGGCGGGGATTCAATCCGGTCGCCGTGGGACATCCAAACGTCGTGCTCTCCCGGGGGCAGTAACGGATTCGGGGTCAGAACCCTCACCCGAGCGAGACCGTATTCTCGTTCGGCCGCGGGGGCGACATCTCCGCCCAGGGCGTGAGTCAGGGCCTGCATCCCGTAGCAAATCCCTAAAACGGGCAATCCCGATTCCAACACATAAGCCGGAATCTGGGGAGCTTCCGGCGCGTAGACCGAAGCAGGCCCGCCGGAGAGGATGAATCCCTTAATTTGGGGAGAGACGACCTGGTCCGAGGGGGTGTCCCAGGGGTGGAGTTCGCAATAGACGTGCTGCTCGCGCACCCGCCGGGCGATGAGTTGGGAGTATTGGGAACCAAAATCGAGGATAGCGATTGTGTCGTGCATGGCTTAAACAAAGACAATGTCGTCACCGTGCATCGCTTTGACCGCCACCAGGGAGCGCACGGGGACGCCCAACTGCTCCAGTTTTTGGCGGCCAGGCTCGAAGGCCTTTTCGATCAAGGTGCCGATGCCGACCACCACCGCGCCGGCCGTTTCGGCCAAGCGAACCAGGCCGAGAATGGTAGCGCCGCTGGCCAGAAAATCGTCAATAATAAGAACGCGCTCGCCGTTGGAGAGATACTCAGGCGAGACGATCAGTTCGACGGTACGGCCTTTGGTGTGCGATGGCGCCAGGGTGAGCAAAACCTGGTTGGGCATGGTGACGGGTTTGTGCTTGCGGGCGTAAACCACGGGGATGCCCATGTGATACCCGGCTGTCACCGCCGGAGCGATGCCCGAAATTTCGGCGGTCAGGATTTTGGTGGCATCCACATCGTGAAAGATGCGCGCAAACTCCCGCCCGGCCTCGTGCATCAGAGCAGGATCGACCTGATGGTTAACAAAGCTATCGACCTTGAGAATGCCGTCGCCTAGATTTTGACCTTCTGCGAGAATGCGTTTTTTGAGTGCTTCCATAGAACCTCCTGCTGTGGGGAATAAAGCTGTCGGGATCGCCACAAATTCCGTCAGAACCAGCAACTTCTCAATAAAAAGATGAGTTGATTGTACTATAAAGAAGGATGGCCAAAATGTGATAGAATCATCTAGGCACCATTTTACCCTTGCACCAACAGAATCACCATAAAAAAGACATGAAATTCATCTTAGCTTCTACATCCCCGCGACGGCGTTATTTGTTGGGGTTGATGGGTTGGAACTTTCAAGTTGCTCCCACCGATGTGAACGAAGATGTGCTCCCCGGCGAAGCGCCGCGAGCCTACGTGCTGCGCCTGGCAGAGCGGAAGGCCCTCACTGCCGGAGGACAGCGGAACGCCGATTCCGTCATCATCGCCGCGGACACAACCGTCGTCGATGATGATGATGAACTCCTGGGCAAGCCCCAAGACGAGGCAGAAGCCGAGGAGATGTTGCGTCGCCTGCGCGGGCGAGAGCATCAAGTTTACACAGCGCTGGCCGTTTTTCAACCCGGCCAGGACCGCTTGTTGACCGATCTCAGCGCCACGGATGTGCCCATGCGCTCGTACAGCGATGCCGAAATGCGTATGTACATCGCAAGCGGCGATCCCCTCGATAAAGCCGGCGCGTACGCGGTCCAACATGAGGGCTTTGACCCCGCGCCTGATTTACAGGGCTGCTTTGCCAACGTGGTTGGTTTACCCCTTTGCCACCTGACGCGCACACTGGCGCACATGGGCCTGAAGCCCAACGTCGACGTTCCCGCTGCTTGCCAGTCTGATTTGAAGTATCAATGCCCGGTCTATGAAACAATTTTAAGAGAAACGTTATGAAAAGACAAACCTGGATTCTCCTACTTTTGATCTTGATGTTGGCCGGATGCCGCCCGATCGCCCCGGCGGCGACCGAGACCCCTCCACCTGAACGAGCCACACAAACCCCAATCCCTCCAACGGAACAACCAACTCCCACGCCCATCCCCGACGCGGAGGACACCGTCAGCTCCTATTTGGATGCCTGGGGCGAGGATGATTACGCCAGCATGTACGCTATGCTGACTCCCTTGAGTCAGGATGCCGTCAGTGGAGAAGACTTCGCCCAGCGCTACCGCCACGCGATGTCCAAAGCGGCCATTGATGAGGTATCTTACGAAATTTTATCTTCCCTGGTGGAAAACACATCCAGCGCGCAAGTCAGCTATCAAATCAAGCTCCACAGCGTCTTGGTGGGCGAGATTCAACGCGATGTCATCATGAATTTGACCCTGGAAGAGAATGCCTGGCGCGTCCAGTGGACGGATGACTTGATCCTGCCCGAACTGGCCGGGGGCAACACCCTGTGGATGGATCGCTATGTCCCCGCCCGGGCCAATATCTACGATCGCGAGGAAACCGCTCTTGTCAGTCATGCCCAAGCCGTTTCGATTGGAATTGTGCCCGGACACATCGATCCGGAACAAGAGGAAGATTTCCTTGAAGACTTACAATGGCTGACCGGGCTGCACCCCAACGCGATCGCCAAGATGTACCAAGATTTTCCTTTGGGAGTGGATTGGTACCTTCCGCTGGGGGAGGCGCTTTATGAGCGAGTAGAGCGTTATTACAATATCGAAAATGGATACGATGACGGTGTCTTGATCATGTATCCCTATGAGGGCCGCTATTATCATAACAATGGGATTGCTTCACAAGCGATCGGCTACGTATCCCGCATTCAGGCCGAGGAGCAAGAAGAATTATTGCGCCGCGGGTACAGCCGGGACGAATTGGTTGGTCGCCAGGGGATTGAACGCTGGGGCGAGGGATATCTGACCGGGGATCGCGGTGGCGCTCTCTACGTGCTCGACCAGGATAACAACGTCGTTACCCAAATGGCCGATGTCTCGGCACAACCCTCCCAACCGATCTACACAACCCTGGATGCCGACTTGCAAATGGCAGCCGAGGCGGCCCTGCAAAAATACGCCGGTGCGGTCGTGATCATGGAGGTGGACACCGGGCGCGTTCTGGCTATGGCCTCCTCGCCCTGGTTCGATCCCAACGCGTTCGAGCCCAACAATTACAACAGAGCCGCCCTGCTGGAAGACATCTATTCGCCCTACAGCGGGCAACCGTTGTTGAATCGGGCCACCCAGGGACAGTATCCGCTCGGCTCGGTCTTCAAAATCATCACCATGGCAGCAGCTTTGGAAAGCGGCCTCTACACCGCAGAAACCACCTACGATTGCCAATACGAATTCACCGAAGTCTCCGGTATCTCGCCCCGCTATGACTGGACCTGGGAACATTGCCAGGAAGAATTACGCACCGAGGGAGAATGTATAACTCAGCCCAGCGGTATCTTGACGCTGCCGGAGGGCTTGATGCGTTCCTGCAATCCCTATTTCTGGCACATCGGCCTGGATTTGTACCGCCAGGGCCTGACCGACGCGATCTCCGAAATGGCACGCGCCTTTGGACTGGGGAGCATCACGGGGATTGAAGGTGTGGAAGAGGAGCCTGGGTTTATCCCAGATCCCACCGAAGAAGTTGAAGCCATCAATGGCGCCATCGGCCAGGGCGCTACTTTGGTGACCCCGCTGCAAGTAGCCCAATTCATCGCCGCGATTGGCAACGGCGGCACGATCTACCAGCCCCAAATCATCGCGCGGATTGGCCTGTCCGGCGAGGAGCCCGTGCGCGAGTTTGAAGCCATCGTCAAGGATGAGTTACCCCTCAGCCCGGATAACCTGGCCCTGATTCAGGATGCCATGGGCAGTGTGGTGGGGAATCGCCGCGGCACGGCTTATTCCGTCATGGGCACCTACAGCCGCAATACGATCCCCATCGCCGGGAAGACAGGCACAGCCGAATCCGGCGGCGGCGATTCGCACGCCTGGTTTGCGGGCTACACCGACCGCAACCGTGAAGACAAACCCGACATCGCCATCGTCGTGATCGGCGAGTACGCTGGCGAAGGCTCCGAAGTGGCTGCCCCAATCTTCCGAGCCATGGTACAACAATATTACGAAGGCCGCCGCACCTATCTCTTGCCCTGGGAATCCTCGGTGGGTGTGCTGGCCCAGCCTGAACCAGAGGAAGAGGCCACCCCAGAGCCGGAGTCGTAGAAATGGATCGTTCTGAAAAAAGCTAAAGAACGCTAACGTCACTCCGTTGCACTGCGTGACTGACTACAAACACAGAAAGGAGATTGATCTGGAAGAAGAAAGAACGCTGCGAGGATTGGTTATTCGCACGCAATCGGGTTTCTACACCGTGGAGACAGAAGAAGGCTCGGTTGTTTGTCAACTGAGGGGGCGCTTGAAACAAGGCCCCAAAACGGGAGATATCGTTGCACTGGGGGATTGGGTCCAGATCACCCTGCTCGACGAAGAGGAGGGCACCGGCATGATCGAGGAGATCGAAGAGCGGGAAAATATGTTCGCGCGCATGGCGCCAACGGCGCGGGGCGAGTATCAGCAAATATTGATCGCCAACGCCGACCAGACCATCGTCGTGTTCGCCTGCAAACATCCGAAGCCGCGCCTGCGCATGTTGGACCGCTTCCTGATCGTGGCTGAACAAGCGCACATTCCCCCTTTCATTGTTTTCAACAAAGTCGACCTGGTCGGCATCAAAACCGCCGAGAAGCTCTTTGGCCATTACAAAAAGATCGGCTATCCGGTGCTGTATACCTCTGCCCTCACGGGCGAGGGCGTCGACGAACTGCGAGAGCAATTGACCGGCAAGGTCTCCATGTTGGCCGGCCCATCGGGGACGGGCAAATCGAGCCTGTTGAACGTGATCCAGCCGGAGTTGGGCTTGCGCGTCCGGGAGGTCAGCGAAACGACCAAAAAGGGACGCCACACCACCGTCTACCGGCAGATGTTTCCCCTCGATTGTGGCGGCTACGTGGCCGACACCCCCGGCCTGAAGGCCTTCGGGTTGTGGGACATCCATCCCGAGGAGGTGGACGGTTATTTTCCCGAAATAAGTGCTCTGGTGGCCGATTGCAGGTTCAGCAATTGCAAACATATGCAGGAGCCCGGCTGCGCGGTCAAGGAAGCCGTGCAAGATGGGCGCGTCCATCCAGCGCGGTATGAATCCTACCTGCGGATGCGGTGGGGAGAAGAAGAAAAGATCGAGTGGCTGTGAGGCCACGCCGCGGAAATACGCTTTTCGGCCGCAGTTCGCTGATTTCGACAAGCTTCCCCCTACGGGGACGCAGAGCGAATCGGCGAGCTGCGTAAGTCCTAAACCAGAGAAACAGCCAACCGTATCGTCGCATCGCCGCGATTATATCCAAACGGGGAGGTCTCGCCAAATCGCAAACACATTGACGCCTACCCCGCAGTTTGGTAGAATGTGCCCCGCTTGGGCGTTGTACCCTTCGCCCGAGGCGAGAAAGCAAATCCATTTTACGAAAGGGCTAGAGAACAAATGAAAGTATTACTCCTGAAAGACGTGTATAAACTCGGCCGTGCCGGCGATGTCAAGAAAGTTGCCAATGGATACGGCCGTAACTATTTAATCCCCCAGGGATTCGCCGTTCTGGCTACGTCTGCCGCCGTCCAACGGGCCGATTACATCCGCGAGGTGGCCGACAAAGAGCGCACTATCCTCAACGAAGAGATGAGCGGCATCGCCGAACAGATGGCAGATGTCCGCCTGACCTTCCCGGTGCGGGCCAGCGAGACAGGCCGCCTGTATGGATCGGTCAACACCCGCATGATCGCCGAAGCGGTCAACGAGGAACTTGACCTGGAACTCAGCCATCGCCAGGTTGACGCCCAACCCCTGCGCATGATCGGTGAACACACCGTTCCGATCCGGTTAACCGTCGACTTGATCCCCGAGATCGACGTCGTCGTTTATCGCGAAGGTGAGACGCCCGAAGAATCGATCGAAGAGGCCGAAGAACTGGCCGAAGAAGCCGAACAGGCAGAAACCGAGTCCGTCGGTTGGGCCGATTACAAAGACGAGGTTCTGGATGACTTAGACGAAATCGAAGTCGGCCTTGAGGACGAAGCCCCCGAAGAAGAATAAAGCCCACCTTTTGACCTGAACCAAGAAACCGGCCTTGCAACAGGCCGGTTTTTTGTATTTTCCTTGGGGATGGTTCAGAAATATGTGGACACTATCAGGGACGTCGCAAGGCGGAGCTTCGGTAGACGGTTACAGAATTCAAGGTTTCCTGGCTTCCTCATAAAAATCCGTAATATCTTGTATAATTGCCAGTATGAAACCAGCCATTGGCAAAAAGCTTCGGCAAGCTCGCCAGGATCGAAAAATCAACCTCGAAGAAGTCGAGCAGGCTACTCATATCCGCACTCACTACCTCCGCGCCATGGAATCGGGGGACTTCGATGCCTTTCCGTCCCAGGCCCAGGCGCACGGCTTTCTGCGCGCCTATGCCGCTTTTTTGAACCTGGACGGCAACCGCTTGATCGAACGCTTGCAAAGCGATACACTCACGAACCTGATCGCGGCCAGAAAGGAATCCAACCAACAGGAGGTGGAACAAGAAACACCGCCGGAAGAACCCGAACAACCAGAACCATCCTTTCAATCAATTGGGGAAGCGCTGAAGACCCAAAGAGAGGTCCTAGGCCTTTCGCTGGAAGACGTAGAACGACACACCTACCTGAAAACACATTACCTCGAGGCGCTCGAAAACGGTGATTTCGATTCGCTGCCCTCCATGGCCCAGGGCAGCGGGATGCTCAAAAACTACGCCCAATTCCTCAGCCTCGATCCCGAACCCTTGCTGCTCCGATTTGCCGAGCGCTTACAAGCTCAATGGCAAGAACGGCAAGAGGCGCAACCACCCGACCAACAAGAGCAAAAACGCAAAAAGCCCAAAGAAGTGACCCCAGCTGGACGCTTTTTCTCCAAGGAATTGCTCCTGGGTGGAACCTTGATCGTTTTCTTGATCCTGTTCGCGTTATGGGCGGGTATCCGCATCTCTTCGGCCCGTTCGCAGGAAACGCCGGTACCGACCGTTCCCTCCATCGCCGAGGTGTTGCTTCCCTCCCCGACCGAGTCGCTGGCACCGACGCCGACCGAGACGGTTTTCGCCCCCCTGGAAGAGGCCGGGGCCGACCAAACCCAAACAGCAGCCGAGGCCGCCCCAGCGGAAGAAGAAGCCAACCCGCTGGTAGAAACAACCGGCGCCGTGCACGCCCAAATTGATGTAAGTCAGCGCGCCTACATGCGCGTCACTGTCGACGATGAAGTAGCCTTCGACGGGCGCGTCGCCCCCGGCGAGGCTTACACCTTCGGCGGCGAAACAAGCATTGAAATCCTTTCGGGCAACGGAGAAGGCCTCTACGTGACCTACAATGACGTCGAACTGGGCAAACTGGGCCTATTTGGCGAGGTCGTCAACGTCATCATCACGGCCGATGGTTTGCTCACCCCCACGCCGACCATCTCGCCCACGCCCAGCCGAACCCCCCGCACCACGCCCACGTTTACGCCTACACCACCTTAAAAACCTCACAGGGTCTGAGTCCTGTGAGGTTTTGACCAATTTCACACCACCGGATTAGGGCCTCGCCGCCCCCGCCAACATCTCCAACCCGATCTCCTCCGCCAGGGGGAGATTTTTTTCTTCCAGAACGATTACACAAACTACGGGCTCATCGTCCAAGCTGCCCCCCACAAACCAGGTTACATCTTCGCCCTCGGGAGTCAAAGCCAAATGCCATCCGGATCGATTTTCGGATTCCATCTCTGTGAGGATCGCGTTTGCCTGGGTGGATGAAAAAACTTGCTCGGATTGGCCCAGCGGCGAAATCGGAATCCAACCTTCTTCGGGATGGCGATAAGCTTGGACCAGGCGGGGAGGCGCTTGCAGGCCTTCATTAGCGAGGGAGGCAGCGAGCAACGTGACTCCCATGGGGCTGGCTTCCGTTTCCGATAGCGGGATATCGATTCCGGGCAGGCGTAGCGGCAGGCCGTCCCGCCAGGAAGCGGGAATCTGTTCCGGGAACAGGGGCCCGCTCAGACCCGCGACCGAGTAGCTCCCTTGCATGACCCGATTCAGCAACGGGGCGCGCTCATCCTGAATCAGGGATTCCCACTGAGTCTCCATTTGATTCGGGTCATAAAACGGGTGCGAAGCCATGACCAAAATCTCGCCCGTATCCGCCCGCATCAAAACCAAAGCCCCAGCGTAATCGCCGAGCAAGGCATCGGCCTGTTGTTGCAACTCCAAATCGAGGGTCAAGCGCACATCCAAGCCGGGCGGCGGCTGCCCGTAAAGCAAGTGATGCCGCCAGATGGTGAACGCATCCTGACCCTGTAGGCCACGCAAAATGGGGTCGAGGCTGGCTTCGAGCCCGGCCTGGCCATAGATGGAGTGATTGTAGCCCAGCACCGGGCCAAGCTCCGGGGTGTGGACATAGCGCTTGTACTGGCCCGTTTGCCCCTCCGTTTCGACCAGGGGCGTATCGAAGCGATCGAAGATAGCGCCGCGGGGCACGTAGCGATCGGAAATGGCCCGGCGGGGATTGTCGGTGCGGGTGAGCAAATCGGGGCCGCGGTAGAAGCCCCACCATCCAGCCGTGAGAGCGGCGGCCGCCAACGAGGCCAGGAAAAAAGCGGGTAATGAAGCGCCAAGGCTGGATGGAGCGAGCGCAGTCGCTGGGGACGTCTGCCAATCGCCTGCCTGGTTGATGTGAAAGAGCAGCATGATGGCCAGAAAAGAAACCAACAGCGAGGAACCGCCATAGGAAATGAAGGGCAAGGTCACCCCCGTCAGGGGCAACAAGCGCAAATTGCCGCCGATGATGAGCACGCTTTGCGCCAGGATATTGGTGGTCAGACCGGCGGCCAAATAGCGGTGGAAGGGCTCTTGAGCATGTAGGGCGATACGCAGGCCACGCTGAGTCAACAAAGCGATCAGGATCAACAAGCCCAGTGCGCCGACCAGCCCTGTCTCTTCGGCGATGGCGGCGAAGACAAAATCGGAGTGGGCCACGGGCACCACCGAGGGACTCCCCAGCCCGGGGCCGCGCCCAAAAATGCCGCCGTTGGCCACGGCGATCAGCGATTGCACGATCTGATAGGAACGCCCGCTGGGGTCGAGCCAGGGATTCAGCCAGGCATCCACACGTAAGCGGACGACATCGAAGAGCAAATAGCCCCCCGCTCCGGCTAAGCCCAACCCCAAGAGGCTCACGAGGGGGATCAAGCGCCAACCTGTGGCCAGGAAGATCATCACCGAATAAATGAAGATGAAGAGCGAAGCCGTGCCCAGATCGCGCTGGACGATGAGCAAGAGCAGGGCCAGGCCGGTCATGATCAGCGTGGGGACGAGCACTTGGAGGCGACGCGCTTGATTGTTCCCCTCAGATCGATCAGGGCGGAAGGAGGTTCCCCAATTGGCAAAGTAGGCCGCCAGGTAAACGACCAGCAAAAGTTTGAGCGGTTCGGAGGGTTGAAAATAGATGTTGCAGCAACCGAGCCACAGACGCGGCCCGGCGCCCATGGGGTTGGTCCCAAAGATCAGTGTCAGGGCGGTGAGCAGCAAGCCGCTGCTGAGCCAAAGGTATTTGTACCGCCGCAAGGTTTCGAGGGGTTGTTGCAACCGCAAGCCGCCCACCAACGCGCCCAGGGCGATGAGAAGCCAGATGGTTTGGCGCAGGCCAAAATAGATCGACAAGCGCCAGACGGTGATCAATCCCCATCCGCTCAACAGAGCGACAAGGGGCAGCAAGAGAGGGTCTCGCCGGGACAGAAATCGGCCGGTCGCCCGCTGGGCCAGAAGGAAGCCGATCAACCAGACGAGATAGCCCATCCAGTGGCTCCAGCGGAGATCGACCTGCCAGGATCGGGCAATCACAGCCGGGGATAGGCTCAAGGCCAGGGCGTAGAGGCCCAAGAAGAGCGCGGCTAACAGCAAGAAACGGCGTTGTGTTTTTTGGATCATAAAGGATGGTTTTGGCGTTGGGAACGGGCTTCTTTTTCGTTGACAAAACCCAATAATACCAGCCCGACCACCAAAAAGACAATCACGGAGAGAATCGCCACGCGTTGCCCCAATTGTTCTGAGAACGGCGCACCCAGCGGATTGGCCCGGAACCACAAGAAGGAGATTTGATCCCCCCGCGCGGCGAACCAAAGCGCCATCTCGGCGGCCACCAGGCCATAGATGGTCGGGCCAATGAACGAGGAGGTGCGCCCGGCCACGGCGAAGAAACCGTAGAATTCGGCGCTTTTTCCCTCAGGGGCCAGCAGCCCAACCATGGCTCGGCTGGTTGACTGCACCGCCGAGAGGGCTAACCCGGCAAAGCCTCCGGCGATGTAAAAGCCGGGGATGGTCTGGTTGACGAACAAGCCCACCACGGAGGCGAGCATCAAGACGAGAAAGACCAACAAAGATATCTTTCCACCCATGTGGTGGGCCAGCCAGCCCGAGACATACGCGCCGATCACGCTGGTGAATTGAATCAGGATCATGAACAAGATGATCTGCTGCTGGTCAAGTCCGAACATCACTTCGCCAAAAATGGCTGCGAAGCTGATCGCCATCAAGATGCCGTCGTTGTAAATTAGAAAGGCGATCATGAACTTGATGTATTCACGGTAATGTTTGACCTGTTGGATCGTGGTTTTCAAGCGTCCGTAGGCGACGGTGAGATAGTTTTCGCCTGGCGGTAATGCTTCTGGCTCGGCGCGTTCACGCAGCCAGAGGAAGAGCGGTGTGGCGAATACGGCGAAATAGATCGCTGTGATCACCAGAGAAAAGCGCACGAACCAGACCCCCTCGTTCAGCGTGACCAATGCCATCACGATCAACAGGCAGGCGATTCCGCCGAGCAGGCCGATGGCCCAGCCGATGCCGGAGACCTTGGCAATTTCATCCTGTTCGGCGACTTCGGGGAGCAGCGAGTTGTAGAAAACCTGGCCGCCGCGGTAGCCGATTTCGGCGAGGATGAAAAACAGCATCCCGATGAAGATGTCCCCTTTTTGGACGAAATACAACAGCGCTGTGGCGACACAGGCCAAGACGGTGAAAGCGAGCAGAAAACGTTTTTTGCCCCCGGAAAAATCTGCAATCGCGCCGAGCACAGGGGAAGTCAGGGCGACAACCAGCATGGCGATTCCAACGGATATGCCCCACAGACGCGTCCCCTCCACCCCGCCGACGACATGGCTTTTGAAATAGGCCGCATAAATCGCCAAGATGACCACGGCGGCATAAGCGGAATTGCCAATATCGAAAGAATACCAGGCCCAACGCTGTCGTCGGGTGGTCTTTTCACGAGGGTTGATGTTTGTTTGCATGAAAGCGCGCTCCTTTTGGTCTCTGAGTGGTATCATCTCAAAAAATAGGGGGGAAGCTTGGGACATGTCACTCTCGCCGCGCTTCCCCTGGCGGGCACGCACAGCGCGGCAAGAATGACACGCTTGAGGCTTTACCCCGCTTTATTGAGAAGATACTCCACGGGGTATAGAAACCCTCAAATCTGTTTCCCCAAAGTATTGAGAAGATACAATTTCTCTACCGTACATCTGTGAAAATGGACCGCAGATTACGCGGATTTAACGGATTTTCGCAGATAAAACGTATCTTCTCAAAAAGCTGGGGAGACGGCCTCCGGCGTGGAACTTTTTCGATGTCGCCCGCGCATTCTGCCTTAGTTTTCGCCCGGTGTACCCTTTGGGTATGCACGCCCTGGCGGAAAAGTTCAATTTCTTTCTCTGAACGTTTTTGGAGACCCCGAAATATTGAGAAGATACGATAAAACAAGAAAAATCCGTGAAAATCCGCCTGATTCGCGTCATCCGCGGTCTATTTTTGCGCCGCAGGATATAGTTGTACGGTAGAGAATCTTGAATTAGGAACCACTCCGAAATCTACTGATAGCTAGCTTCTTCGCCGTCCCAAACCATTTTTCGGCGGCGGTAAGCCCAGCACATGTAGGAGACAGACACAAAATAGCTGGCGGGCAGGCGGTGTAACCCTTTGATTTTGGTACCCAGTACCGTCGTCTTGCCGCCAAACCCCATCGGGCCGATGCCCAATTGATTGGCGTCCGTGGTAATGTGTTCTTCCAACTCGGCCAGAACGGGATCAGGATTGGTATCATCAAGCTGGCGGAAAAGCGCTTCTTTGGAGGCCAGGTAAGACGAGCCTCGGTCGCCGCCGATGCCAACACCCAATGCCCCCGGCGCGCAGCCTTTACCCTGGGCTTGATTGACGACATCGAGCACCACCTTGCGGACCCCCTCGAGGTCGCGCCCCGCGCCCAGACGGCTATTGGGCAACTTATACTGAGCGCTGACATTTTCACAACCGCCGCCCTTGAGAATCAAATCGACGACCAACGGCTCACTCGGATCGACTTCCTCGAAGTGGACGGTGGGATAATGCTCATCGCCGGTGTTGTCGCCCGTGTTCTTGCCGGTGACAGCGTTGACCGAGTTAGGACGCAGATAGGTCTTTTCAGTAGCCTGGACGACGGCAGCTTCAATCTGCTCCCGGAACTGGCGCCGGCTCCAATTCTGGGGAATTTGGACGTAAAAAATGGGCGTACCGGTATCCTGGCAGATGGGTGTAGAATTCTGGCGCGCCATCTCGACGTTGCGGAGAACCGTTTCCAGCGCGCCGCGGGCTGCCGAGCCTGATTCTTCCTCTTCCATGCAAGCGCATAACGTTCGCTCCACGTCGGGGGGCAAGCTCGTCGAGGCGAGTCGTACCAATTCAAGAAGCTCTGAGGTTAGATCGGGTTGCATTGTGACCTCCATGATCAACTTTTTGTACCTTGGGATGGGGAATCAAATTATTCACAAACAATGATACCAAATTTATGCTATTTTGTGGTCTCCTCTTCCAAAAAATGCGGTTTTTTGATATGGTTATAGCGTGCCTTTTATAAATTGGGGCAGGTACGTGGATTAAAGTGACAATTCACCGCCTTTATCTTAAAATCGTAGTGAAACCCATCTACATCGATTATCAGGACGACAATATGACGGATCAATATTTCTACCCCAACATCTGGGGCCGCAGTATCATTACCTCCGCAGAAGATATCTTAGGTAAAAATGGCGTCAACGCCATCTTAAATTTGGCCGGATTGCAAGAGTATATTGACAAATATCCACCCGACAACATCAAGAAAGCATTTCCGTTCACCCATGTGGCCAAGATTCAACAAGCGCTTTACGATATGTACGGCTCCAAGGGCGCCCGTGTGTTTGCCACCCGCGGAGGGGAAGAGACCTTTCAGCACAGCTTACACAAATACGACAAGGTGCAGAAAGCTGCCCGCGCGGCGATGAAAGTTGGCACCTTGCAAATGCGCGCCAAGTTGGGGCTTCAATTTTTCTCCAAATTCTTCAACACAGTCAGCGACCAGGTTGTCAGCATCGGCGAAGATGATGAGTACTGGTACTGGGTGATCGAGCGGTGCCCGATGTGTTGGGAGCGAGAAGCGCAAGAACCGGTCTGCCACCTGGGCGTTGGGGTGCTCAAAGCGGCCTCCTTCTGGGCCACCGAGAAACATTTTCGTATCCAAGAAGTCAAGTGTCACGCCATGGGGGACGAGGACTGCATCTACGCCATGGATAAGCAGCCGCTCGATTAAACTGCGCAGAACTCCTTGAGGGGCAAAATACTATGCGTGTTTTTTTTAATTAAGTGTGCCTGCCCACACACTCTACGGCTCTGGGTTAAATTTGGGATTATCCGTACAAAGGGGAGGAATTGAACTTTTTCAGTGTTTTGCGCTCATTCCATAGCGTTGGCACTCGCTCTTCGTATTCCTTATATACACCATTAGCGGAAAAGTTCAACCACTGGAACATACGATTATCCAAACTTATCCCACATTATCCCACGATTTCCCCCATCTACGCTGCATGATAGCGATGTGGTAGACTCTCTTATCAACCATGGATCAAAAATCACTCAAAACGCTTGAATACGATCAAATTCTGGAGCGATTGGCCGCCCATTGCGACTTTCCCGTTTCGGCGGAGAAAGCGCGTGCCCTGCGGCCGATGAACAAGCTCCACCACGTCCGCCATGCGCTGGCCGAAACCGGCGAGGCGCGCGAGTTGCTGGAACTGAAACCGGAGATCAGCATCGGCGGCACGCGCGACATCCGCACCTCGCTGAAAGCTGCTGTCCGCCACGATGTGCTTCAGGCAAATCAATTTCTTGATATCAAATATACCCTCATCGCGGCGCGCAATTTGCGCCGGATTTTCGAGCGCCGGGGAGATCAATTCCCTTACCTGGCTGAGATCAGTCTGGGATTCCCAACGTCTACCGGCCTGGTCGACGCCATCAGCCAGACCTTATCCGACCGGGGTGAAATCCTCGATTCGGCCTCGCCCAAATTGGCCCGCATCCGCCGGGAACTGAAGACCCAACATGATCGCCTGTTGTCACAATTGGAGCGGATGGTGCACAGCAGCCAGATGAGCCGTTACCTGCAAGAGGCGATCATCACCCAGCGGGATGGACGCTACGTCGTCCCGGTAAGGGCGGACGATAAAAAACAGATCGATGGCATCGTTCACGACCAATCGGCCTCGGGGGCGACGTTGTATATCGAACCGGCCAGCATCGTCAAGAAAAACAATCAATATCGCCAGCTTCAATTGGACGAGCGCGACGAAGAGCGGCGGGTTCTCTCCGCCTTGACGGCCCAGGTCGGCGAGCACGCGCCGGTTTTGTCCGAGATGATCGAGGCGTTGGCCGATTTGGATTTGGCCTTGGCGCGCGCCAAGTACGCTGAAGTGCTCCGGGCAGCGGAACCAACCCTCCACCCGATCCGTGTCGCCAAGGGTGGGGAACAGATTCGCCCCAAACAGGGCCGGATTCGCCTGTTCGAGGCTCGCCATCCCCTGCTCGATCCTGGTGAGGTCGTGCCCGTCGATGTGGAGCTCTTCGCCAAGAACTATGCCCTGATCATCACCGGGCCGAACACCGGCGGAAAAACCGTGACCCTCAAAACGGTGGGATTGCTGGCCCTGATGGCCCAGTCCGGCTTGCACATCCCCGCCCATCCCCAATCGGAGATCTGCCTGTTCAAGAAGATTTTCGCCGACATCGGCGACGAGCAATCCATCGAGCAATCGTTATCGACCTTTTCGGGCCATATCAACAACATCATCCACATTTTGGAGCAGGCCGACGCCCAGTCGTTGGTGATTCTGGACGAATTGGGGGCCGGTACCGATCCCCAGGAGGGCGCTGCCCTGGCCCGCTCGTTGTTGACCTACCTGTTGGAGCGGGGAATCACCACCTTGGTGACCACCCATCACCCCGAACTGAAAGCCTATGCCCATGCCACCAAAGGCGCCGTCAATGCCAGCATGGAATTTGATCTCAAAACGCTGCGACCGACGTATCACCTGACCATCGGGCTGCCGGGGCGTTCCAACGCCCTCGCCATCGCCGAGCGGCTGGGCCTGCCCGCTGACATCATCGAGGGGGCGCGCCAAAAAATCGATCCGGCCGAATTGAAGGCCGACGACTTACTCGATGAGATTTACAAACAGCGCAAGCGCGCAGATCAGGCCAGGGAGCGGGCCGAACGGGCCAAACATGAAGCTGTGCAGATGCGGGCTGAGCTGGCAGAACGCCTGGTCAAGATCGAGGATGAACGCCGCCAGGTGCTTGAGGATGCACGCCAAGAAGCCGAAGCAGATTTGGAGACGATCCGGGAAGAGATCGGCGCTTTGAAAAAAGAACTGCTCCAAGCCCGGCAACCTTTGGAGGCGATTGAAGAAGCCGAAGCGAAAATCGAGGCCGCGGCCGAAGAGGTCGAAGAGCCGGTGGAACGCCGGGCCCCCGAGCCAGAGATGATCCCCCATCAAGGCCCGCTGCGGCTGGGCGCAAAAGTGGAGGTACGCAGCCTGGGCAAGAAGGGCATCGTTCAGACGATTGGTGAGAACAAGGCTGAGGTTCAGGTGGGCAGATTGCGGGTCAAGGCCAAACTATCTGACTTGATCGTGCGTTCCAAGCCGGACGAGGAAGCTGATTCCGGGGAGAAAATAGAGGTTCAAAGAAGCGAACGCCGAGCCGTGGAGCACAAGCACGAATCGCCCGGCGTCGAGCTCGATTTGCGCGGCCAGCGCTCCGAAGAGGCGCTCTCTTCGCTGGAACGCTATATCGACCAGGCTTATCTGGCCCGGCTGCCGTGGGTGCGAATCATCCACGGGAAGGGTACCGGCAAATTGCGCCAGGTGGTGCGCAAAGCCATGGACAAACACCCCCAAGTCCAATCCTTCCAGGCGGGCAAACCCAATGAAGGCGGCAATGGCGTCACTGTGGCGGAGATTCGCCAGTCATGATTTGACGTTCAGATTTGCAACCGACAAACATCCACCTCGCCAGCGATACCGCGCAAGTTTACCTTCTCATCGTGGTCGCCATGTAATTCGCCGGCTATTTTACGCGCGTGCGGATCTTCGATCACAGCTTTGCTCAACCAGACATCATCGCCTTGGGCCAAGTCACTCAAACGGGCGGCAAGGAATCCCGCGAATTGTTCGTTATTCCACACCACCGACCAAGAGATGCTCGGTCCGGATGACGCGGCGGGTGCCGGTATCGCCTCGCACGACCAACGATTCTGTTTCAGCAAACTCTCCCCGGTAACTGACCCCGGCGAAGAGAATTCCATCGGTGATGCCGGTGGCCGAGAAGTAAGTGTTGCCCCCGCTGACGAGTTCGTCGTTGCTCAAGATGCGGCCGACATCCATGCCCGCGTTCTTGATCGCCGCCCGCTCCTCGGCGGACTGGGGGGCCAGGCGCGCTAACATTGCTCCTCCCAGGGTTTTTACGGCACAGGCTGCCAAGATTCCCTCGGCAACCCCGCCGATCCCCATGAGAATATCGACATTGACATCTTTATTCAGCGCCATCAAGGCTCCGGCGATGTCACCATGATCGCGGGCCATCACCCGCGCGCCTGTCGATTGAATCTCGGACATTAGATCAGCGTGTCGGGGCCGGTCGAGCATGAAGACAACCAGGTCACGGACAGGTTTGTCCATCACCCGGGCAACCAGGGCGAGAGTCCAGGCCGCGGGCGCGTCCATGCACTCGGGCACGAGCGCCTCGGCGGCCTCCGCTCCGACGACGATTTTGTGCATATAGACCGCCGGGGCGGGTGTCCACATGGCATGGCGAGGGGCTACCGCTGCGACCGAAATGGCGCCGGCGCGCCCTTTGATTAAAAATTCGGTGCCATCAATGGGATCCACTACCACATCCATGGGAGGGCCATTCCCTGTACCAACATGGGTACCACTTTTCAAGATCGAGGTCGAGCCGATCCGCCCCTCTTCCCCGATGACGACATACCCATCGATATCGAGGCTGTTGAGCTCTTTTATCATCGCGGTTGTGGCCTGGCGGGTGGCGATTGTGTTATTACCGCGTCCCATACTGCGGCCCGCGCCTAGCGCGGCCGCCTCGGTGGCACGGACCAAATCCAGCCCTAAATTGGGAGATATATTTTCATGCATCGTTGGCCTGCTTTTCTATCGCTGTCAATAAATCTGCTGCCTCCCATGCCAAAAGACCTCCTTCGAGGAATTTGGCATTTTTGTAGCCCTGGTTGCAGAGCAGATAGATGGCACGTTTGCTGCGGCGTCCGCTCTGACAGACGAAAACGAGGGGTTCATCGCGGGGAAGTTGGCTGGGATCCGAGAGCAACTTGAAGAGTGGCATTGAGATGGCTCCGGGGATATGGCCTTGGTCGAATTCGCGCGGCTCGCGCACATCGACCACCAGGGGTGGATTCTCGCTCTGTAACGCCTGCCACAATTGGCGCGGGGGGACGCTGGGCACCTGATAGGTGGGAAGCTCCGTTTGGATGGGCATCTCCAGGGGATGCTCGATCGGTCGGGGTAAATTCTGGCATTCCTTGAAGACGCGCTGGTCACACTCATAGATACACACCGCCGGGTCCATGACGTGATGAAACAAAAAGGAGACGGCGTCTTCATACCGCAAAAAATGGTCGGCGCCGAGGAAGTCGTAAAAGCCGGTCGTTTTCATTGTCTCCAGCACGGGTTTATGCACCCGCATCATGTAAACATCGCCGCCGCGTTCTCGCATTATCTCGACGATTGTCTCCAGGGCATGAATCCCGCTGATGTCGACCTGGTGGACGCTGTTCATCCGCAGCAACAAAAACCGATGGGTGGGATGTTCTTCGATATATTTTCGAATCGACTCGGTGATATGGTTGGTGGCGCCAAAGTAGAGATCGCCGAGGATGTTGAAGACCGCCAGTTGGGTGCAAGGGGCTTTCTCCGGCTGGTGAGTGAAGTGGTGGTAATCCCGGGCGGGGGCGACGGGAACAACGCGGGGAGCGCTGGTCTGGTAGATGTAGATGACCAGGGAACTCAAAATACCCGTCAGTACGGCGAATTCAAGCGACAAAAACAATGTTGAAAAAAAAGTCACCACCATGATGAAGGCATCACTGGGTGTGCCCCGCCAGATGCGGGCGATTTCGATGCGGTCGATCATGCTGTAGGCCGTGACCATCAGCACAGCGGCCAGGGCCGTACGAGGGACATAGGCGGTCAGGGGACCAAAGATCAAGACGGCGACGGTGACGAAGATGCCCGAAAATAGGCTAGCCAGGGATGTCTTGGCGCCCGCTTCGTAATTGACTTGCGAGCGGGTGAAGGAGCCGGTGACGGGGAAGCCGGAGAAAAGCCCACAAGCGATGTTGGCCAACCCTTGACCGACAAATTCTTGATTGCTATCCAATCGCTGGCCCGAATGGCTGGCAATCGAGCGCGAAATCGCAGCCGATTCGACCAGTCCAATTGCCCCGACGGCCAATGCCCCGATGCCAACGTTGCCGAGGAGAGCCAAATCAACGGAAAAGGTCGACAACGGGGGCAGCGTGCGGGGCAATTTGCCGACCACTTCGATGCCATGTTCTTGGAGCCCAAATGTGGCCACAATACCGCCCGCCAGAATCATGGCCAGCAGATGGACGGGCCAGTCTGGACGAAAATACTGGAGCAAGGCGATGAACAGAATCAAACAAACGCCAAATAATAGACTGAGCAAGTGGCTCTGGCCGAAATTCTCTACGATCGCTCGCAGGGTGACCAGGAACGAGTGGCTGCTGGGGATGTCCAGGCGGAGTAAGGAGTGCAGTTGATTAACTCCAATGAGAACACCGGCCCCGGCGGTGAAGCCGATTATAACCGAATCGGAAACGAAGTTGACCAACAAGCCCAAACGAGCCAATCCTAAAATCAGGACGAAGATACCGACAAAAACGGCCATCAAATTGGCCGCGGCGATGAATTCTGGTGAGCCGGGTTCCGCGATGGTCACCAGCACGGACAGAACCAGCAGGGCGATGGTGTTGGTTGGGCCTATATGGAGATGGTTGGATGAGCCCCATAGCGCCCCGACGACCGCGGCGACGATTGCCGAGTAGAGGCCCATGCGGGGGGGCAGTTCGGCGATCATGGCGTAGGCCAGCGCTTGCGGCAACAAGACGATCGTCACGGTCAGGGCCGCGGTGAGGTCAGGGCGCAAGTTCTCCCAGGGGTAGCTCCCCAATAAAGAAATCGGGCGGGTGAAGAAAAAGGATGTCTTCTTCCAAATCCGGTTTAACATCAATCGAGTCGCTATTTTCGGGTGGTTTTACTTGCGGGTGATCAGCCAGATACCAGCGATGATGAAACTCATCCCGATGACCATCACCATGGTGATGGCTTCGTCGAGCATCAACGCGCCAATCAGCAGGGTCACAATCGGGATCACATAGGTTACCATCACCGCCACGGTGGCGCCAAACCGTTTGGTGTTGGCAAAATCTAGCAGCATGGCAAAAAATGTCCCGACGACAGCGGCATAAAGAACGATCACCCAGCCGCCCTGACCGACGCCGGAAATGTCGAAGCGAGACAACCACACGGACAAAGGCAGAATAATGATGGCTGCGGTGACAATCCGGATGGCGGCCACATCGAAAGAAGAATACTCGCGCATCTTTTTGCGGATGAAGATGTTCATCGAACTGGTGCAGGTGATCGCAAAGAAGACCAGTCCGTAACCGATCGGGCTGGCTTTGGACAATCCCGGCAAGCCGCTTTCACCGCGGATGGCCAGAATCAAGGCGCCGATAAAGGCCAAGGCGACACCTATCCCTTTGCGCAAGTCTAGGGGTTCATCGGGCAGCATGAAATGGGCCAACACGGCCGTAAGCGCGGGTGAAACCGTGATCAGCACCGAGGTGACGCCGCTGGACTGATACTGCATCGCCGTGGTGAAAGAGATCATCGGTACGGCGGTTCCAAAAACGCCCAGGATGACAGCCCTTCGCCAGAGCAGGGGGTCGCGAGACCAGGCGCGGCCTCCAATGGATAGGGAGTAGATGCCCATAAACAGAAGACTGGCAAAGCCGAGCCGCAAGCCGACGTAGGTCAACGGGGCCATCAAGCCGATGCTGAATCGAGAGGCGACCAGGGTCGTGCCGAACAAGGTACCAAGCAAGAGGATATTAGGGGCGGGATGTGATTTCAAACCGATACTCCATTTTTCATCATTGTCCTTGATCATAACGCGAAGCACCGCCAAGGTAAAGCGTGATTTAGGTATACATTTCGTCGCAGCGCTTTTCTCGGACAATAAATTCGGAGGATGCACAGCTCGGAATTTCGCCTTCCCGTGGAAAAAAACTCCCATTCGCTTAATTTTGTGTTAACATTATACGCATGAAGGTATTGCTCCTCTCCGATATTCACGCTAACTTGACCGCGTTGGAAGCTGTTCTGGACGATGCTGGCTCGTTTGATGCCGTCTGGTTTCTGGGAGACCTGGTTGGCTATGGCCCGGACCCCAACCGATGCATCCGGCGGGTGCGCTCTTTGTCTAACCTGACAGCCCTGGTCGGCAATCACGATATGGCCACCATGGGAAAAATCGAGATCGACACCTTCAATATCGAAGCACGCCGGGCGCTTCGTTGGACGCAAAAGCATATTTCATCCAAGAATTTGGAGTTCTTGCGCGGGTTGCCCACCCATGCCGTCAAAGGGGACACCACCCTGGCTCACGGCAGTCCCCGCCAGCCCGTGTGGGAATACATCATCAACACACGCACCGCATGGGAGAATTTCAATTTCCTATCGACGCCGTATAGCTTTGTAGGCCATTCTCACCTTCCCACCGTTTTTCGAACCGAATCCAACGACTCGCGTGTCGAATTGATCATTCCGGAAGAGAATCAAACCATCGAGTTACAAGACCGTATGATCATCAATCCTGGCTCGGTGGGGCAACCTCGTGACCGCAATCCCAGGTCGGCCTATGCCCTTGTCGACAACGAACAAAAGACAATCGAGTTTCGCCGGGTTGCCTATGATATTGCCGCCGTCCAGGAACGAATGCGAGAGGTTAATCTGCCTCAACGCCATATCGACCGCTTGAGCGCAGGTTGGTAGGTTACAAGATTGGATCGAGTTTTGGGAACTTTTCTCCCATTTTTGACGTTATAAGGATGACGATTCGGTACCTAGTTCTGAAAGAAGGAGTACGAAAATGCAAAAAACGATTCTTGCCCTATCTTTGGCCTTATTGCTCTTAACCGGATGCGGAGCGGCCCAATACGCTGCCGAGCCGATGGTGGCCCGAGAAGAAGTAGCCGGCTATGGAGGTGACGCGGCTGTAGAGAGTTCCGTTGAGATGGAAGCGCCCGCCGCTCCGGAAGGAGACACAGCCTGGTCAGCCGACGATACTTCCACCGCCGCGGCCAATCGTATGGTCATCAAAAACGCCAACCTCTCGATTGTGGTCAAAGACCCGGCCCAAACCTTGGATGAGATCATGGCTATGGCCGAGGAGATGGATGGCTTTGTCGTCTCGTCCAACCTTTGGCAAACCACGCTCCAAGGCGGTGCCACCGTGCCACAGGCATCTGTGACCATACGCGTTCCGGCAAAATATCTCGACGAGGCCCTGGATCAAATCAAGACCGGCGCGGGCACCGTGCGCTCGGAAAACGTCTCCGGCGAAGATGTCACCCGCGAATACACCGACTTACAGTCTCGACTGCGCAATCTGGAGGCCGCCGAAGCCCAGTTGACCGAGATCATGGAGGATGCCCGCAAGACCGAGGATGTTCTCCAGGTTTACAATAATCTCGTCCAGGTGCGCGAGGAAATCGAAGTGATCAAGGGGCAGATGCAATATTACGAGCAGGCTGCCGCCTTTTCATCCATCCAGGTTGACATCATCGCCGATGAGGCCGACCAGCCCCTCCAGATTGGCGGCTGGCAACCGGTCGGGGTAGTCAAAAACGCGCTCGAAGCCCTGATCAACGCGGTCCAATTCCTGATCAACGCGGCCATTTGGCTGATCATTTTCGTGGCGCCCGTTTTGATCCTGATCGGCGTGCCCATCTGGCTGTTCATCCGCGGCGTGATTTGGTTGTTCCGGCGAAGCAAGAAGAAGAAACAAAACGATCAGGAGCAGGAGAATCCCGAACCTGAGGATGAGAACTGATCGAAAGCGACGCGATCCGGCTCCCCCACGGGAGTCGGATCGTCCTTTTAACGGAAGCCTGCTGCGAGGGAGTCTGATTCTCCGGGCCGGATGAACGGGACTCCCCTCGAGGCGGCTTCCGTTTCCGGTTGTGATTCATCCCCCCAGCCAGTATAATTGTCTCATGAAGGAATTAATCCCCGAATTCAAAGCCCTGGCTGGCATCAATCTCAACGATCAGCAAGTGGCAGCCATGCGGGTGTACGCCGAAGAGTTAAGCAAATGGAATCAGCGCTACAGCCTGACCGCGATTGACGATCCCGAAAAAGTGCGCATCAAGCATTTTTTAGACTCGCTCAGCGCCTACCTGGCCTTGCGGGATACACCTATGCAACATGTTGTGGACGTGGGTACCGGGGCCGGATTCCCCGGGCTGGCGCTGAAAATTTTATGCCCCCAAATCAGGCTGACATTGGTCGAATCGGTCGCCAAGAAAGTCGACTTTTGCCGACACATCACCGAAACCCTCTCGCTGGAGGGGGTTGAGATCGTCCGGGAGCGTGTCGAAAAAGTAGGCAAGGACAGCGCTTTTCGAGAACAATTTGATTGGGCCATTGCCCGATCCGTGGCTCTAATGCCCATTCTGATGGAGTATCTGCTCCCGTTGGTGCGGGTGGGCGGCGGCGTCTTGGCCATGAAAGGTGAAACAGGCCCCGCCGAAGCCCACTCGGCCGAAGAGGCCATCAGCATGTTGGGAGGCCATTTGCAACGTTTGATCCCTGTGACGTTGCCGGGCGTGGTGGAGCAACGCTACCTGGTGGTGATCGAAAAAGTGGCGACTACGCCGGACAAATATCCCCGCCGAGTGGGGATTCCGTCGAAACGACCTTTGTAAAAGCAGATAGCATCATCTCAATATTTTGGAGAAAACGAACGCCGTTCCTTCATCAGAATTTGTTATCCGCTCGTTTTGCCCGCAGGAACGGCGTTCGTCCTCGCTTCTTTGAGAAGAAACTGAAGATATTGGTAAAAATTCAAGCCAAGAAAGGTAACTATTATGACACTAAACGTGGGCGACAAAGCCCCAGATTTCACCTTATCCAGTCACCTGGATAAGGACGTGACTTTGAGCGACCTGGAGGGAAAAACCACCGTGCTGGTATTTTTCCCCTTGGCCTGGACTCCGGTTTGAACGAACCAAATTCCGTCTTACGAGGCAGACTATGCCAAGTTTGCGGAAAGAAATGTCCAGGTTCTGGGCATCAGCGTAGATCATATTCCCTGCTTACAAGCGTGGGCCGATAGCCTCGGCGGGATTTCTTACCCGCTGATGAGCGATTTCTGGCCCCACGGCGAGGTGGCTAAGTTGTACGGCGTGCTTCGCTCGGAGGGATACACCGAGCGGGCGATCTTCATCATCGACAAAGAGGGCATCATTCAATACATCGACATTCACGATATTGATGATCAACCCAGCAATGAGGTCCTTTTCGCTGAAATTGATCGCATCCAGCCGGAGGTAGAACTGACACCGATCGAGCAACAAGAAAAGCAAGAGGTACCCGAAGAGGCCGACATCACGATGTATTGCAACCGGTGGTGTCCCGATTGCCGAAAAGCGCGCGCCTGGTTGGCGCATCACGGTATTGAGTACGTCGAGGTAGACGTGACTCGCCACATGGACGCGGCCGAAAAGGTGCGCGAGTGGGCCAATGGCAAGCTCGTTACCCCCACCTTTGACATCAACGGCACTATTGTGGTCAATTGGGACGAAAAGAAAATGAAAGAGATGCTCCTCTAGGATTTTGAACGCTTGTAGCAAAGTAAAAACGTGACAGTCGTTTTTTTGGCTGTCACGTTTTTTGATTCTCATTCAGATCGTCCCCGGTCTAAGTCACGTTGACGGCGACATCCCTACCGTAGGACAATAACGAATCAACCATCTCTGGGGTGCGGCCTTCGGCGTAGACGCGCAAGACCGGCTCCGTCCCCGAGGGGCGAATCAACAACCAGGAGTCATCCCCCATGATATATTTGACCCCATCGACGGAAAGCATGTCTTCGATCGATTCACCGCCAATCCGCTCGGGGGCCTCCTCAAGCAGCAATTGGACCATCCGATCTTTGGCCACGGGATGGCTCAGGCGTAAATCGTCGCGCTCGTAGAAGGCAGGCCCGACATCATTGAGCAAATCTTGAACCAAATCAAACAACGAAGTACCAGAGGAGGCAACCATTTCGATCAACAGTAATCCCATCAGAGAACCATCTCCCTCAGGGATGTTGCCGCGGAAGGAAATCCCGCCTGATTCTTCGCCGCCAATCAAAATGTCTTCTTTGAGCATATGATCAGCGATGTAATTGAAACCCACGGGGGTTTCATAGACCGGCAAACCATATTTTGCTGCCAAACGATCGATCATGCGTGTTGTGGAGACAGTGCGCACAACCGGCCCGCGCCAATCGCGCTCTTCCACCAGATAGCGCAGCGCCAGAGCCATGATTTTGTGTGGATCGACAAAATTACCGCGCCCATCCATGGCGCCAATGCGGTCGCCATCGCCATCACTGGCCAAGCCTAGATCGCCTATGCCAGTACTGATAGCGCCAGCTAAGGCGCCCAAATGGCTCTCGATCGGCTCAGGGTGGGTGCCGCCAAAACCAGGATTCATCTCGCCACGGATTTCATGAACCTCGCAGCCGGTCCCCTTTAAAATACCTTTGATAATCTCGCGCCCCGATCCATGCATGGAATCAACGATCACACGAGGGGGATTCTCAGCAATCTTGTCAAAGTCGATTAAGGTACGCAGGTGATCATAATACGCCGGAATCGGGTTGAAACGTTCGATCATGCCTAATTTGCGCGCTTGTCTCCAATCCATCATGTTGGGACCACGGCCGCGCTCTTCGTTATCATTCAAGTAAATCTCGACACGGTGACATTGCTCCGGTAGCGCTGATCCGCCGTAGGCAGCCTTGAGCTTGATGCCATTGTAGCGCGGCGCGTTGTGGGAGGCCGTAATCACTAGACCGGCAATGGCACCCAAATGACGCACAGCGTACGAAATGGCTGGGCTAGGTGCATCCGCTTGGGCTAAAAAGACCGTGTATCCATTGGCCGCCAGAACTCGGGCCGCGTCGGCGGCATAGCGATCCGAAAGAAAGCGGGTGTCAAAGCCGACCACAACCTTTCTAGGGTCAATGCTGCGGCGAGTAGATTTGTCCACTTGCCAGTCTCCCGAATTGATAGCATCAGCAATGGCCTGAACGACCAGACGTAAATTATGAAACGTAAAGGTATCCGAAATAACCGCACGCCAACCGTCTGTTCCAAAATTTATGGGCATATTTTATACTCCTATCTTGAGTCTTGCTGTAAATTTATGTTAAAATGAGTTCATGGACGTCAATCAAATTGCCAATTATCTCGATACGATTCCGCATTTTAGAGACCTCGACGAAAACGAGCGTTGTGATCTCGCCAAACTTTTCGAGGTTAAAACGTTTGTTGATAAACAAGTCCTTTGCTCAGAAGACACTTCAGCAGAACACTTTTATGTTATCACATCTGGTCAAGTCCAGCTAGAGCGCGGCCGTGGGCGGGAAAAAAGATATGTGGGCACGTTGATAAGAGGGGATATTTTAGGACACGAAAGCCTCTTATACAACCATAAGCACAAAATAACAGGGGTATGTCGAGGAGGGGCGAAAGCACTCGTCTTAGAAAAAAAGAATTTCCAGCATATGCTCCTGGATTTCCCGGAAATAGAAGACGATCTACAAATCTTGGCCCGAAGCTACCGGATTGCCAGAAAGGAACAATTCAATTGGATGGAGGAGGGGGAAATCATCCACATGATTGCACAAAAACATATCTATGTCTTGCTATCTTCCCTGCTGCCAAGCCTTACACTTTTCGCCATTGGGGCTATCTTCGTGGCTTCTGGGTTCTTGGCAGCATCCCCAGGAAAAATCGGTGGAATTCTCCTCAAGGTGATTGGCTTGCTCATCGCTGTCCCTTCCATCTTTTGGGCCATCTGGAAATGGGTTGATTGGGGCAACGACTTTTATATTGTCACCAACAAACGGGTGATCTGGTTGGAAAAAATTGTTATGCTATTCGAGAGTCGCAACGAAGCTCCTCTGAACGCAATTATATCCATCGACACCAACAAGGATTATATTCAAAAGCTTTGGAAGTCGGCCGATGTCGTTGTTAGAACGCTCAAGGGGGACATTGTGATGGAAAACGTCGATAGGCCTGAACAGTTTAAAGCCATGATCAACGCGTACTGGCAGCGCTTAGAGCTATATGCTGAGGAAGAAGCTCATCAAAAACGAGTCGAGACGATTCGCACCGTAATTGGCCTTCAACAACCCCCAGAAGTTGAACAGCAAAGCAAGGACTCAAGCCAACCTACAAAAAAGAATTCCAAGTTGACCAAATGGTTTTCCAACTTGCTCAAAACTCATATCGAAGAAGAAGGAGACGTAATCTACCGTAAACATTGGTTTATCTTGTTGCGAGAAATCTGGCTCATTGTTGTGATCTTCTTGGGATTGTCCGGCTATCTCGTCTTGCAAGTGGGATTGGCTTATGCATCTGGAGAAAATCCGCTCCAGAAAGCCCTTATGCCCCTCGCCGCTATGGGAATCTTCCTGCTGCTTTCGTCGCCTTGGTGGCTTTACCATCTGATAGACTGGAGTAACGATATTTACAAAGTCACCGATAAGAAGATTTTTGATATCGACCGCAAACCGCTCGGCAGGGAAAGGACACAATCGGCGCCTCTGGAACGGGTGCTCAACACCAGCGTTGAACAAAATTTTATCCAAAAGCTGCTCAACTACGGCACCGTGTTGATTAATGTCGGTGAAGCAGAATTCACCTTCGACAATGTGTACAATCCCACCATGGTACAACAAGAAGTGTTCCAACGTTTTCAAAGTCGCCAGCAAACCGTCGAAGAACAAAAAGCTCAAAGGGAACGCGATCAAATGGCGGAGTGGTTAAGCATCTATCACGAACAAGCCCAGAATGGAAAAAGCTCCGGCCACAGACCAGATTTCAATTAGGCCCATTTTCGACTTGGGGAAAACGAATACCGTTCCTTCGTCAGGATTTGCTATCTGTTCGTTTTGCCCTCAGGAACAACGTTCGTCCCCGCTTTGTTGAGAAGATGCCTGAGAACTTTCTAGACAGCCTATGCAATTATCTCACCTATCGCTGACCAATTTTCGCAATTTCACTCGCCTGGACGTCGATGTACCTGCCGGCGTTCTCTTGATTGTTGGGGATAATGCTCAAGGGAAAACCAGTTTACTAGAATCAATTTATTTCATTTCGACGTTTACGTCGTTTCAAGCCAGCCACAACCGTGAGATGCTTAATTTTATTGCCAGACGCGAACCCTTGGCTGTCGGGCGGATTATGGCCGACTACCAGCGCGGGGACAAGTCGCATCGCTTGGAGACGCGCATCATTCAGCAATCCAACGGCAGAGGTAATTCCACCCGCGTGCGGAAAGAAGTGCTTCTGGATGATGTTCAAACCACGATCAATGAGTCCATCGGTCATTTCAATGCCGTGCTTTTCCTGCCCCGGATGCTGAGCATCATCGACGGGTCGCCCTCAGAGCGGCGCCGTTATCTTGACTTGGCCATTTCACAGATTGACGCCCCTTATACCGCGGCGTTGTCCGCCTATGATAAAGCGACGAGCCAGCGCAACGCGCTGCTCAAAATGTTGGCCGAACAAGGGGGCGACCCGGGCCAACTCGATTATTGGGATGAACAAATCGCCCAGGCCGGAGCCAAGATCATCGCGGCGCGCATCCACGCCATCCGAGAACTCGAACATCAGGCCGCCCTGGTTCATCACGAACTTACCCGCGGCGAAGAAGTGCTTCGCCTGATCTATCGTCCCGCTTATGACCCTTACCAACCTCCCAAGAATCAAATCGCCCTGCCCCTGGATGCTCCCATCGACCGCGCTAATTTCTCGCGGGAAGAGATTGCCGAGGGGTTCCGGCAGGCTTTGATTGAACTGCGACAAGAAGAGATTCGCCGCGGCGTGACCACGATTGGCCCTCACCGCGATGAACTCCATTTTTTGGGCAACGGCATCGACCTGGGCACCTATGGTTCACGCGGCCAAATCCGGACGACGTTGCTGGCTCTCAAAATTGCCGAAGTCAACTGGATCAAGGAAAAATCCGGCTTCTGGCCCGTGCTCTTGCTGGATGAGGTCCTTGCCGAGTTGGACAATCAGCGTCGGGTAGACCTGCTCGCACGTCTCAACGATATCGAACAGGTGCTGCTGACCACCACCGACCTGGATCTCTTCTCTCCGGGATTCGTCCAAGACGCGACCACCTGGCAGATTCAAGGAGGTAGATTGATAACCGGCTGAATCGTTTATAATTAAACTTATCCGTTTTGGAGGTAATCATGTTTCGTAAAAAGCTGATTTGGATCGTTCTTCTCGTCACCTTGAGTTTTATGCTCGTAGCCTGTGCAGGTGGCGAGGCCGAAACGCCTGCCGAGCAGCCCGCTGTGGAGGAAGAAGCCGAACCTACCGCCGCGCCGACGGAGGAACCCGTTGAAGAAACCAGCGAAGAAGAAGCCGAACCCACAGAAGAGGAAGTAGAGCCTACCGCCGAAGAAGAAGCTCCGGCTGAAGCGGTGGCAGCCGAAGAATTGTTCCAGCAGAATTGCGCCAAATGCCATGGAACCAATCGTACCGGCGGGCGCGGCCCGGCCCTGTTGCCAGACACCTTAACCGAAGAAGCTTCCGTTTACATCGATACCATCACCAGTGGCCGCGGCGGCATGCCATCTTTCGAAGACAAACTCTCCACCGAAGAGATCGAAGCCTTGGTGGCCTTCATTCAATCCGAACCGGAATAGAAATGGAACGCATGATGAACTGTTGGAAGTGCAGCCAGACCGCTGATGCCGTTTGCCGCTTTTGCGGCCGCGGTGTGTGCAAAGAACACGCCCAAACGATGAACTACATCGTCAGCGTGTACCCCAGCACCAGCAAACAAGTGCTCAAGTCGCTGGTCGTCGCCGATGCCATCTTTTGCGGGATTTGTAAGCCGCAGCCCGAACCGTTGGAAACACCTTACCTGGACTGATGCCAGCCGCTCACCTCCACTGGCAATTTCCGCCTGGCCAGGAACATCGTCTTTCCCTCGAAAAAGACCTCTTTGTGATTGGGCGGAGCAGGGATTGTGACATCACCATTCTCGATGAGCGCGTCTCCCGCCAACATGCGGAGATCTATTTTGACGGGGACGCGTTTCTAATTTCGGATTTGGGCAGCTACAACGGCACCCTGCTCAACGGCGAACGGCTGGAGAGCACGCGCCCGCTTCACCAGGGGGATCAACTTCAAATCGGGCCGGTGACCATCCGCTTCGAGGTTCAGACTCCCTCGGAAGAGGACTCCGCGCCCCCGGCGGAATCCCGTCCCACAAAAATCGTCCCCAATCTGGCCGCCCATCCGTATCTGGAAATCCGCACAGGGCCAGGCCGGGGCACGCGCTTCGATCTGGTCAAGGCGAAAACGGTCGTCGGGCGGGCCGGACGCGGCGACAAGTGGGACATCAACCTGCAAGACCGGGCTGTTTCCCGCCCCCATGCCGAGATCGTCCGCCAAGGGAAGGGCTATCTGCTCAGCGATCTGGGCAGCGCCAACGGCACCCTCGTCAACGGGGAGCGACTCAGTGTGACGCACAAGCTGACCGACGGCGACGAACTCGTTTTCGGCCATGGTGTTTTGGTCTTTTGCCAGGGTAGGGACTGAGCGTGGACAAAGGCGTCTGGGCGCGGGTATCCGGCCAGGGTGAGGCCGGTGGAATCTGGCGGCAGGTCGTTCGGGAGCCGGTCCGGGTTCTGGATCACGATGACCTGCATCTCTGGACGGCGCTGGGCGAGCGTCCCGGCGGTTTGTGGGAACAGGTTGGGGGCGAAACGCTGGTCATCACCGAGCAAGGGGGCGACATCTGGGCCGAACTGAACGATGAAACCTTGATCATCCGACCGGAACACGATTTGTGGCATGCACTTCAAGTGGCGAGGTTGCCGCAGCGCCAAGCCCTGGGCCTGTGGGACCAACTCGATGATGAGACTCTCGTCTTGGCCCCAACCGAGAGCAGCTTGTGGCACGCCGCAGCCCAATCCGGTGCCCTGACTCAACGCAAGCCCACCCGCCGCCTGGGTTGGGCTCTGAAGCCGCTGTCAACCGGCGGCGGCCAATCGTATTACATCCTTAAGAACACCCGCCTGGGAACGTATCTGCGCCTCAGCGAGGAGCAGGTTTTCCTGTGGAACCTGATGGACGGCGAGCACTCCGTCGAGGATATCGCGGTTGCCTATTTTGCCCGCTACCAATCCCTGGCCGTGGAGCAATTGCTCACTTTTCTGGAGCAATTGCAAGAAAAGGGTTTCCTGGTTGGCGAGCACAGGGACCTGTACGAGCACACGGCCCAAAGCCTGGGCCAAGGCCGGTTCAAACGGGCAGGAGCAAAATTACTCCAAACCTTCCGCCAAACCACTTTTTCGTTCGAGGGGATCGATTCGTTTGTCGCCAGCCTCTATCGGGCGGGCGGCTTTCTGGCCTTCACGCTCCCGGCTCAGATTTTGATCTTCCTGATCGCCCTGGCCGGACTGGTCGGCTTTGGAATCTTGCTCCTCGACGGCGGTTCTTCGATTCTCAGCGCGGGGATCGGTGGCCTGTCGATGGGATTGCTGGGGTTGTATGTCAGTCAATTCTTCGCCATCCTGCTACACGAATCCGCTCATGCACTGACTTGCAAACACTTTGGCCGGGAGGTGCGCCGGGCCGGGTTTCTGTTCTATTGGGGCATGCCCGCTTTTTTCGTCGACACCACCGACATCTGGATGGAACCGCGCCGCCCGCGCCTGCTGGTCTCCTGGGCCGGGCCCTACTCAAGCTTTTTTCTGGCCGGATTGGCCAGCCTGATCGCGCTGCTTCTCCCGCTCCAACCGGTCGCCGGGCTGGCGTTTCAATTTGCGTTTGTCAATCTGCTGCTCGCTTTGATCAACCTCAATCCCTTGCTTCGCCTGGATGGCTACTACCTGCTGATGGACTGGCTGGAGATGCCCATGCTGCGGGGCCGGGCGTTCAAATTCATCCGCCGAGGCCTGTGGAAAAAACTCTCTCAACGTGAAACATTCCGCCGAGATGATACAATATACGTAATCTACGGACTGCTAGCTCTGATTTGGACTGCTTTGACTGTGGGAACCACGCTGCTTGCCCTGGGAAGGAATCTTTATGACCTGGCAACTTGAGAACGAACAGACGCTGATCGCAGCGGCTCAACAGGGAGAACAGGCCGCTTTCGGTCAAATTTACGATTATTATTTTCCCAAGGTGTTCGGACGGGTTTGCAGCCTGGTCCCTCGCGATGCGGCCGATGATGTCACCCAGGAGATTTTCATCTCGATTGCCCACTCCCTGGACAGTTTTGGCGGGCGATCCTCCTTCTCTACATGGGTGTATCGAATCGTCAAACGCCGGGTGGCCGATTTCTACCGCAAGCGATCTCGCACGGTCGAAAAGATCCCTCTCGAGGATGTCCCCGAACCGGCAGCGGAAAACCCCTTTGACGCCGTCGCCGACCAGATGTTCCTCCGCGAAGCTCTACGGGCCCTGCCCGAGAGCCACCGCGAGGTCATCCTGCTTCGGATTGCGGATGGCCTCCCCTTCAAAGAGATTGCCGGTTACCTCGATATCAGTCTCGCTGCCGCCAAGATGCGCTTCTATCGAGCCATCGAGAGTTGTCAAGAAAAGGTCGAGACCTTGCAAGATGATGTTACTTTTCACTGATTCTCGACGACCAAATTGGTAGACAAGACTATGTTCGTAAACAGAGGTTCCTAAGATGACCAAAAAAGACGATCAAGCCCGAAAAGCGGAACGATTTGCCGAACTGACCGATCGACTCTTGGCCGGGGAACAAATCGACCCTGCCGAGGCAGGGAAGCTGGCCCCGCTGCTCCAAACTGTCGCCAAACTGGACGCCACCGCCCAGGCCGAACCCTCGCCGGGATTGGCCACCCGCATCCGCAACCTGGCCATGGCCGAACTCTCCGGCCCCAAAGCGACGATCAGTGATCGTATCCAGGAGGTGATCAAGCGCCTCATCGGCGACGAGGATTTTCGAACCAATTTCTTCGCCGCGCCAGAATCGACTTTGCAGCAGGCTGGTTTTCAACTCACCCCCGCTGAGATCGCCGCGCTCAAAGAGATGGAGCCCGAAAACCTGGAGAATTGGATGACTGACCTGGATGAGAGGATTAGTAAGTCTGGGTTGTTGTAAGTCAGGTATCAGGGAATCAGGGAGCAGGAAATCAGGAATCAGAGTATCAGGTATCAGGGATCGGGAAACTGGGAACACTGGCCCACTGATTCCTGGTCCACTGATCCACTGATCCACTGATTCCTGATCCCTAATCCACTAACTCACCATCTACCAAGGCATGTGAAACTTCATCCCGAAACAATCTTTAACGGCCTCCGTGTAATCACCATCCCCCGCCCGGGGACGCGCACCGTCGCAGCCCGGTTGTTCTTGCGCGCCGGAAGCCGTTACGACGGGGAACATCCCGGCCTGGCGCATCTATTAGAGCACATGCTTTTTCAGGGGAGCACCGATCGACGTGCAGGAGAAATCTTCGCAGTGATTGAAGCGCGCGGCGGCGAGATCAACGCGCACACCACGCGAGAATATCTCTCTTTGCATACCGTCACCCTGGCCGAACACCTTCCCGTAGCATTATCTTGCCTGGCCGACATCGCCATCCGACCGGCGTTCAATCCTGAGACGTTTCGCAAAGAAAAACTAGTTGTCCTTCAAGAAATGAGCGCTTCCCATGACCGCAGTGGGGCGTTGTACGACCATTTCATCCAACACCTTTGGCAAGACAATCCGCTCCGCAACCCGGTGATTGGCACCCCCGCGGGGGTGCGGGACGCCAGCGTCGAGCAGGTGCGCGGCTTCCATCGACAACGATTCGTCGGTGGCAACGCCGTGCTGGCCATCTGCGGCGATGTCGCTCCGGATGAAGCCATGTCACTCGCCGGAGATAGTTTCGCCGATCTTCCCTCCGGCCTGGAGCAGCCCCCAACGCCCGTCGATGAAGCCCCCATCCGGCAGCCGCGCGGCGGCCATCTCGCCAGGAAAAGCGAGCAAACCTACCTGCTGCTGGGCGTGCCCACCGTGGGCTTGAAACACCCCCACCGCAGTGCGCTGAAGATCATCGAACTCGTCCTAGGCATGGGCGCAAGCGGGCGCTTGTATCGCCGTCTCCGCCAGGAACTGGGCTTAGTTTACAACCTCAACGCGGTCTCATCGGTATACGAAGATGCCGGTTTTCTGGCTGTCCACGCGGCCTGTGACGCCGAGGATCAGACCGGCGTCCAGGACGAGATTCTGGATGGTTGGCTCGATCTGCGCCAGCAGGGCATCACCGCCGAAGAACTGGAAGCGGCCAAGGGCAACTACGTGGGCACGCTGGCGCGGCGCTTCGAGACAAACCTTTCCGTGGCGGGAATCGTCGGGATCGAAGCGCTGCTTCACGAGGTGGAGCCATTCGAGGCCGCGATTACCCGGATCAACGCGGTCACCGGCGA
>CAZJBA010000003.1:0-1462 GCA_964544065.1 uncultured Anaerolineales bacterium | reverse complement strand
ACGAGGTGGAGCCATTCGAGGCCGCGATTACCCGGATCAACGCGGTCACCGGCGAGGGAGTCCGCCGCGCCGCTCGCCAATATCTGGTCGAAGACGGATATGTGTTGGTCACAGTGGGAAAATCTCCCTGAGAGAGAAATCGAATCCATGTTGAAAGTCAAAATAAAAGAGCATCAACTTTACATTTTCATCATCGTGTTGATGAATTTGAGCTATCTATCCGTTGCTTTTGGAGTCCGTGGCGATGCTTTGTTTGGTTTCAATCAGCTTCGTCATTTAAAGCCGCTCATTCTGATTGGTTTGTATTCGATTTTCATCGTTGTGATTCTTGCGGCTCCAAAGCTGGCCCTGTCCCTGAAATCTATTCGCCGGTATTTCGTCGACCGGCCTTGGCAGGCTGTGGCGGCTGCCCTCCTCCTTGCAGTTTTGGCTGCACTCGTCTTTTTCAAGTTACGAAGCTTTTTCATCAACAAAGACGGACTCGTCTTTCAGGAAAAATTCGAAACCGATGTTCCCGCAATCGGGGCGCATGTCACCCATGACGAGATGTGGGAGCTTTACCTGCATTCCAGGTTTTGGGATCACGCCCAGCGATTGTGGGGCTGGTCGGTTCCCATGTCGTATCAGGTTTTATCCTCCCTTGCCGGTGGCATCTTCATGTTTCTTCTCCTCCTGAGCCAGTATCGGAGAGACTCCGGCTTCTTGTTTGTGGCCGGAATCTTGGCTGGGGGATATATGCAATTGTTCTTTGGCGATGTGGAAAACTATACCCTCACAAGCGTGCTCATTTTCGCCTATCTCTGGGCTGGCATTCTGTTTTTGGAGGAGGAGATCACGGTTGTTTGGCCTTCAGGTCTGCTTGCCCTTGCGATGATGTTTCACTTGCTATCCGGTTGGCTTTTACCCAGCCTGTTGTATCTCTATTGGTTGGCGCTAAAACGAAAAGCGCACAAAACGGCATCGATTGGCCTGTTCCTGTCCGCCCTGATCGTGGCCGGAACGCTGATGTTCTTTCATTTCAACGGCCTGCCCATCGAAGATCTGTTCAACAACAGCAATATTTCTGCCCAAGGGGGCAGCATCGTGGAAATGCTCTCAGAGCCCTCCTTGAATCTCTATTGGCAATTGACCAACCTGCTCTTCTTGCTATTTCCGGCCCTGCTTTTTTTCGTTCCCCTGCTGCTCTACGGGCGAATAAGGTTGACGCCAACGAACACTTTTCTGCTCATCGCCACCGTTTTTATGCTCATCTTTATGGCTGTATGGAAACCAGGTTTAGGCGTTTACGGCGATTGGAATTTATTCGCTCCCAGCAGCATCCCCCTGGCGATTTTGTTTTGGATCAACTTCTTGAAGCTTGACCGTCTCAAGTACAAAAAGCATATCTTTTGGGGGATTGTGCTGACCGCGGCGATTCATTCTTACGCCTGGATCATCTCGAATCATTATTACTTGGTTTGGA
>CAZJBA010000002.1:13582-44404 GCA_964544065.1 uncultured Anaerolineales bacterium | reverse complement strand
AAATCAACTATCCCGGACTTTATATCAATCATCTTATTCCTAAAGGATGCCTAACTTCACGATTCCGTCCAGCCAGGTTTGATGGAATATTGGGTGATACCGTCCAAATGATTGGTAACACCACTATCTGCTGCTTAAGAAAAAGCCGCCTGCGATTTGCGCAGGCGGCTTAGTTATGCTATCATCAGAATCGCCGCGCGCCGATATCGCGTTGGCCATGACCGGGAGTGTGGGTTTCAATGCCGTGAAACCTAATAACTGCCCGGTTTTTTCTTTTTCTAATTGTAGATGATGGGGGATAGCCGTCAATAAGGTGACAAAACGATAAACGATTTTCAGGGTTGAGAACCCCCCAAACAGGGCACCGCCGTTCTACCGCACCGTGGCCGCCCCCTTGCGCAAGTCCGCCTGCGAGGGCCGATCATAGCCCATGGTCGTATTGACATCCTTGTGGCCCATCTGCGCGGCCACGGTGAAAGCGCCATTCTCCTTGCGCCATAAATGCACGGCTGTGTGCCGGAGAAGATGCGGCGTCAAGCGAACGCCCTCGTCTTCCAGCCCCGCCTTTTCCCCCAACAACCTCACCATCCGCTGGATCGAACGCCGCCCCAAAGGTGGATAACCGCCATCCTTCCTGCGCAAAGCGGTGAAGACAACATCGTGACCAGTCTCCGGCCGCTTCTCATCGATCCAGGCCGAGAGCGCTTTGCGCGCTTCCAGGGGAATAGCCGCAATCCGATCCTTGTCGCCTTTGCCCGAGTGCACCATGATCTCCCCGCTGCGCTCGCGGATGACAACGTCACCTAAACGCAGGCTCTCCAATTCAGAAATGCGCAACCCGACATACATCAGCGTGAACACGATGGCCCGGTCGCGGGCCAGGCGCAAACGGGATGTTGGCGTATCTTTGTCCGCCGTGGTCAAGGCCCTTCTCAAGGCCCGGCGCTGCAAGCGGTTGAGCCCTTTGGGCGCCAATTGCTGCTGGCTGGGCAAGGCCACACCTTCGCTCTCGTTATATTGCACTTGGCCGGTGGCCAAGGCCCACTTGCAAAACGATTGAATGCTGGCGTATTTGCGCAAGATCGTGTTGACCGCCTGCCCCCGGACCGTGCGCAGGTAAGCGACATAATCCTGAATGTCATCACGCGTGATCGCCTGGGGTGCAAAGTCGCGTCTGAAGCTGTCTTCATACCAGCGGGCAAAGCGTTCCAAATCGCCCACATACCCCTTGACGGTGTTCTCCGATGCCATCCGGTTACCGCCTGGTAGGGGATGGCGCTCGAGATAGACTTGGAAGTCTTGGATGCATTTTTTCATCAGGGACTCCTTTCCAGCAGGACCAACTGCACCCGGCAGCGATTGGCCAGCGCTTGGATGTCTTTTTGGATCTCTCCAGGGGGAGAGGGAAAGGTGTGGTGCTGGCCTGTATCCGCCTCGACAGCATAGGGCATCCAAAAGACCAGCTCATCTTTGGCCATTGTACAAAACGCAGCCCTGAGTTCTGTCCTGCTCAGCGGCCGGTCCTGGACTTCCGAGACGTTCTTATTCCGGTTGGTGCCCGGCAGGATCGAAAAGCGCCACTTCCCATCTTGATCCTGCCAGCTGTAAAGTTCCATCCCCTTGAAGGCCCCTTGCGAAGACCGGCAGCCGCTTAGGAACAAGACAGCCACGATCAAGGCGATCAGGAAACGGAAAGCAGATTTCATCCTATCTCACCCTGGCTGGATGCCCTGCAAACGGCAAAAGGCGCTGCGCAAATCGGTCTCGATCCCGGCCAACCGGAAGGGCAGCGCATCCCGCTGGGTGGGCAGGGCTTGGGCCAGCAGATCTCCCTGGAGCAGGCTGGTGATGCCAAGCCACGCATCGGTAATGACGTCATCGGTGAGCGTGGCCACTACCAGGCGGGCCAGGGCCAGGCGCAAAGGCAAATTGACCGGCTTGGCTTCGTTGGGCGGGTAGGGCGTTTCCACCACGGGCACATCCCGCTCGGTGATGGTCCAAAGCTGTCCGGGCTGATTTTCATCAATGAATTGCATGTAGCCGTAGATCGTGGCCGGGCTGTTTTCCAACAAGCCTTCCGCCCGGGTCAGGCGCACCTGCTGGGTCCAGGCCGAATGGAACCACCAATGGGTCACCTGGGGAAAGACGTCGACGAAGACCAGCTCGTGCCAAAATTCGTAAGGGGATTGAGTTTGGTGCTCGTCTTCGAAGGCGAGCTCACCGCGCTGATACAACCGGGCTACCCCGGGTTGCCACTTGATGCCTGAGCCCAAGCGGTCCAGATAGATATGGCCCGGGGCCATGCGTTCCTTGCCTTTTGTTGGTGGTGTCATGGTCATCTCCTTGTTGGTTATCCACGCTACTGAGAGTCTATCAAGTCTTGTTCTCTCTCGCCACCAGACTTAGCGCCTGGCGTGCCATCCTATCTTATGGACTTGAAGATCGTAGCGATGCGCTGGCCCACCTGCTTGGGTAGATCAGACAGTTCCTCGATGGTGGTCCAGTTGCCCCGGCCGTAGATCTCGTCCATCCGCCCGACATCGGCGCCGCGGCCCAAGTAAATCCCAAAGGTGACCACCCCCTGCTGGCGGGCCTGGGCCATCACCGCCACGGTCTCCTGGTGGTCGCCCAGCTGCCCATCGGTTAGGGAGACGAAGAGACGGTTGCTTTCCTCTCGGGCGAGCAAGGATTGGGCCGCCAGCCCGGCGGTGTCCTTCATCTGCGTGCCACCCAGGGTCGAGCTGGCCAGCACCGCCGCCCGGCTGGGGGCAAAGTGGGAATCGTCCATGGCCTTGTACTGGGCGCTGGTGGAACCAAAGCCGCGCACTTCGTAAGCCATCTCGAGCTGTTCCAGGGTTTGGGCCAAGGTCATAGCGGCATCGTACAGGTTCTTGTTGCGCACTTCCCCGCCCATCGACCCGGACTGGTCCACCGCGATGCTGACCGCAAAGGAGGTCCGATCCTGCTGCTTTCGGGTCGTGCGGACATCGTCTAAGCCCTTATAGGCGTTGACCAATTGGTGGCGGTCCAAGCGCCCTTGGGTTTGCCTGCGCATCCGCTGGGCCGTTTGCTCCCGGATCCGCTTTAGCTGGCGGGCCATCATCGTGGCCACCTTGCGGTGCTCTTTGGCGCGAGCGGCCAGTTCCTTTTGCAGTTGGAGGTCGTCTTCCTTGAGAAAAGCTACGGGCGCGCGAGTGAGCTTGCCGCGGCCGTCGTAGTAGGCCTGGCGGGCGCCTTTTCGGTCCTGCGGCAGCGGCCGGTGCAATTGTTGGCCCACTTTGATAGGCGTATTGCGCCGCTTGACCCCGTTTTCGATCGCCCGGCTGGTCTCTTCTTCGATGTGGGCTAAGACGTTCTCCAAGGCATCATTGTCCATGGGCCCAAAGTCGTTGCCTGCGCCTGCGTCCTGGATATCTCCACCCAAGCCGCCTTGCTGGCCGTCGCCGGTTTTTTGGTCATCATCATGCTCTCCGGAGCCAGGGTGTCCAACGGCACTATCTTGATCTTCCTGTTGGCCAGACTTTTGTCCTTTACCTTCGTCGCCAGCATCTCCGGATCTACTCTGACCACCACCACTGCTTTGTTGCTCATCGTCTTTTCCAGAACCGGCCTTGTCGCCATCGCTTTCCGGATCTTCTTGCTGGGCACTGCCGCGCTCGGTGCCTGCACCATCATCGTCTCCGGAACCGCCTCGCTGGTCGGTGCCTTTGGGATCGTCTTCTTCCTGGGAAGAGCTGCCGCTACCACCGGCCCCATCCTGCTCATCATCTTTTTTCGAGCCAGCCTTGCCACTGCCGCTTTCTGGATTATCTTGCTTGCTGGGCTTTCGCCCTTTGTCTTCATCGTCAACATCTCCGGAGCTACTCTGGCCACCACTCCTTTGTTGATCATCATCAGGCTTTTCAGATCCACGCTTTCCGCCGCTGCTTTCTGGGTCCTCTTGGCGTCCCCGCTTGCGCCCTTTGCGCTGATCATCCTTTCCGGAACCAGCTTGCCTGCCGGTTCCCTTGGGGTCATCCTGCGCCTTCGAAGACCGTCCGCTCCCACCACCCTCCTGCTCATCCTTTTGTCCTGACTTTCTGCCTTTGCGCTGTTCCTCTTGTCCAGCGCTGCGCTGGCTGCTGGTTCCTTGCTGGCCACTTTCCATTGGCCTGCTCTGCCCGCCAGGTCTTCCTTTACGCGGCTTGGTCCCTTTGGGCGGTCTGGGCGGGGGTTTCAGGACCACGTTCTGCTGCGAAGGCGGTTGGATCAAGCCTTCCTCTTCCAGGCGCCGGGCCATGTAGACCGCCGCTGAGAAAGCATCGTCAGCCGATCCCCCCACCGCCTGTCCAATCACAGGCTCGAACTCTTCATATAATCTTCTTGCTTTGGGATCCATTTGCTCCTGTTTCTCAGCAGGGACGCCCAAAAAGGGCAAAGATCGGTACAGGGCCGCGCCAAAGAGCTGGTTGCCCACCGAGACACCTTCGCCCACCGTCTGATCCCAGCGGGGCTCCAACCGGCAGCTGGCTGCCAGCACTTCTGCCACCCCGGCATAGTCGCTGGCCAAACGGCGCTCCATACGCCCATCCTCGACCACGTTGAAAAGATCGGGCAGGAGCTTGGCCCCACCTGATCCTAAATCATCCATCGCCTGCTCCCCTTCTGCCACGGCCAAAACTTGCGCCCACACAGCCGGGTCGGTAAAGAGCTCATGGCCGAGTTCATGATGAATCCCCGCCCGGGTGACGACCAAATTGGCCCGGGGATCGGCATCCCGGCCCAAAGGGTAAGGATCGGCCTTGATCATCCCCTTCATGTCCGTGCCAAAACCGCCGCCCTCCTCCAGGATCACCCGGCGGGGCTCACCGACCAACCCGGTGGCAATCCGGCCGTAAAGATCGGCTAAGTCTTCATTGGCAAGGAGATCATCGCCTTGGTCGAGCATCGGCGCCACTGTCTCCAAGGTGGCAGGGCGCTCCCTTCCCTCTCGGTCTAAGCCATCCCGGTCATACCCTTCTCGATCATAGCCATCCTGATCGTAGCCCAAGCGGTCATAGCCTTCGCCATCGAAGCCGTCCCGGTTGAAGCCCCTGGAATCATAGCCCCGGCGGTCATACCCATCGGCATCGCGGCCATAAGGCGCCCGGGCGCTGTAGCCATCGGGATACTGGACCGCCTCGGCCTTGTCCGGGTCGGGATCGTAGAGGATCTTGGGGCCTACGCCCGCAAAGACACGCCCCTTCACCGTCACCTGCACCTGCTGGCCTTGAAAGGAGGGGCATTGGTGCAACTCTCCACCGGTGAACTGGCCGCAGTGAGGGCAGCGCAAGCGGCGGCCATCGGCGACTACCTTGTCCCCACCCGCTTTGGCCCGAGCCGCGCTCACCTTCCAGCGGCTGCGCAGGTGCTCCTCTTGCATCCCTTCAGTGACCAGCCCATTGGTCCTGGTGTGCTGATAAACGGCGCGCAGTTTGCCCTCCCTCCACCAATGGGGCCTGCCTTGGGCAAAGTCTTCGAAGCTGATCTCCTTGTGCGGATCGGCCTGGACGGGCTGGTAGGAATTGCCCGCTTCGCCGCGCAAGACCGATTTTCTCGGTTCCACCCGCCCGGTGATCGTCCCTTCCATCCGGTAGCCGCCGCGCACATACCGGCTGCCAAAGCGGGGCTTGAGATAGCGGAAACGCTCCCCGCCCCAGGCCATCTCCTGGCTGGGGTCGTCGGGGTTATAGCACACCCGCCTTTGCTCATCGTAGACCCAGCCCAGCCAGTTGCGCCGCTTGCCGTCTTCGCCGGGGGCGGTGAGGCCATCGTCTTTGTGAAAGCCCCAGCGGTCGTAGCCATCCTGGTCCCAGCCGCTCTTGCAAAAGCGTGCTTTCAGGCGCTTGCCGCTCTTGCCGCGCACAAAGCGGCGCTCCCGCCGCTTCCCCTCCCGATCGCGCCCGTTATGGTCGTAGCCGGTGACCGTGTAGCCATCGGGGCCAAAGCCGTGCTCATCAAAGCCAAAGCGGTCAACCAGCTGGTGCCGGTCTTTGTCTTTGCGGTAGCCTTTGGCGCTGTAGCCCTGGTCATCAATGCCCTTGTGATTGATCCCATGCTGATCGTACCCGGCCCGGTCGTAGCCGTACTGGTTGAAGCCCTCCCGGTCGAAGCCGTTGCGGTCGTAGCCATGGGCGTTGTAGCCTTCGGCATCAAAGCCATAGCGATCGCGCCCATCGCCAAGCAGGCCCTTTTCGTCGGGGCTGAAAAAGGGATGGCGATTCCCGGTTTTATCATAGCCATCGCGGTCGTAGCCGCCGCGGTCGAAGCCCTCCCGGTCGTAGCCATCCTTGTCGTAACCATCCCGGTCGTAGCCCTGGCGGTCATAGCCTAAATAGTCATAGCCTTCTCGATCACGCAAACTCTTGTCATAGCCAAGGGAATCAAAGCCGCTGCGGTCGAAGCCATCGATGTCGTAGCCGTAGCGGTTGTAGCCCTCCTTGTCGAAGCCATCCCGGTCGTAGCCCTCCCGGTCATAGCCATCGATGTCGAAGCCCTCGGGGTCGTACCAGGTTTCACCATCTTCTTGTTGCATGGCCAGGGACAGCTGGGCTGCCTGCTCTTCCTCCTCCTGTTCTTCTTGTGCCCGCCGCTGGAGCGCATCGAACACGGCCGCATAGCCCGCCTGGGAGGCCTTCTTGGGCAGCCCATCGGCTGCGTGGGTGGGCGGCTTGATCCCCATCCGCTCCATCTGGGCAAACAGCGCCCGGGTCTTGGCTTCGGCGGCTAACGCTTCCCCCTGGCTTGCCGCCTGTCCCCGGTTAGCCTGGTAGATCCGCTCTAAGGTTTCCGCCGTTAGGACATCATCGCTTGCTACTTGAAAGAATTTGTGCCGGTTGCCCTCGCAGGACATCTCAACGCTCCTTGGGGGCGTCGCCTTGCTGGCGCCGATCAAGCGCTCCGCCATCGTCGCCAAAGTGGGCCCGGAAGCGCTCTTCGATCATCTTCCACTGGGTCTCATACATGCTGTCCTGGTCGCAGACGATCTTGAGCGTATCCAAAGCATGGTCCCACCCGGCCGTTTTACCCAGCATCACAAAGCGGGTCAGCTGGCGCTGGCCCGGCGCCGTAGATGTGTCGGAGTTCAAGCCGATCTGGCGTTCGCCAATCCCGCCCTCGGCCAGGGTGGCCACTTCGTTGATGAACCGCGTTGCCGCGTTGATCTCCTGGTCACTGGGGGTCCAGTCTTTGGGGATCTGGTAGGCCCTGGCTCGCAGCTCCTTGCGCCTTGCTGCCACCGGCGAGGCGCTGCCAGTCCCTTGAATGCTGGTGATCTGGGCGCGCACCCGGTCTGCCTGCTCATCAATGGAGGGTTTGTCCATCCGGAAGGGCACGATCCGCGACAGGGGCGCTGCTGCCGGACGGTCCGGATCGCCTTCGTTGCCCGGGTTCCAGGTCATCACAAAGACGGTCGAGGGGTGCACCGGGATGCGGATCAGGCCCTGTTCGGGGCTGTCGATCTGGATCTCCCCGTCCTCCATCATCGACTGCAAAGCGGTGGCCAGCTTGGGGTTGCGCACGATCTCGTTGATCGAGATGACCGAGCCCATCGCCGCGGCCAGGCCGATCTTACCCAGCCGCGCCCTGGAGACCGTAGCACCGCTTTCGGGGTCCTTTTCCAGCACCGTCGTGCCGATCAGTTCCTGCATCGAGCTTTCCGGGGTGATGTTCGCTTCGACGTAGTTGAGCCCTTGGGTCTCGTTCCCGTCTTCGTCCACGGTTCTAATCGAAGCAGCCAACTGGCGGGCCAAGGTATTCTTGCCCGTCCCCGCCGGGCCGTACAGGCCAAAGGCCCGCGACCAGCCGCTATCTTCCTTGTCTTGCCCAGCCTGGAGCATGGCGGACATCGAGCGCATGATCCGCTCGGTCTGCTCATTGATCTCGAAGTTGGGGTCTAGTGGGGGAATGTCTTCTTCCAAGGGCTCGTAGCGGTTGCCGCCCACTTCTTCGGGCACGTCGTCGAGGAAGGGATCCGGCGCGGCCAACTGCACCGGGCTGAAGATGTGTTCCTGGGCCGTTTCGGGCAGGTCCTTGGGCCGTTCGGGTACGCTCCGTTTCGGCCTTGGCGGGCAGGTGTGGCCTTCCCTGGCGTATTGGCCGCAGCGCGGGCAGCGCTGTTTACCCCCGCCCGCGTCCTGCAAAGGAACACCGCCAGCGGGAATGGCCTGCACCGCCCCGGCCAGCCGGTCTACGGCTGTAGCGAAGGTCTCCGCCCCGGCGATCTCACCGCTGCCACTAGCCACCGGCCTTTGGCTGAGTGTCTCCACCGCTTGGGCCATTTGGGTCATCGCATCACGCAGCTCGCTCATCTCGGTGGTCTCCACCGCTTGCTGGCTGGCCGGGCTGATCTCACTGAGCGCTTCCCGCAGGGCGTTGGCAAAAGGCTCGGCATCGATGCTCACGTCTACCTGCTGGCTCCCTTCCCGCTTGCCCAAAGCCGCGGCGATCTCCGCTCCTAAGCCGGAAAAGTCGATGTTGGCCGATTCCGTTGGCGCCGGGGTGCTCGTCACCGGGCAGTTATGCACCGCCCCCATGAACTGGCCGCATTGGGGGCATTTTCGCGCCCCCACCTTGCCGCCCAGGGTGATCGTGCCGCCATCAGCTAGAACTGAGTTTTTCATCGTGATGTAGGCCGAATCTGCCGCCGCCAAGGGCGTGCCGCTGCCTTGCTGGACCCGGGCCAGGTCGGTGGAAAGGGCCAGGTCATACTGGTTTTGGGGATGCAGGGCCCGGTGGGCGATCACTGCAGCCATCTGCTCGGCCGAGGCGTTGGCGTTGCCCAGGGTGTCTCCGGCTGTGTTGGTCGCTGGATCGTAGACCGCGAGCAGCTTGCGCCGGTTTTGATCGTAGACTTGAATGCGCTCGTCGCCTGTCCGGACAACTTCACCCTCCGATAGAATTCCCACCGCTCTAACCAGCGTGCGCCCGGCGGCCACCCCACCTTTGGGCGGCGGCTCGAGCCCATCGATGCGCGCCGTGGACCAATCGGTCATCTCTTGGGAGCGCGCCCCCACCGTATACGTCTCCCCGGCCGCTTCCACCTGGCTGCCTAAGGCGGAACGTTTGCGGTATTCGGTGCCCATGAAGTGGCCCTTGTCGTAGGCTTGGCCGCCGCTGAGCGTGGTTTCCCCATCGACAGTCTGGACGCTGTGCAGGGTGATGTCCGGCACCACCAGGGCATTACCAAAGGCGATTCCCTGTCCGCCCAGCCCATACGCTGCAGCGGCATCCGGCTCGGCGCGGCCAGCTGGTGTCACCACGGGCAGGTCTTCGGGATCCCGCACCGTCACCACCCGGCCATCGGGCAGCTCGACTTGCTGCATCTGCCCGCCCCAGGTCTGGGGCGAAAAGCCGGTCGCGAGCGCCAGGGGCAGTCCGTCTAGGCGCACGGCGATGGTTTCGCCGGTCAGGTTGTGGGCCATGATGACTTCCCCCGAGCGGGCTTCTTCAAGCAGCTCTTCCAAATCTTCGGGTCGGTATGCCTTTTCGGAAACGCCGATCCTGCGCTGCAAGGCCCGGCTGAGTTTCTCCGGGTTGGTCGTCATCGGGCAGATGTGCGCGCTTGTGGGCGAAGCAAACTGGCCGCAGTTGGAGCAGCGCAGGTACCCGCCCTGGTCGTAGTCGATGGCGCTCAAGGACCGGGTTTGGTTTTGTTTTTGGAGCACTGCCCGGGCAATGCCAGGCAGGCTCTCGCCCTTCTTGATCGCCTCGAGAGTTTGGTGCACGGCCGCGTAGCCAAACTGGGCCTCTTTCTTGGGCAGGCCATCGGCCGAGTGCGTAGGCGGCTTAATCCCGGCTGTTTTCATCTTGGCAAACAGGGCTCGGGTGTGCGCTTCGGCGTGGCGCTGCAAGGCCGTATTATCCGTCCGCACTCTGGCACGGGCAGTTTGGTAGATCTTTTCTAAAGCTTGGTGGGCTTTTTGGGGCCCGCCAAAGGTGGTCGCCAGGCGTCCCCCTTTCTGGGCAGCGTGGTCGAAGTAGTGGTGGCGGTTGTTTTCACAAGACATGCTCTGCTCCGGTGTTTGTCGATGAAGGTTGGTTAGGCTGGTTGGTATCGGCTCCAGGACGTCCCGCCGTGGTAGCCTGCCTGGTACCAGACTGCGGCAAGGGCGTGACCAAACGAAAAGCCCCATTGGGAGCCGGTGCCGTAGCGGCGTACGTGGACGATGCCGCCCCAGGCAAAAAGGTCTTCCAAAAAGGCAGCCGAGGCAAACACTCGGTGGGACGGCATCAGGTAGACGATATTTTCGGCCACGGTGAAGCTGTGGCGGATCCAGGCGAGCAGGTGCGAATAGGGCGGGTTGCCCATAATCCAGTCGACCGGCTCGGTCCAGGCGTAAAAGTCGCGCCCCTGCTCGATCTCACACCAGGCTGAACCCGGGGGCAGCCGGTCCAAAAAGACCCCGTCCCCGGCGCAAGGGTCCAGGCAAAATCCTTTGGGGGAAAAGTGAGCGATCATATCGGTAGCTAGCTTTGCTGGGGTGTAGACCACGTCCTTTTCGGTAGGGACGTGAAAAAGGGCAGGCTGCATTGTCAGGAGTTTGCACATCGTTTTGTTCTCTCGTTCATAGGTGTAGGATCGTCTCGCCCTGGTAGCCTTTGTGCAGGTTTAGGATGCAGGTTTGCACCCGCGATCCAGGGAAGGCGTCCCTGGGCAGGTGCGTGACCGAGCGAAGACCAAACTGGCGGATCGTTTCTGTGCGCCCTTTAGCGTTGATCAGCGTCAGCCAGGGCATCAGGGCAATGATCACGTTGCTCATCTCCATCACCGCAAACAGGATCTGATAGCCTTGGGCCATCGGCGAAAAGGGTGGGTTCATCACCACGGCATCGAAGCGGCCTGACAGGGACCAAAATTCTTTAGGCGCGGTAACGTGATAGCCTTGCTCTTCCAAGGCCTTGACCAGGTTGCCTTCACCCGGGGTCGGTTCTAGGACGGTTTCCACGCCCGCGGGCAGCATGGCGGCCATTAGGCGGCACTCTCTCGGCCGGGTTTGAAAGTTAGGCATCGCTAGCGCCCTTCCTTGACGCTTCTTGTTGGATCATCAGGGGCTCGATCGCCTTGGAGATCAGCTCAATCGCTTCGCCGGTGTAGTCGTCCCAGGGGGTCGATAGCTCGCTGACCGCCCGGCCATCGAGGATGTCTAGAACTGCCTGGCTGGCCGTGGTCACCTGGTTGGCCGCATCCAACAGCCCCAAGACCACGTCCATTGTCCGGTCGTTGAGCTCTTCATCGCCTTCGTCGGGGGCGTAGCGGGGGCCATCGTCCACTTCGACGACGTCCCCATCGATGACCAATTGTCCTTTCGCTTCGGCGATGGCCTCTTCCAGGGGATAGTCGTGGCCGCGCACGGCGTGGGAAATCCGCCGCACTTTGCGCCCCAGGCTGGGGTCTTCTTCGATTTCGTCCATGACGATGCTTTGCTGGTCTGGTTCCAGCTGGCCCAAGGAGCGCAGGGCCGCTTCGGTCAGGTCGGTCTCCCGGGCGCGCAGCTGCACGCCTGGGTCCACAGACAGGATCTGAAGCAGCTTTTTGCGCCGGGCCGGTTTCAGGGCCACGCCCAGCTGGTCTAAGACCAGGTCCCAGGTCACCGCCGGGTGGGTGTGGGCAAAGTCGTGATCGGACAGTAAGCGGTCCAGTTGGGCCAAGCTCTCCTGGGGCGTTTGCTCTTTGGCCAGGATCGTTCGAGCCTGGTCCGCTATGTCCATTTCAGCGGCGTTGGCAAAGAGCCATTCGATCTTCAGCGCCGCAGCCTGGTCCAGGGGATGCAGGTCTTGGCGATGCAAGTTTTCCACCAGCCGCAGGGTGTGGGCTTTTTCTGGCGGCATCTCCGGCCGCACCAGGCAGATGATCTCGGCCCAGCCAGCCAGGCGGGCTGCCTGCACTCTCCGTTCTCCGGCCAGCAGGCGGTATTGGCCCCCGCTAACTGCTTCGACCACCGGCGGTTCCACCAGGCGTTCCTGACCGGGCTCACCCAGGCTGGCTGCTAGGCCGATTAGAGCTTCATCGCTCTCGCCTAAATCGCCGCGCGGGTTTTGGGCTGTTGATGAGATGGTATCGAGGGGAATACTCTTCAATGTTATAGATTGCACGATGCGGCTCCTGTATTGTTGTGAGCTGTGAATTTGCAAAGTCAAGTTTGCAAAAATGTTTGCAATATGCTAAGATTATGTTGTGTACAAAATTCTTTACACCAAAGATGCTCTCAAAACGCTACGAAAGCTACCTAACAATCTGTCCAAGAGGATTCTCAAAAAGATTGATAGGGTGGCTGCTGATCCTTTTGCTCCCTATGCCAATATCCGTAAACTCCAAAATCGCCCTGGATATCGTCTGCGGGTTGGAGATTGGCGTGTAATCTATGAGTTGCGCGAAGAAAAAATGATCATTCTGGTGTTGAAAATCGCCTCCAGAGGAGATGTATACAAATGAATGTGCAGATCATCAAACGGGACGGAAAGCCTGAGTGGGCTGTTGTTCCCTTCGAAACCTACCAACGTCTTGTGTCCGAAGCGGAAATGCTTCAAGACGTTCGTGACTTTGATGAAGTCAAAGCCGCCATCGAGTGCGGGGAAGAGGAGCTCATTCCTGCCGAAGTGGTCGATGCCCTGTTGGAGGGAGAAAACCCTATCCGAGTTTGGCGCCAACATCGCGGCTTGACCCAACAGCAATTGGCTGACCAGGCCGAAATCAGTGCACCGTATTTGTCCCAAATCGAAAGCGGTAAGCGAGACGGCACACCGGATGTGCTTATCAAGATCGCCAAAGCGTTGAATCTTGACTTAGGCGACATTGTGGGGACATAAACACAAGGCGACATCAAAACAACCAATCCAAAAGTCCATGGAGCGCATCCGAGACGACCAGGCCCCAAAAAGCCTGGCGCAAGGGCGCGCTGTAGGCGGGCAAGACCAGCTGAGGGGGCGAGACCGGCACGGCCAGAGAAACCAGCCACCACATCAATGTAGGTAAACAGAAGAGATAGACCAGCCTACCCAACGTGCCGATCACCGGCCCGTGGCTCCACGCCGAGCGGTGCGGCATCAATCTGCCATAGGGCCACCAAAACCCCCACCAGATAAAGGCCAGGGCTTCCCCAAGGGCTGATCCGACCAAGCGTCCGCGCCTGCCAAACAGCTTGCCAAGCTCCTGGCCCAATCGAGCCACGATGCTGTGGGCGTGGGTCTTGCGCTCGATGTCCAGATCGGGCGTCAGCACCAGCCCGGCCAGGCAACCTCCCGCTCGGACTGCATCGAGCTCAACCTGGCCGCTGGATAGCAGGAAGGGAGAAAGAGCGGCTGCCATCATAGTGGCTGCCGCGTGGGTTTTGCCGCTAGCCATGGTTCCCTCCAAGCGCTAATCCGATCAGCCACTGGCCTGCCTGCAAGAGGGCGCTCAGGATCGGTTGGCCGTAGAAAAGCAGAACCAGGCCCAAAAAGATCGTGGCCGCGGCTTTGCGCAAAGATCGATTGAAAAGCAGAGCCAACACCCCTGCGATGAGGATCACTTTGACGACGCTCATGGTTGTTTTTTTGTCTCCTTGGTTTTGTGCACTTGCTCCCAGACGAATTGGATCGTTTCTCGGTAGCTGGCTTTCCCTGCAGCGATGGCATCAAGCTTCCTTTCCAGCCGGGCGGTGAAGGTGGGGGTGAAGATGTGGCTGTAGGCGTCCAGCAAAAAGGCGCAGACGTCCTTTCCACGAGCCGTGGGCACAAGTTCTCCTTTTTCGTTGCGACGAGCGTATCTTCGGCGTACTAAATCAGCGGCGATCTGAGCGTAGGTCGAGGGACGTCCCACGCCCACCCTTTGCAAGGCCTTGATCAGTTCCCCTTCGCTGACCCCACTGGGTGGCGCTTTTCTTTGCACCACCACCCGGCGGGGCCGTACCCGCTGGCCCTTTTTCAAGGTCGCTAAGCGAGATTGCTCCGGCTTGATCGGGGCGAGTTCATCGGGCTTCGCTGGGGGCGAGTAGGCGGCTTGAAAGCCGGGATCGAGGAGGATCTTTTCTTGGGCGGTCAACGTCGTTTTGCTCATTCGCTCTCCAGTTCGACGGTGATCAGCTTATACCGGCCGGATTTCATCTGGCTGGCCAGGCTGCGCCTGCGGATCAAGTCGTACAGTTGCCGCTGAGGCAGCTCCGCGTCTAAGTCTTCAGCTGAGCGGCGGGGATCGGTCGGGCGGATCGCTTCGTGAGCGTCTTCGATGCGCTCATCGCCGGTAGGAGAAGCCGTTCCCGAACCGCTTTTTTGATCCGATCTCTTTCCAATCAACCCTTGGAGAAGACGTTCTCCCAACCCAGCCATCCTGGAAGCGGAAAACGTTCCTCTTGGCTTTAGGGGAACGTTTTCTCTCTCCGCCACCCTTCCGGAAAGGGAACGCTTTCTCCCATCTTCAGCTGCCAGCATATCAGGGCCATAGGTGGCCAGGACCACCTGGTGAAGTGCCTCGATCGCTTCAGGCGCCAGGCGGGTCGAATCGCTGCGCGGGTAGGTGATCCAGCCTGCCGCAAACAATTCTTGGGCCATCGCCATGGTCTCCTCGCCCGACCAGCCCCAGCGCTCGTTGGCATCGGCCAGGAGCTCGGCGGTGGTATAAGGCAGCGGAGCGGGTTCAGTCACAATCGATTCTTCTCTGCTGGCGACAAGCAGCTCTCCACCGGACAGCTGCCCGGCTGCAGCGTGAGCGGCCCGTTCACTTCCAAAGGATGGGCTCAACGCCGTGCTCATAGCTCGACCTCCACCGTCCAGGTCTCGCCGGTTTGAACTGCCCGTTCGACCATCTTGATCAATAGGCTCAAAGCCACCGTCTGCACCCGTCCAGCGGACAAATCGGTGCCCTTCATAGCGGCCCAAAGTCTTGGTGAGACGGTGTAACCGATCAGCCGGTCTGCCACCCTGCGGGCCACAGCCGCTTTGACCGCACCGTGATCCAATCTGCGCGGGTTGACCAGCGCCTTACGCACCGCTTGGCGTGTCACGGCGTTGAAGGGCGCTCGGACGACTTCTTTCCCTTTCAGCTCCCCATCAAATACTTTGACCAGGTGCCAGGCCACCGCTTCGCCTTCCCGATCGGGGTCGGTGGCAAGGATCACTCGGTTGGCCTGGATGATTTCTGCGCGCAAGTAAGAGACGGTCTTTTTTCGTCCCTTTCGCAAGACGTATTCGGGGCGAAAGTTTTCTTCGACCACCACGCCCAGCTTGCCAGGCGGCAGGTCGCGCAAGTGCCCCAAACAGGAGCGCACCACCGTTTTGCCGGGGAACAGGCCGCGGGCGTGCTGGGCCACCGAGCGGGCTTTATGCGGGGATTCGACGATGATCAGCATACGCATGGGTTTTTACTCTGACCAAGGCCAAATACGTTCTCGCTTGCCAATCGTGAAGTTGTACCATTCGTCTAAATCAGCCAAAACGGAAGAAAGCGAACGCCCACAAAATTGGCAATGAACCGTATTGCGATTTTCTACACCATCCTTATAGCCACGTCCGACCACCAGATTCCGAAAGGAAGCCAAAACTAACGGGAATTCTTCTGTGTCCCAGCCCTTTTTCCACACGTCGCTGCTGTAAACCCGCTCATAGATTTGCACCTTTTCCAGTGCCCGAGTGCTTTTATCTTCATTGTGATACTCAATCAAGTAAAGTCGCTCTTGATCATCTTTGCGCAATCGCACTAAGGCATCAGGTTTCAAGATTTGATGATTTTCTTTATAGAGCGCAGCTTCTTGCTCTCCTACCCAGATCGGTGTCCAACCATGGCTTTGGGCCAGCTTGCCAATTCTCAGAATCAATTCGTTGACGACAACATCGTGCATGATACGATCAAGCGTGTAAGCCACATAACCTGTTGGAGGGTCGATTTCATAGCGCATCTTGGCCATTTCGATTCCCACCGGACCAAGGGCGTACAAAGAGAGTGATTCTCTATCGTCAGGAAGCGGCAAACTATACTCATCAAACCGTTGTGCAATTTCATCGGTCTCGTGGGGCAAACGATCTGCAACTCGCGTTTCGGCGTGATTTCGAAATGACCTTGATGTAAAGCCAAGTTGAGCAGCAGTCATTACACCGCCAACAGAAAGATAATCAACAGCCTTTTCCAGGGTAGGTGGAACTTTGTTCACATACAGGTTATAGGCTTTTTGCTTTGCCTGTTGTGTTGTCATCGGCGTGAAATTAGGAGAAGACCCCCCAGAATTGTCCTTGTAAGAATCATTGGATAAGTCCAGCATTGAAATTTCCTTTCTCGATTTCTAACTTCAGAGCGGTCAGCGAACGAAGAATGCAGGAGCACATAACAGCACGTGATAGAACGAAGACGATGATGCAGAATAAGACAATAAGAACGGAGAAAACGGTTACGGGGGAAGAGTCATACCCCCCAAAGGGGGGTAGTACGTTTTTCGAACATAAATCCGCGATAGGTGCGGAACGGTAGCGGAACAGTAAAGGAACGGCCACGGAGCAGCAGCGGAAAACAGAGAGTGATGATCCAACAAAAAGGTTCGGAATGGTAGCGGAACGACGACGGAACGACAGAGGAATAGTAGCGGAACGGTAGCGGAAGAAAGTTTGATCAGATTGTCTTATTGGCAAAGTTTCAGTCACGCACTGTTTATTCATCGCTAGTCGGAGAGCTGATCTTCGAACCATCGTTTTCGTCAAAACCCACCAGCGGAAAAGCCACGGAAAGGTAGAGGAAGGTGTGGAACGGTAAAGGAACGACCACGGAATGGTAGCGGAAGAGTAACGAGACTTTAATTCCATACTACGTCCCTAGATATTTCTTTTCGCCCTTTGGGCCTGCCAACCTGCTTACCCGCCCGAAGCACGCGCCAATAATGCGCTTCCCGCAGCCACCAGGGCAGCCCATAGAGACAGCGGCTGATCATCTTGGCCCGTTCCACCTTATCGGATACCAGGGAAGGATTAGCCAAGAGCCGATCGGCCTGATAACGGTTATACGCCTGCGCATCGCTCACCGCCTGCTCCCACTCATCGTTGCCCAGTTCCCTCAAAAAGGAGACCACCCCCCGGGCCCCGGCCAAATCGTCCGGATCGGCCGCCCACTTCGCCAGCTCCATCACCCGCTGCCAGGTTTCGCTAAGATCGGGCCGAGTTGGCGCTTCGAAGGCATCATCCACGTTCGGCAGGGGCGCCAGCGTCTTAGGCGGCAGCATCTTGAGCAGCGCCGGGGGCTTGGGCGCTTTGTGCACCATCGCCTTGACGTACCCGTGAAACTTGGGGATGGCCATCACATCCGCCTCCCCGACCAGATCACTTCCCAGGATCTGCGTGGCCGCCTTGGCTTCATCCGGATCGGACACCAGCAGGATGATCTTGTGGTTGGTGTTGATCTGCACCTCAGTGCGCACGTCCGAAGGCAATTGCGCCGCTGATTGGGTGGCCAAAACCAGCGAAGCGCCAAACTTGCGCGCTTCGGCCAGCAGGGTATTGGTAATCTCAGCCACCACCGGCCCGCCATCACGGCCCCCGGCCATGGCCGCAAACTCATCAATGATCAAGACCGCTTGCTGGCGCTTTCTGCGGTCCGTCCTGGCCAGGAAGGCCGATTGGACCATCTGCATAAACAGCATCGAGACAAGCGGCGCAACTCTAGCGCCAATCTCAGACTTATTCACCGGCGCCAGGACCATCCGCCCGCCGGTAAGCAGCTCAGGCAGGCTGATGCGCGGGCCCAACGGGGGGACCGCCAGGGTGCGGCGCAATCTGCGGTCGTTGACAAACACTTCCATCCGCCGCTGGGCCGCTTTGATGCTGTTGAGCATGCCCGAGGTCCCTTTTGCCCCGGCTAGAGCGGGCAGCACGTTGGCCTGGCAGTAGTCCCGGCTCTTGAAGTTCTCTTCGGACGTCTGGGCCAACATCGCTTCCTGAAAAGCCTCTTGTCCTGGGGTCAGAAAGCGGTCCAGCGAGATCAGGCTGGCGTTCCACTTCTGAGCATCCAAGATCACTCGGATGGCGTGGCGCAAGACCTCGCGCATCTGGGTGGCCTGGCGCCAAGCGGCTGGTTCGGCCATCCGCAAAACGCCCATCACCGCGCTGACGCCCACGTCCACCCCGCTGCCCAGGCCGAAGGTCATCAGGGGGATGGCGGGCGGCTGGGTGCTGTCCAAGGATAAATAGACCACCTTGCTGAGGGCATTGTTAGGCACGGCTTTGAGTGCATCCAAACATAAATCGCCATGCGGCTCCAAAATGGCGGTGGAAGCGCCCAGGGCAAAGGTCTGGATGGCCATGTTCTTCAACGCTGTGGATTTGCCTGATCCGGTGGTGCCGAACATGAAGGTGTGGGTGGTCAGGTCTTCCATCGGGATGCCGATCTGCCACTCCCTGCCGGTCTCATCGGTGCTGGTGCCAAGTGCGACCATATTGCGGTTTTGTTTCACAGTTCTCTACTCCAATTCGGTTATAATATAGCCATGGATATCATCAAAATTATCAAAGCGATATCATCACAGCGATTTCGTATCACGGCCCATGCTCGTAAAGAGGCGGCCGAAGATCAATTGAAGTTCAAGGAAATATATCAATCGGTTGAAAGCGGAATGATTATTGAAGATTATCCAAGCGACAAACCGTATCCATCTTGCTTGATATTCGGCGAAACTTCGAGTGGTGATGCTGTCCATTCGGTTTGGGCATATAATGATGAGACCGAATATGCTGTGATTGTCACGGTTTATCGTCCTGATCCTGATCGTTGGATTGATTTCCGAGAAAGGAGAAAATAGGATGCTTCCCTTCCCAAAGTGCCCTGTATGTGGCGGAGAAGTTGTTGAAAAAGAAGTCGAAGAAATCTTACGCGGCGGTGATAACACTGCCATCGTTCGGGCAAAAGCAGAAGTGTGCTTGCACTGTGGTGAACGCTTGTTTGATCCCAAAACGATCGAACGTTTCGAGCAAATTGTCGAAAAATTAGAACGGCAAGAAACCCAAGAGTTTAAAAACATTGGCAGGTCCTACGCTGTGGCCGTGTCATAGACGTCATATCTTTTTTTGCGTCCATACCCCTGGCGTATATTCGCCAGGGGTATCTTTTTATGAGAAAACAGCCATGTGATCATGTGAAGTGACACGCATAGCCGGGTCCGCGGGCAGGGCCCTGGCGCTGGCTGCATCCAGTCTGGGCGCCACCGCCAACATATCCTGGCCGGTTAGGTGGGCTAAGTAGGCCAACTCGTGGCCACCCCAGGCCTGCGCCTGGCCCATTTGGCGGGATAGCACAACGTCATCGTTCTGCCCTTCGGCCACCCGGCTGAGTGGGTTGCTGTGGCCAAAGCTGGCCGTTACTGCTCTGGCCAGGCCCCGAGCGATCCCTTGGGCTCGCTCGATCGTGTCCGCCATGCCCACCGTCCGGACTGTGGCCTCTACAAAAGTGCGCTGGGCTCGTTTTTCGAATTCCCGCGCCTCCTTTTTGCGCAGGGCCCGCACGCCAGCGTTTTCAGGACGATCGGCATGAGCAGAAAAAGCACGCTCGCCCAGAGCTTTGCGAGTGCCAAAGTCGTTGCGGGCGATCACCTGGAGCAGGCCGCGTCCCTGGCCCATCACGCTCTTGAGCTCGATCAAGACCGCCCGCAAGGGATCATCGCTCAAAGGCGTGATCGCTTTCTCCCAGCTGGCCGGGGCGCACTCGCACCACCACAACTGCCAGCCATCCGGAAGAAAAGCCAGGTCTTCAAGCGTCTCGACGCTGCGCTGCTGCACCCCGGGCCACTCAGAGCGCACCTGGGTCAGGGTGGCGCGCACGCCCTTGTCCGATCCGTGCAAGAGAAAACCTAAGCCTTCTTCGTTGCCGCCCAGTTCGAAGGCCACATGCTCATCGTGGGGCAAGGCATCGGCAAGGCGTTCCCACAAGGCAATCTTGCCCGGGTCGACCCGGCGGGCGTCGCTGCGTGGCAAAAGCCGCACCGTAGGGCCGCTGGCCACGGCCTGGTCGATCTCCGCCTGGCGCTGTTTTTCCTGCCGCAAGCGTCGAAGGCGAAGAAAGGTAAAGCCGCCCCCACCCAAGGCCAAAAGCAGGACAAAACCGGCCCCGATCCAGACGAAGATGGGCAAACCGCCCTGCTCGGCATCCGGGCCCAACACTTGCGGCGACTGATCCAGGCCCCGCCAGATCAGAACGGCCACCAACAGCAGGAAGGCCCCAGCCATCATCAGCCAGTCGCGGCGATCAAAGAGGTCTTTCATCGCTCACATCCATGCGGGCGTATCATCAACACCTGCCTCGTCGCCATGGGCCTCTTGGCCACCTGGCATAAGGTCATCGCTGCCATTTGGGAAACCGTCACCAGGGGCACGTTGCTCACCCGGAGGGCTGGCATCGGGTGCACCCTGGACAGTCTCATCATCGACAGCACCGCCAGGGTGGTCGCTTTCACCATCGACACCTTGGCCGCTGGGCAGATTGGCATCTTGGCCAAATGGCTCTTGGTCAGGCTCGGAAAGATGCGCCATTGGCCCGCTGGCATCGATGACGCTAGCCCCTTGGGCATCGGAGACATCTGGTTCTTCTGGCTCTTTTGTCTCTTCTGATGCTTCGTTCTCATCGCCCCACGTGTCCAAGTCATCATCGAGATCAAACTCCCATGCCCCCATCTCTTCATCGGCATAAGGCTCCACAGTTGCTTCTTCCGCATCCTCGCTTTCCACCTGATCCCAGCTGTCCAGCTCAGCATCATCTTGATCCCACGCCGCCATCTCCGGATCAACATCTTCGATGGCGGCCAACGTCTCAACGACATCTTCCTGCTCGACCCTTTCGCCTTCGGGAGCCTGGGCCGCGCTGGCCCGCTCCAACTGGCGCCGGTAGACGCCCCTTTTGCCTTCCAGGAAGGTGATCCAATTGGCCAGGGCCTGGACGCTCTCCTGGAAGGTCTCATCTGCTTTCGTGCTCATCGTCTTCTCCTATCAAAAACTCCGCCGTCATCTCTTGAATAATCTGGCCCGCCCGCTCCCGGTCCTGCAAACGCGAGCTCAATAACACCCGATCGAGCCGGGAGGGGATTACGTTGACGACCAACAGGTCATCGGGCAACTGGGCCACACACGTGCCCCGGGACAGTTGCGGCAGGGCCTCCACGATCGGATCAGGCAAGGCGGGGAAATAGGTCTCCACCCGCTCCCGCTCACTGTCCTTTTGGTGAAAGATCAAGGTATTGGCCGCATTGGCCAGCATCGGCACCCCATGGTGCAAGCCTCGCTCATCGGCCGGGCCCAAAAGCGAGTGCAGGTCCTGATCGGCCACGATCATCCCGACCAGGCGCGCCCGGGCGGTCTTGTATTCGGTCGAGATGTAAGCTGCGATGACCGGATCGCGCATCAGAATGCCCATCTCATCGACGAAAAACAGGATCGGGGCGGTGTCGCCCTTGCGTCTGCGCACCCGGATGGCCTGGTTGACGTTGGCCACTAAGATGGCCAAGAGCGCTGCCCGCAAGCTGCCGCCCATCTCCTGCTGGGGCAGTCTGGAGACATCGAAGACATTGACGGGACGCTCTAAGCTGAAGTCGACGTTGGTGCCGTGGCCAAAGAGATCAGCCCGGCTGCCCGATACATACGGCCCCAAGTTGAACGCCAGGCGCCCGGCGGTCTCCCGGACGCTCTTGGTTTCGTGCTCCTGGGCCATGCTTTCCAGCTTGGCATGCAGATCCGGAAGGGTGGGGTTTTCTCGAACATCATCCTTCCAGATGGGTTCATACAACGCCATCAAGGCCGTATCGAGCACGGCCCGCTCCCAGCCCTGGTTGGCGTGCACGCCCAACATCCGGAGCATGGCCAGGACGTATTCAACCTGGCTGCCCAGCTCCTGGTGGGCAATATCAAGCAGGTTGATTGTCGCTTCCGACGTGCCAAGCACCGCCTTGTGGGCCACGTCGCTACCCAAAAAGCTCAAATCGACGTTCCCTTGCGGGTCGATGATCACCAGCCGGGTGCCCAAAAGCAGGTGCCGGAGCATCAAGAGCAAAGCGGCAAAGGTCTTGCCCGATCCGGTGATCCCCAGGATGACCATGTTATAGGAAGGGGCCCGGTCGTCAAAGATGTCCAGGATCACTGGGGCTTGGTTGCGGTCGACGCCTAAGAGCACCCCGCGCGTCTCCGTCCGGCGCCGGTAGCTCAAGGCCGAACCGGCGAGCATGGCCACCCCCGGGGTGGTCAGCATGGTCCCATCGGTCTCCTGGTACGGATCGGCGCTGAAAAGCCGCTCGGCCACCGACCCGGGGCCATAAACCCGGTACATCTCCAGGGGTGTTGCTCCCCGGACCATCTCAAGGCGGGTCTCCAATCGCTCCCGGTCGGGCGCCCCAACCATCACGTGCAAAGAGACCGTGTGCAAGGCCGAGCCCTGGCCCAGTTCCTGGCGCAGGCGGATGATGCTGTTTTCGGCCACCTCGGCATCCTGCGCATCGGACAAGCGCTTGCTGTCTTCGTTGGCTGCCGAAGCGGCTTTGCGCCGCAGCATCCGCAAGGTCTCTCCCTGCGGCAGGGTGTAAACGTGCAGCGAGGCCCAGATGGGAAAGTCCAAGCCGAGCAAATTATGCAGCGTGCGCGGGGTCAGCAGCCCGCCTTGTTGGGTCTTGGTCCGGACCATGCCCCAAAAGCCGTTATCGGCCCGGATCGCCTCCCACTCATCGACCCCGTGTTGAAAGGGCCTCAGGATCGCTCGATCGAGGGGATCGGCAGCGATGCCATAGGAGCTCAAGGTCGAGATCAGCCCGTCTTCGTCTAAATTGGCATCGACGACCAGGTACAGGCGCATATAGCGGACCGCCTGGATGATGCTGGCCAGGAAATCTTCATACTCGACCCGGTAGGCCATCACGCCCGGGGGCAGAAGATGGTCGGGCGTGGCCACGCTGCGAAATCCGGCCTGGACGTCCTCAGGCCGGAGGGTATCGGCCGTCATCAGGATGCGCGCTGCGGGCACCCCGCTTGTGATCCGGGGCAAGGCCCGCCAGAACCCGGCATTGGCCAGGAGGCGAGAAGCCGGGCTGGTGGTGTAGTCATAGGAACGCAGCTGCACGATCATCGTTCGGTCTCGATTCCGTAGAGCTCGTTGCCATCCCAGGATTCAAACGTAATCGCCTCGGTCTCAGGCGGTAAGACCAGGGGCAAGGTCACCTCCCGGCCCATCCGGTTATAGCGCCAGCGCTGGACGAAATAGACGGGCAGAGAGCGGTTGCCAAAGCGGTCGAAGCGTTTGAGCATCGACAGCGAGGTGATCCCGGCCAAGACGCCCGCCACCACGCCCGCCGTGGCGATCAAAAGGATTGCGGGCATGGCCGCAACCAGGAGATCGGTGGCGGTCAGGCCGAAGAAATAGCGCGGCTCGTAGTGGAGCACGTCAGGGGGGATCTGGTAGTGAAGGTCTGTTTGGCCGCTCATCAGCCGCCAATCGACTCGATGATCACGGCCGAGACCATCGTCAGCAAAATGCCCACGATCACGGTGGGGATCTGGCGCTTATACTTTTCGGCGATCTCGGGAAAGAAGAAATACCCGGCCATCAGGGCGCCAATCCCGCCCAGGCTGATCGTGCCTAGAACAATCGCTAAGTTGGTGAAGTCAAAATCCATGGTTCATACTCCTTTGTCTGGTAAAAAACGGTTTGACAGGATGATCAGGATAAAAAACATCCAGTCGATCCCATCGATCCTTTCCAAGAACTTGGTGTCCTTGGTGGATTCTCTCTTATTCTTTTGGTATTTCAGCTAACTGTTCTACTGCACGGTTGGTCAAAGTTCGTTTTGGGTAGGCGCGCAACACACGAAAACATGGCGCACCAAAATGTGCTCGCTCAAAACGCAAGGCATCGCTTGCTGATACAGCTTCGACATTGGAGATAATAAGCCTGGCTGTGCCAATCTCTACGCTTTCGACTGTATACTTCGATAACTTCTTCATAATGAAAACACTCCCTGGCAAATCACTGCTCGTCAGGCAATTCGGCCAGCAGCTCGGCAGCCACCCAGCCTTCGGCGCCGTAGGACGTCTCCACCCGCACCCAGCGGTAGCCACGGTCGTTGACCGGCTCAACGTCCGCTTGAACCTGCACGGCCGTGCCGTTTCTCAACACGCCCACGATTGAGCCAAAGGGCCGCTCCCTCAGGTTGATCTCCCCGGCCGGGCCGCTGACCAGGTAGGTATCCGCCTGTGGCTTGATGTCCATCTCTTTGTAATCCAGCCGGGCGATGACCACCTGGCGGGTCGAAGCGGCGGTCTCATCGAACAAGACCACCACCAGGGAAGGCTCCAGCGAAGAGAGCACTTCGATCTGCGTGCGCTGCACCTGGCTGATCTCCACGACGCGGTAGGGCACCGAAAAGCCATTCCGAAGGCGCACCCGCAAGACGTCATCCCCATTGATCTGCTCTTTGAGTAGATCAATGGGGATGGCCACCACCCTGCGCACTTGGGTATCTTCGAGCCACTCAGCCTGCTCCGGCTCCCAGGCGCCGTTTTTCAATCTGCCCCGGCCTAAGACGAAGGAGGTGGTTCCCACCTGCAAGGAGGCCGGATCGCTGCCCCCTTTGCCCGGATTGGTCTCATTGAGCACCACGCCGGTGGCGGGTGTCCCTTGGGGGGTGGGCGTCAGCTCCCCGGCCGCGGACGCTTCCCGGTCTCCGCCCAGCCAGGAAAAGCCCCAAAAGCCGAGCAAGCCAAACAGAACCATCACCGCCACCATGATCCCAAGGCGGGCGCCCACCGAAAGCTCCTGGACCCGATCCAAGATCGCGGCGGCCCTATCGGAGCGGGCCTGCATGCGCGCCTGGCCCATCGAGACCGGTTCCCCGGCCAGGACCGCCTGGACGCTGCGGCTGTCAACCGGCACGCGGGCGACCTTGTCGCGGGCGATCGGCACCCGGCCCTGGCGTGCTTCTTCCAGGAGCTCTTCGACCAAGGCCAGCTTCTTGCCCGGCGTCAGCGCCTGGGCCCGGTCGATGCGAAAGTCAAGGTATTGTTCGAACGTAGTCCGGTCGGTCATGGCAAATACACCGGTAGCTCAGGTGCCTCTAAGCGAAACTGCACCAGGGCCTGTCCGTCCTTGAGTTTTGCTTCTTCGCCCAGGGCCAGGTAAGGAATCTCAACCTGGATGGTTTCGGCGTCCAGATAGGGAAGCGAGAAGGTTGCTTTGCCCTTCTCGAGCATCTTGGTCTGGCTGCGCTCTCCCGCTGTGATGATCACAGCAGCGTTTTCGATCCCCTCGCCCGCGCTGATCAGCTTATCGCCATTGAAATCGACGAAGGCGCGCACTTCCAGGCGCACCGCTTCTTCGGCTCGCGCTGAAGGGACGATGGCCAGGACTAAACATAGTATTGATAAGAACATCACTCGTTTCATCCGCTTGCTCCTTTCTGCATTTCTCGAAAGACGTCACCGCGCCCCTGGGTCTGCCTGCTCCCAGGCGTGACCACGTTGGCCGCGACGTTGGCCGCCAGGCTGGCAGCCACCCCCGCAGGCCCGCCCATCGTGAAAGCGGCCGCCGTGCCCAAGGTCCGCAAGGTCGAGGCCGCTCCCCGCTGCAGCGCCCCCGGCGGCCTGGCCCCGGCGCTGCTGAAGACCGCCCGCATCGAGCGGCCAAACACGCTCCGGCTGTCCATCATCGCCTGGTAGGCCCACTTGACGAACATGTGCTCGACCCCCAGGATGGGCATTAGGATGGCGACCTGCTTGAGGGCGTCCCCGATCGTGGCTGCCGAAGTGGGGATCAGGCTGATCGTCTGGGCGACTACGGCGGTGAAGATCGCTGCCCCGATCGAGAGGATCACGATCTGGATGTACTTATCGAAGATCCCCGCCACGACCGTGCGTCCAAATTCAAACAAGCCCATCGGCAAAGCGGCAAACAGGAAGATGATCAGAGCCAAACTGGCGGTCATCAGGAGGGCAAAGATCAGCGCAAACAAAAGGGCCGCATACCCGCCCAGCAGCGACAGCAGGGCGATGAACACGCCCGGGATAGCCCGGTTGCGGCGCATCTCCAGCGAATCATCCGTCTCAATCTCTACGTCCGAGACCGCCTGGAAACTGATCGGGATCGAGCCTTCCACAAATACGGTCCGGACGGTCTGGTATCCTTGTGGTTCGAGGAAGTATTCACTTTCAAATGATTCTGGCAGCGCTAGCAGGGGGATCAAAGCCAAGTCGTCCCCGCTTGCCTGCATCGGGCCGGTGACGATGGCGTCGAAATCGCCTTCGCCCCCGGCGGAGATGATCCGCTCCATCATGCCCACCCGCAGCCTCTCGACAGCACCGATCAGGTCGTAGCCCATCGCCCCGGGGCCAAACACGGCCAATAAAACCAGCGCCCACAGGATCGCTTGTCCGGGGTTGACCAGCCGGTTTTGGACGAAGGGGATCGTCATGCTCACCCCGGCGATCATCAGAGCGATATACAATAATCCATCAACCCCGCCGATCAGGTCCTGCAAAACGTCGGGCATGAACGACGCCAGCGCATCGAGCACGCCACCCCGCAAGCTCTCCCAGATCTCCCCGTGGATAACCAGGTCGAAGATGTACAGGGCCGCTTTGTCCAACATCCAGGCTACCTGGGCTGTCGTTTTGAGCACCCCCAGGCTCAAGTTCTTCATCGCCACGGTGCCCATCTTCGTCAGCGCTTCGGTCCAGGGCATGCATTCGTCCACCGGGCAGTCTTCATCGGCCTGACTTGCAGCCAAGGCCGGACTCACCGCCATGGCGACCAGCACGAGCGCAACAGCAATCGAATAGATCACTTCTTTCATCGTCTTCCCTTCCACCATAACAACCCCAACCAACAAACCAGCACAACCACGACGATGGCGATCTTGGCAGCCGGGAACCGTGTGCCCACCGCCACCTGCGGGGTTTCGCCCCCCTCCTGCCAATCATATGGGCCGCTTTCACCGGCGACGTCCACCCCGCCGTCTTCGTCCAGCCAGACGTTCGTCGACAGCTCCCCGCCGGGCCAGAGCACGGGCCGATTTCCATAGGAGCCCACGGCCAGGTAGCCGCGGTAAAAGCCGCTTTCGTCTCGCACATCTTTTTTCACCACGATCAGGCAGCGACCATCTTCCCCGGTGCGGCAGCTGCCCGCCGGGATGGCCCGAACGCGGGAATCGTCAAAGCGATATAAGAACAGCTTTATACGCACGCCAGCCAAAGGGTCTCCCTGGCTGCCCGCCAATCTGATAAGGACGACATCATCGCTCTGGGCCAGCACAGGCTTTGGGACGCATGCCAAAAACGCCAGTAGGACCGCCAGTATCCAATCAAAAACGCTATCTCGATACTTCATCGTTCCCATCGCTCCGCATCGCGCAATCCTTCGCCATAATCGTCCGTCATCGTCGGGGCCGGGTCAACCGCCCCGATATCGGGGCCGTTGATCTGGTAGTGCAGGTGGTCGCCGGTGGACCTGCCGGTATTATCGGTGCGGCCGATCACATCGCCGCGCTCGACCCGCTGGCCCGCCTCCACGGCGACGTCGAGCAGGTGAAAGTGATAGGCATACCAGCCGGTCTCTTCACAAACTTCCTCACAATAGACCGGGTCGATGACCCCATCCTCGTTGATGTCCAGGTAGTTCTTTTCGCACAGTATCTGGCAATCGAGCGCCTGCAGGGCAATGTAGTTGCCCATCCCCCCGTTTTGGCACCCCGGCCGCGTCGCTTCCCCAACCTGCAGGCAATTGGACGTTCGCTCGATGACGGCATCGTCCGTGGTGACCAGCACCGAATGTCCCCGGGCGCTCTCCTCGCTGCTGCCCCGGGCCAGGTCAATGCCCCAGTGGGTGTAGCCTTCGAAGTAGTCCGGATCGCAAAACCAGGCCGAGATGATGCTCCAATCGCCGGGGCGGTAGTCGATCGGCCAGCCTGAAAAGGGGTTGTCCTTATAGGCGATACCGACGTTCGAGCAAGACCCGCCTGAAGGGGGCGGGTCGCCGCCCAAAAAGGGCAGGCCGTGGTCGCCATAGCCGCCCAGCTCGCGCACCTTGCCCAGTTCATACTCGGCCAGGCCAAAGATGAAACAGCAGCTCAGGACGCCCACAATCAGGATCAGGGGAAGGTATTTCAGTCGTTTCATCGTTCACCTAGAAAGGAATGTGGCCTTCGTGGCGACATAATAGGCGCAAACGTCCGCAGTCGGGGCAGACGCCCAGCCCGAGTTTGTATTTGACCAGCACGTGCAAGCGAATGTGCATACGTCTCAAGTTAGACAACAATATGATCATGTTCATCCACTCATCGAAAGCGGATTGACGAAGCGGTCACCGCTTCGATCGCCACGGTGCGATCGAGGATCATCAGCGGCACCTGGGCTTGGCTCTGGCAGGAGACGATCAGGTCAGCGTAGTTGGGCAGCACCGTGATCTCGGCGCTGTACCCAACCGCATCCAGTTCCACTAAGATCGTGTAGAACGTCGATCGGGCAATGGCCACCACCTGGCTTTCGGGCAGGAAAGTGGCCGCCCCGGTCTCCCGGAAGCGGGCCCGGTCTGCAGCGGACCAGGCCCCATCCTGGCAGGCGGCATCCAGCGCCGTTTGCAAGCGGTTGCGCACAAGGTACATCCGGGCGCCATCGCCAACTAGGGCGATCAAGGGCACGACCACGAAAAAGAGCAGCACCGCCGTCCAGGCCAAGAGGCCCTGGCCGCGTTCGCTTGGATGACCCTTCATCACCAGCCCTCCTTGCGGAAGTAGGACACCGCGCTGCCGCTGAAGGTATCGCTGGCCGAGACGCCAAAAAAGCCTGCCAGGCCAGCAAAGTAGTTGGGCACTTCGTAGCGGACGGACACCGAGACCAGGGTGCCCGGCGCCCCGCCCCCGGACACCGAGACCGCGTAGCTGCCCACCGGTGCGGCGTTGATCTTGCTTTGGGTGTGGGCTGCGGCCACGCCTGCCGGGTTCTCCTGGGCCGTTGAGCCCATCCGGGCCCCGTAGTTGGCCGCGTTGCTGGCGTGCACCGCCGCAAAGGCCACCAGCCCGAGGGTGATCAACCCCAGGCTAACCAACAGCAGCACCGGCAGGGTGATCGCCGCTTCAGCCAATCCTTGGCCGCGTTCAGTGCGTTGTTTCATGGCCTGCTCCTAGATGGCGTTGGCAACCTGGTTGAGGATGTCGACGATGCTCTGGCCAAGGCCGGTCAGGGCCACGATGGCCACGACCACCACAAGGGCCAAAAACAGGGCCACTTCGCCCAGACTCTGGCCACGTTCGTCAACAAGTCGATGGCCGGTGCTTTTATTGTTTTTATTGTCTGTTAAGACGTGTAGTACGTTCATCGTTCTTTATCTCCTTCTCAAAATGATTGATAGGGTTTATCTGTGTTGGTCCTATTCATCCGTGGCTCATTTTTCTTGGTTTTGTGCTTCACTCACCTCCTTCCATGCTCGTTGGATCGAGCAGAAAGTCCGCCACCCAGCCGGTCTTGCCCCCGGGCATCAGCACCCGGTCCCAGACCACGGATGTATCGTCACGCTGCTCGAGCATGGCCACCACTGGCACGCCTTTCGACAGCCAGGCGATCACCTTGCCGTGAGGGGCCTCGCGCAAGAAAGCGCCACCTTCAGCGGCGACAGAATAACTTGGGGTTCCTTCCACCTGGTGGACGAACTCGGCCACGACCCAGCCGTACTGCCCGTCTTGTTCGATCGCCTGCCAATCTAAACCGCCCATCTTCTCCGTTTCTTCCAAAAGGACAAGCTCGGTCCCATTAGGCACCAGGTCCAAGATCTCACCGCCCGGTTCACGGCGCATGTATGCCCCGGTGTGATCGGGTGCCCACAAGAGTGATGAGATCGGCACAGGCGTGGGCGTTGCGGTCGGTGGCAGCCGCGTAGGCGCCAAGGTGGCTGTCGGTGTCGACGTTGGCTGGCTGGTCGCGGTGGGCGTGGGCGCTTCTGCCACCGCTTTGGGGGCAAACAGCGACGCGAAGACCAAGAACACCACCAGCACGAAGAGCGCGCCCAGGGCGCCCAGGCCGATCATCAAGCCGGGCTTTTCCTGGATATTGCGAAGGTCGATTTTGATTTTGGCCATAACACGTTTTCCTTTCTGTATGTTTCTATTGATAAGCGACCCGTTGGCTTTCGGGGATGGAATATTCTGTCGATGCTGTCTCGACCACATCGATCTCCCAGAACAGAAAGCCCCACGGGTACCAGCTAGGCGCCTGCTGGCTGCGGATGAAGCGGTTGGACAGGCCATTGGCGTTGACGAAGTCGAAAAAGTAGCCGTAATAACAGCCATCATTCCGGCATTGGGACCAATTGACCCCGTTTTGCGACACCTGAGGCCCGCCCTCCTGGTTGCTGATCGAGATCTTCAGGACGGTTTCCATACGATGCACTTTTTGCCGGGCTTCTTCGGGCGACTGCCACGGCCCCTTGGGGAGATAGTTTTGTGCCCGTTGGCCTGCAAACGTCTGGGCGCTGGGAATCAGGGCCAACCCCGACGCCACCCAAACCTGGCCTGAAACGCCATCATCACGCAATAACATGACGTGGAGCAGGTCCACACGCCCGCCGGGCAGGTAGTATTGAGCCCGTTCATAGGGGATGCCGTAGAAGTACCAGCCCTGCTTTGGGTCGTATTGAACGCCCCGGGGCAGCTCTTCTAGGAGTTGATAGGGGCTGTCTTCCTGCTCGCGGAACGGTAGCGTGCTGCTTGCAGGTGTCCAGGCAACCAATACCAACGTTGAAACGATCATCCATAAGATCACAAATTGCTTTCGCTTGTTTTTCATCTTTTGCTCCTCTGGTGCCTTTGGTTCTTCTGAACCATTTGGCTCCTTTTGTTCGCCTCA
>CAZJBA010000002.1:0-13482 GCA_964544065.1 uncultured Anaerolineales bacterium | reverse complement strand
GCTCCTCTGGTGCCTTTGGTTCTTCTGAACCATTTGGCTCCTTTTGTTCGCCTCAACTGGCTCTTGCCCCAATAGTTGCCGCAATTCGTTCAAGGTTTTGCGGCTCAAGGTCAGCGTTTCAACGATCTCGATGACCAAGTGGTGCATCTGCTTGCTGCTTGATCGGGAATCCGTTGAAACCATCACCACACCCCCGGCAGCAAATGCCATTTGGTGGCTGTTTTGTATTCGGCGTATCCGGCTACAATCCGTTCTTCGGCGAAGATGCGCCAGGCCAGGCTGGCCGATAGCAGGGCTACAACCAAGCCATTGTATAAGCTGACGTTGCCGATCAATGCGCCCAAGACCGAAAGCAGCTCGCCCACATACATCGGATGGCGCACCAGCCGGTAGGGGCCACCGGTGACCAGACCCCGATCTGCGGGGGCGATCCCAAAGCGGCGCCCCAGTACAAGCATGCTCCAAAGCGCTAACGTCAAGCCGCTTATGGTCATCACCTGGCCCAAAAGGGAAACGCTTTCAACCTTGATGGCCAAGGGCAAGAGCGCCGATGCCCAGGCAACCCCGCGCCCCTGCCAACCGATCTCCCTGCTGGCTTGTCGTTGGATCAATAGCTGCCAGGCAGCAAGGCCCGATTGCAGAGCGAGGAGCAAGGCGAGTATGTTCTTGGCTGGCCAGGCTGCTCTCAAGCGCACACTGGCCAGAAGGATCCAAAACGCGATGGCGAGAAATTTAGCTATTTTGTTCATCGTTATATCGATGTAAGCACCGCAGCAAAGAAGGAACCAACGATCAGCAGGAACATGGGCATGAAATAGAACACCGCCACCGCCATGGTCAGGCGCCCGTCCAGCTTTTCGGTCGCTTCCAGGATCTGCTCGCGGTATTCCCGTGCCAGGCTGCTGGCGATCTCGCTCATCAGCTCAGCCCCCTCCACGCCCCGCTCGGCGACCAGGTCCAGCTGGCTGGCAAAGGCGCGCAAAGCAGGGAGGTCAGCGCCATCGAAGACCTGCTTGAGCGCACCCGGCGTCGATCCCCGGCTAAATAGTGGCATCCCGCTCTCTTGCGTGGCATCGATGGCTGCCTGGATCAAGACCGACAAGGGCCCCGGCAGCTTGGCTGCCCGTCCAAGGGCTGCCTCCGGAGCGTTGCCCGCTGCTAATTCTGCCGCCACCAACACCGCCACCTCGGGCATCGCCCGCTCCGCTCTTTGGCGCGCCTGTTGTCCCTTGCGCTGCAAGGTGGCCAGCGGCATCCCCGCTGCCAGGACGGGGACCAAGAAGGAGACCGGCGCCGGGTTCCACAGGGGCAGCAAAGCGCCAAAGGTGCCGTAAAGCAGGACGATCATCAAAATACGACCGATCGTTTGGCCCTTATAAGCCCCATTCATCTGCGCCCAGCGGAAGTGCCAGCGCAGCTTGCCCAAGGGCAGCTTCTCAGCTGCCTGATCGGCCAGGGCGACCCCTTGCTGCCACTCACCTGCAAGCTTTTGGCCTTGGAAGTCTGCCAGCGCGGCCAACTCGTCCCGCTCTCTGCGCAAGGACAGCAATAACCCAATCCCGATCAAGAGCAATACGCTTGCTGCTATCAAATAGATCCAACTCGATGTCATCGCCATCTCCTTATTCGGTCACGCTTTTCAAGATCGAGCGGATGTAGAACCAGCCCAGCCCGCCCCATAGAAAGTAGGCCACCAAGCCCAGCCGCGAGACCGGGTTGGCCAAAAACAAGTCCCTGGTCGTCCCGCCGCGCAAGATCACCGTCAAGGATAAGCTTGCTGCCCCAACGATCAACAAGGCCAAATTGCTGCCCCGCCCCGCCTTGGCATAGGCCATCGCCCGGGTGTTCATCAGCTCCGAGAGGTGCTCGGCCACCATCCGGAAAGCGTCCACGTACCCGCTCCCGCCCGACTGCCACAAGCGGCGGACCTGCACCACCGCCAGGACCAAAGCGGGTGAGATCACCCTCGCTTCAGCCTCCATCCTCTCAAAGGCGCTGGTCCCTTCCGCCTGGGCAGACAGCACCAACCGCGCCATCCAAGCGCGCAAAGGTTTGTCCGGATCCAGCGATTGGGTCACCTGGTCCAAACTCTCCAGCACGTTCGGCGCTGCCTGGATCATCCCCGATAGGCGGATCATCAAGGTGGGCAGCTCCTTTTCCAGCTCCCGCTGCATCCGGTCCCAGGCTTTGTTCAAGGCCACCGCAATGCCAAACCCGGCCCCGATCAAAGCGCCCAAGACGGTCACAAGCGTTGGCAGCATCATCACCAGCCCCAGCCCTGCTGCAATCAAAACTGCTAACACTAAATAGAACCCCGCCACGGCGAACGCTTCCATCCCGGCAACGTCGATCTTCAAGCGCCCAAAGGCCAGGCGCGCTTTGTGCCGCCAGGAACCGACCGCCAGGGGATGCTCTCTTTTGCGCTCGCTAGCTGCGCCGCTGTAGGCTCGCAAGACCCGGCTGGGGTCTCCCACTCGCTGGCGCCAAAAAAGCAGCACCGCGATCAGGAGAAGAAAGATGGCAGCGATCAAAAAGATCATCGATGTGTCGATCACCGTGCTCTCCTTCTTCGATCAGAAAGGGGCGCCAGACGATCATCACCTTGCTGATATACCGGCCTGAACTGGACTTGAGCCATTTCCCCATCGCTCACCACGCCATCGGTCTCCCATACGCCCACGACTTTGCGCACCCCTTCCTGCCAGGCCACCTGCACGACCAAATCAATGGCCCGCTCAAACAAATACACGCCCGCACCCATCGCCACCCCGGCATCGGCCATCATCAACACGGCCATCCGTCCGACCGCATCGGCCGGGCTTTGGGCGTGGAACGTACTCAAGCCGGGATGGTCGCTCATCTGGGCCCTGAACAAGGCCAAGGCAGCATCGCCCGTCCGGACTTCGCCCACGATCAGCCAGCGCGGCGACATCCGCATGCTGTCATCGACCAGGTCTTTGAGCCGGTACGGGGCTACCGACGAACCCGCCGCAGCCGGGCGCGCTTCCAGCGTGACCACGTGGGGGTGATCCAGCCAGATCTCCTCAGGGTCTTCCGCTTTCAACACCCGCGCCGTTTTAGGAACCCCGTGGCACAAAGCGGCCAGCAAGGTCGTCTTGCCCGTCACCGTGCCCCCAATCACCAGGATCCGGTAAGCTTTCCTCACCGCCTCGATCAACCCATCGATTAGAACCTTTGGCGCCATCTGCCAGGCCACAATCTGCTCAGGGGGTACCGGTTCTGGTTCGAAAAGACGCACGCAAATCGCCGGATACCCTCGCCCGGGGGCAATCTCCGGATGGACGATCTGGATGCGGGCCCCACCCAGCCCGGCCATGCGGGGCAGTTTTGCCTCTACGCTCGGTTCCGCCTCCGAGATCGACCGGCCGATCGGAGCCAAGAGCGCATCCACCGCCCGCCAGACTTCCTGCAAGCTCGGGCGGATGGCCGTGGACTGAAAAGTGGGCTCGTCTTTGGGCCAGACCCACACGCTGCCGTCTGGGTTGACGGCGATCTCGATCAAGTCGTCCCTGGCCGGGGGCAACAGCTGGTTGATGAAGCCCAGCCCGCCCACCTGCGAGACCACTTCGGTGACCAGTCGCTCCCGTTCTGCTTTTGGGAGGGTCAGGTTCATCTGCGCACTCGCGGCTAGCAGTGCCTGCAATGCAGGCCCCTCCAGACGCTCCCGGTCGCGCAAGACCTCCAGCGACAGCCCCCGCACCCGCCCGACCGCCTGCTGGACGATCTGGTGCTTTTCTTCCTTGCTCAACGTCGCCTGGTGCCAGGTCGTCATCGTACCACCTCGAAGGGTCCAATCTGGATGCTCCTGCCGTTACCCGACTGGCTCAAGGAAGGAAGCAGAGCGGTGATCAAAGGATCCAGGCTCTCTGCCAAAGAGGCCATCTCGGCAACCGGCAGCTTGCGCTTATCTTGGGCGTCGCCAATCCGGACGTCGTCCTCGATCTGGGCCACCACTGGCGGAAAGGGTCGTCCCAGGGTGGTCGCCGCAGCTTTGCGCCAGCGGGCCGCATCCAGGCGGTGCCCGGCCTGCAACCGGTTGATCACCACGTGGACGCAATCCTCGGGGATCCCTTCGGCCATCCGGTCGACGACGGTCCGGTAGGCCACCGCCGTGCGGTGGGCATCGGCTAATCCTGAGCGGGCCACCAGGACTAACTGGTCCGCTGCGGCCAAGACGTGCGCCGCGATCGGCGATTGGGGCGTATCCAGGATGATCACCTCGTATCGCTGCTTTGCTTGGGCGACCAACGCCCGCACCGAGCCGGGCTCACCGGCCGGGGTCTCGATCGCTTCGCTCTGGGCAAAGACGTCTCGAAACCCGGCTAGAACATCCAGCCCGTCTAGGGTCTGGATCGACGATGCCAGAGTCTCCGGACGCGGATCGGCGCGCCAGTGGCTGATGTTCGGCTCGGCCTTCAAGCCCATCATCAGGCTGGCATCGTCGGGGGCATCCAGGTTCACAAAGAAGGTCCCCACGCCCTTTTGGGCGATCGCAAAAGCCAAATTGGTGCCCACTGTGGTCTTGCCCACCCCGCCAGCCCCGTTCCACACCCCGATCACGATGGGAGCAATCGATGTAGAACTAGACTTCTTGGCCATCCGGGGCAGAGCTTGTTGCATCTGGCCGATCAGGTTTCCCAAATCCACGCCCACCGGATATACGCCTTCCACAGCTGGAATTTTCTCCAACGCTGATCGCAGACGGTCTGCTTTTTGCGCTGTGATTTGGGGTAAGATGATGAAGAGCTTTCCTGCGTTCTTTGCGTTGCCCAGGGTGGAAAGCAGCTCCCGCGGTTGGGCAAACAACCCTCCATCCAGGATGACTACGTCCGTCGATCCCAAGCGCCGTTTGAAGGACTCCACCGCCACAGCCGTGCTGGTGCGGACATCTTCACGCAAAGCCACTTGGCTTGCCCACGTTTGTACTCGTTTTGGACGCCCGGCCAGGAGCATTTCGATGGTGCCATTTCGATGGTGTTTCATGGCTGCACCGTTGGCGTTGGCGTCATCTCCGCTGCTGGCGTTATCGTGGGCAGCTCGCCCGGACGCATGATCAAGTCAGGCACATAGATCCCGGCCGAATAGATCGCTTTGGGCTGCTCAGGCTCCAAGAACAACGACAGTTCGATATCGGTGGCATGGTCCAAAGCAGGCAGCAGGTCCAAAAGCCCGATCGTGATCGATTGGTGCCCGATCGCCTCGGCAAAGACGTACGAAACCACGGTGGCATCCACCGGTACGGCCAGGTTCACCGTTCCCTTCGGGCTGCGCTGCTGGGGAGCTGCATAGGAGCTTTCCGCTCGGGCTGTCGCTTGCGCCCCGCCATCCAGCTCCAAAGCCCGGAAAGTGGGCGATACGTACACCACCCGCAGGCCGTTGGCCACCACCTTGGAATACACATTCGAGGTATTCTCCGTGCGCAGCATCACCGCCGTCACCCCCACCCGGTCTCCGATCTGCAAGACCCCCGCCAGGCCGCCTGAGTCCGTTACTTCCACGCCCACGGCGCGTTCATCTGCCGCCAAGGGCAGCCTCGGCGAACCCAGGTGCGCTGCCGTGATCACGTCGCCCGCCGCTCGCGCTACCCGCAGCTGCTGGCCCACCAGGCTCGCTTCGCTTTGAAGCGCGCCTTCGGGAAGCGCCCCGGGCAGGTAGCTGGCGGTGGAAAGGTCCTCGCCGGTGATCACGTGGCCCACCGCCAAATCCCCCGCCGCCACGATCACTTCCTGGGCGCTGGCTGCCGGGCGAGTCGTCCACCAAGCTGCAAGCAGCCCCACCGATACCAAGATCAAGATGATCAACAAGAATTTTTTCATCGTCCGTCTCCATTGCCGTTATCGCCAGCGGTCCCCTTGCCCCCTTTTGGGGAGGGCAAGAGTCCGTTGGCTGCCAAGAGCGCCAGTATGTCGCCAAGGTCCATCAGCCGGTAGTCGATCACCTGGCGCTGCCTTTCATCGACCACCAGGACGAAGGCCAAAACGTCCGGGGGCTTCAGCAGCGATTGGAAAAAGCTTGCCAGTTCAGGTTCGATCGCCATCGTCAGCCTCAGGGTCCTGTGATCGCGGCCTCGAGCAGCCACACCTTTAGTGAGTAGTCTTCCACTACCGCTTGCCCGTCTTCCTGAACGGCGCGCACCGTGATGGCGTAGTCGCCGGGGTCCAGTGGGTCGATGTGGGCGGTCAGGCTGGCTGACGAAGTGCCCGTCCCGCTGGTATCGAAGGTGGGCACAAAGGGGTAGGTGTCCTTGACCTTTGCTCCTGGATACAGAGCTGCTAGCTCACCCGTGATCCAGGCGACTGTCTCGCTGGTAAGTTCGACGGACACGATCTCAAACGCCGTGATCGGGCTACGGCTAGACCCTCGATTGCAGCTGCCTGTCCTGGCTCCGCCCTGGGCTGCGTAGGTTAGGTCTACCCCTACCTTGTCCGGGTCTTGGCCCATTGTCAGGGGGTAGGGCGGGTCCTGGCCGCGGCCGGTCAAGGTTGGAGGCGCGTACGTTGGCGTGCAGGGCACGGGCGTGGGGTTGGGTTTCTTCTTGGGTTTCTTGGGCTTGTTATCTTCTTTGTCGCGATCCTTGTCCTTTGGTTTTGGCTTGGGTTTGCTGGCCTTGCTTCCCCCACAGTTGGGCCCGGTGCAAGGGATGTATTCATAGCTACTGGTACCCCGGATTTTCATAATGTAGTCCCGGTATTCTTGTCCCGATTTGGGGTCCTTCTTTTCCCCCCAACAGTTGGGACTGCCCCGGTAAGCAGAGACTGTACCGGTTGATATTAACACCAGGCCCAGGATCGCCAGGCTGGCAATGACAAACAGAAAAATGCGTCGTGTTTGCTTATTCATGATCAACTCCTATTTCAAAGGTGAAAGTTGCTTTGTCTCCAAATTCCAAGGCCCATTCCCCTGCTGGGTCGTCTTCGAAGATGGCTAAAAGATAGGTCGCGACGCTGTCGTACCATACCAAGGTGTCGTCGTCGCGGAAGAGTTCTTCGCCATTGACCAGGCCGCGCACGACGACCGGTTCATCTTCCGGGATGAAGCCCGTGCACCAGGCGATCACGGTGCTGCCTAAGGCGGGTTCCGGATAGACGCCACAGCCTTCGAAGGGTACGGAGTCAACCACCTGGCTGTGGTCGAGTGCGAAGGAGTAGGTTTTCTCAACCCCATTGCTTCCGGAGACGTGGTAGTAGAAATCCCCGTCCGGGTAGCTGCCATCGACGGTGTGGTAGATGGGCGCTTTGCCGCGCTGGTCGATGTTCTCGATGGCAAAGGCGTCCAGTTGGCCCTGCTCTTGGTGGAACAGCGTCACGTCCAGGGTATCGCCGGGGGCAAAGCCTTCTACGATCACGATCACCCGCTGGCCCGGCCCATAGGTGAAGCCCTGGTGGTCTTCGGTGATGAAGGGCATGATCGGTTTGGGGTCGGTAGCGCTTTCGGGTGATCTCTCGGTGGCCTCTTTGGCGGTCACGGTGTCTTGGGCGACGGCTGTTTCTACTTGCGTCGCTTGGAGCTGCTCTTCCTGCGTTGTTTGGAGCTGCTCTTCTTGCGTTGGCTCATCAAGATGGGCTTCGTCGGCCACATCTGTTGCTGGCGGGCTTGCAGGTGCGCCAGAGCAGGCGGCTACCAGCAGGGCCAGCGTGATGAGGGTGAGTAGGATCGGAAATATCTTTTTCATGAAATACTCCTTTTCTGAATCAATCGTGCCTTAAAACAAAAAACCCCGGCCGCAGTGACCGAGGTTTCCCAAATGAAAACGCCCTAACCGTTCTCGGTTAAGGCGCACCTCTCCCTGGGTAGAAACATATGTAATTGATGCTAGCCGCCACCCCAGTGTTTGTCAAGTGGCCGTCCCTAACAATTTTGTTAGGTGTCATCTTAAAAAACAACCCTGCTTGTCCTGAGAAAGCAGGGTTGTTCATCACTTTTTTGCGTAAATGATTTCAGTTGGCATACCATCACGGGCAACTTGGCGTCCAGGTAAAGCCCCGGAAGGTCACCTCGATCAGGTTGTAGAGATCGGAGTCGTGTTCTTGCAGCTCTGCTATTGTACCGTGTCTTGTGATTGGTTGGGAATACCGTATTGGCGCAGCAGCTTGATGATTTCTTTGCGCCGGTCGCCGTTATCGGATGCTTGTGAAGTCAATCGCTCTAGCGCTGCCGCAATCTGAGCGTAATCCGGTTGTTGGGGACCCAAGAACCGGACGAATTGAACTACGACGCGAGAATCGTCCTCATGAGAGCGTAGGTATCCGTGCAGTGAGATGAGTGGTCGGGTTGCAGCACCATGTTTCTTGGCTTGGTCAATCACGATTTTTGCCGGATCGCCGGTGAAGACCACCGGGTGTCTGCCACCAAAGTAGGCCTTGTCCGTGTGCACATAGCCCAGCACCACTGGCTTTTCCCCTTCTCCCTCCACAACCCGGGTGGTCACGTCGCTGATCTCCAGCCAGCCCGTCAGGCTGCAATCGTTGATCGGTTTCAAGTTCATAATGCCTCGCTTTTCGCAGAATAATCAATTTTGTTCATACGTCCTGTGGGTGGTCACGGTCGTTTCCGTACGGTCGATCAATCGCACCCCAAACAGGCGTAGGCTCAATTCGCTCAGGGCCAACTGGGGAGCGTTCAACATCACGTTGTCCCAGGCAGGGTGGCCGGTCAAAGCATCCGCATATCCGAGCACGCGCCTGCCGCGCCTAGATTGATACGAATCGTCCAGCGCCTTGGCGATCAATCCGGCCAGCTTCTCGGGTTTCAGCCGGGCCAGCTGGTCGTATTCTGCGCCCGCGCCGCTTTTGGGGTCGTGCTTGAGCTGATTGACCGTGTAACTGATTGGATTCTCGATCGTGCTCCCTGCCGGACTGGCTGCATACAGCAGGTGGGAGACAAACGCCAGCGGGGAAGCTTCTTTTCGCTGTAGTTCTTTTCGGCTCTTTGGGTTGACGTTGTTGAGAGAAAATAAAACCGAAAGATCGAAACGATCTCCCAGCACCACCGAGTCCAGTTTCTCTTTGGCTGTTTCCCTGCCCGTCATTTGTGCCGCTGTCTGGGGCGAGGTGGTGGTGGAGGTATCTTTTAAGAGGTTATGAGGTGGTTTAAAAGAGGTTAAGGAGGTTATTTTAACTCTGACAGTCGCGCCCATTGATACTGACAGTCGCGCCCATTCGATACTGACAGTCGCGCCCCTTGATACTGACGTTCGCGCCCCTTCCATACTGACAGTCGCGCCCCTTGATACTGACAGTCGCGCCCCTTGATACTGACAGTCGCGCCGGTATCTTGCTGCTTTTGTTGCTGCTTGGGGCGAATCTTTTTCATTGATAACGTCTTGCATCGTCTTGCGGAAAGCATCCCAAGCGTCATCGTCCCGAGCAATTGTCAGCAGCGCTGCGGGAATTTCTTCGAGCAGGACATCAAATTGATGTTCTCCTCGGCCATCACCCTGTCGATGATGCAAATACATGGCCAGCACTGAGTCTGGATCTGACAGCCATTCCCCGATCGTTTTCGGCCGATTGAGACCAAGCCACGCGGCTATCTCTTTGTAGCCGCCGGTAACTGTGACAGTATTGCGCACTTCACCCGTCTCCTTGTTGACATAGCAGCGGTCTCTGAGCAGCGTCAACAGCCAGGCTTCGCCTGCGCTCAGGTGCGGCAGCACGTGCTCCAGGAAAAACGAAGTGATGTGGATCGTGTCTGTCTTGGGTGGCATGATGTGGCTTTGCAGGGAAGATGACAGCGTCCCCAGTTGGTTTTTTGGCAGCAAGGCGCCAAACAACTCAAAGACCACCTGGCGAACCGTCATTGGCTTCCAGTCGCCCGCTTTTGCATCCGGGGGGAGCAATTCATCCAAAGGAGTCTGGCAGGCTGCTTTCAAGACCCGCTCAGGGCCATCGTATTGCTCAATATTGGCTCCCAGCCAGGCACTTAGGGAGCGGGCATCCGCAGCGGTCAGCGGTAGGGTCATGGCCACCTGGTATTGCAGTGGCAGGCGTCGCAGCTCATCGCTTTCTTGCCATTGCGGTTCGGTCTCAATGTGCGTCACCAAACCATCCAAAGCCTCCCAGGTCTTCTCTTTTTTGATTCGCCGCCAAAAGGAGCGCTTGGAGATGCCGCAAAGGGCTGCGATTTGCTTTCCCGAGAACGTGCCCGTTTGAGTGCCCAGCCGCGCCCCTTGCTGATAAGCTGCCTGGCGGAAGGCCACGTACATCCAGGCCATCTTGGGTCCCATCACGCGCAGGTGGCGGCGAAAGTATCCGGGCAGGACTGACTGGCGGTGAGGCTGCACTACCTGTTCGTAGACGGTGTCGTATTCTTGCGGCGTGATGGCGATGTCTGGTTTTGTCGACTTCGTCTGCTTCTTGTTTGGAACAGTTTCATCGGCAAGCTCTACGTCGACGATCCGGCCATTTTTTGTGACAAAATAGACAGCAACGTCTTCTCCCATCGAGGTGCTCAATAGCTGCTCCACCCTGGCTCCCAGGCGCTCTTCCAGCCAATCGCGGGCATATGCATTCTGTACCGCAATATTGAAAGCGCCGTCTTCAAAGGTTTCCAGCCTGGCATCGCGCACCCAGGTGTCAAATTGGGCCTTGGGGAGTGCAGATTGTAGTTGCTCCCGTGTTTGTGTCCATGCTCGTTGTGGGTCCATGTCGTCCTTTTCTTCAAAGGGGGCAGCTTAGATCTGCCCGTCTACTAACTCACTTTCCATTGCGGAAAGAATATCTTCGATCGCTTCGCTTTCGTCTTTGTCGCCGTTTTTCGATTGCTTGGGGTCCATGACGCTGATCTTGCCTAACTCGGTGCGAACCACGCTCTCGACAACCTTGCGAATGTCGGGGAGCAGCTTGTCAGGAAAGGTTTCGATGATCTCTCCCAGGCTTTGCAAGGCATCTGCATCGAGATTGACGATCGGGGGCGCAGTGGGCCCTTCTTGGTAGGCAGCAAGTCCCAGGCGCAATAGCTTCTTAACGGCTTCTGATTTTGCTCCGTATCTATCTGGCACAGATTCAAGCCATTCAATGAGATCGCTATCACGATCGGAGTAAAAGCGCAAAGTAAGGCGAGTGTCACTCATAAAAAACTATCTCCAACCAAGATGACGTCAAGTTGGTGTCAAGCAACCAAGATGACGTCAAGATGACGTCAAGTTGGCGTCAAGATGACGTCATCTACAATCTCACCGCCTTGAATCCGCCAAAACCAGGATCGAAACCAACGACGATCTCGGCGTCCAATACCCGGCGGCCATACCGGGCCAGCCCAATGGCGTTGGCCGTGGCCGGATCGGGCATCAAGCTGCCTGTGGGATAGGCTTCTAGGAGAGAAGTGCCAAGCGCAGCAGCACCGCCACCGGTGAACAGGATATGGCCAAACTGGCGCCCATTGCCCCAATGTTCACCCAGGAACGTGGTGATCCCCTCCGCTGCGGCTTTCTTGGCATCGGCAACCAACCCGGTCAGGTCAATCCGGCCGGTGGCAATGCTGATGGTCGGGTTGCCCTGGCGCAAGAAAGCATCGATCTCTTGCATCGAATACTTGACCCCATGGTCCGTCTCTAAGGCGCGCTGGAGCACTTCCACCGCCCGGCGCATCCCGGCCGTGTCGCCGCCAGTGTATCGCCGGGAGATCTTGCCCCCTTGCAGGGTGAAGACGTCCAGGGTGTTGAAGCCCACATCACAGATGGCCACGGTGGACTCAAAATCAGCTTTCGTTTTGGTGGGCCTCCCGTCATCATCTAGCGACCAGGCGAAATAGGTCCCTGCTGGCTGGGGCATCGTGGCCACACGGCGGACATGCAGCCTTGTCTTGGTCCCATTGACAGAAAACGTATGGCTGCCCTCCAACCAACCCCGCAGCCCCCGCTTGGTGCGTTCTCCTAGATCGCTATCTTCAAGCACTTCAATCGGCAGCCCTGCCATCATCGAGATGGTGTGCTCTCCTCCGCCAAGTAATAGCCCCAGCGAGGCATACGTTAGAGCGCGCATGCCCAGCCCATCTGCAAAGCGTTGGAAATCCAGCGTTTCCAGCGGCCGGGTGTATTCGGCCACGTTGGGGCCAACCAGGTAACTCGAGCTCGCCCCCCACTTGACCGCATAAGGCTCTTCGGAACGATGATATCCTTTGCTGAAATCGCCCAGGGTGAGACCGCCCAGGTCGGTGGTTCCTACGCCAATGCTAGATGGAACTTGAATTGTTGTTGTCATGTTGAAGTTCTCCTTCTCGTGATCCTTGTTGTGACGATTGCCGATTTTCCCGGCTGAGACGAGGAACGAGCTTTGTCTTAGCCGGATTTCTGACCATTTTCTTGCCTTCGTTGATCTTCTTCGTTGTTTTTGTGGTTATTTCATCTTTCTTTGTTCCGCTCTGCACTTATAGCCACGTGACGAGATAAGACCATCCTGTCCACGACCACTTCCACCCCGTCCAGTTCCTGCTCGACCGTTTCGGCCGCGTCCGCCCACGCTTGGGGCAAGGCAATCAGCTTGGGCACCAGGCCGTACTTTTGGTGGAAATAGCGCCCGGCGTTGATGGCCGCCTGGAGCGGGGTGGCTTTCTCCTGCTCTTCGAACCAGACCATGTGGGTATCAGCTTTCATTGGCTATTTCTTCCTTGTTGCTCTGTTTGAGACCGCTTGAGCTGTTTGAGGCAGCTTGAGCAGTTTGTGTGTTTGTGGCGATTTGGGCCAATTTGGGGGTGATATAGCGGGCGTTTTTGCGTTGGGGATCCTTTTTGACCCAGCCGCGCTGCTGCCAATCGTCCAGCAGCGATCGCGCTTCCCACACGCTCATGCCCCATCCCTCTAATTGAGGAATCGACATTTTGCCATCGGTTTTTTCCATTGCCCGGGTCACTAAGTCCAATTCCTGTTGGGAAAGCACCGGTGCAGGCGCCTGGTCAATCAGCTTCTGCTTGGGCAGGAAGTAGGTCTGCACCAAGCCCCAGCGGTTGGTGAAGGCCATGCCGGGGTGATAGGCGGGTAGCTCCTTGGCCGGTGCCACCGAGAGCTTTCCCAACACATTTCTACTGGCGTCCGTGCGGAAGGCGAACACGGTCCGGACCTGGTTGCGAACCCTTCCGATCTCCTTCAGCGTCAACCCGTGGCTGGAGAAGATCAGGTTGACACCGAACTTGCGCCCTTCCCGGCCAAGCATCTTGGTCACGTCGATCAAATCGGGCTCTTCATCAGCCAGCATGTTGAACTCATCCAGGATCAGGACCAGGCGGGGCAAGGGGTCGCCGCCCGATTTGGTCACCAGGCGGTTGTAGTCACCTAAGTCTTCGGGGAACCCTTCGGTCTGGCGGAACAGGTCCGAGCGGTTGCGGCATTCACCCAAGGCGCGTTGGGTCATCTCCAAAGCCCCGGCACCATCACGCACCATGGGGCAAAACAAAGCTGGATGTCCCTCCAGCATCGGGAAGGTGGTTCCATGCGGATCGGCCAGGAACAGGCGGTGGCCTTCTGCA
>CAZJBA010000001.1:24529-57970 GCA_964544065.1 uncultured Anaerolineales bacterium | reverse complement strand
CAGAGTCGGGGAGATGCGCACTGTGTCGCCCATAGGGCGTGCACAGCATCCCTGGCGGGAAGACGCAGGGAGATAGTTTTTCTCCGCGGTTCTGCGTTAGGATCATTCCTCAACCAAATAGCGGTCGAAAAACCCAATCACCTTCTGCTCAAACATTGTGGGATAGGCACTGTATAACCCCACGTGACCAACACCAGGCTCAGTCCAAAGCTGGCGCGGCTCGCCCGCGGCTTGATACAAACGCCGAGCAGAGTTCGGAGGGACCATGGCATCACCTTGCCCCTGGAGGATGAACACCGGCCGGGGGCTGATGGCCCCAATCCTATCCACGGGGCGAAGATCATCCGGGCTGAGGCCGGTTTCCCACCGGACGAAGAAACGCATCCCGGGCCGTAACAAAGGGGTGGCGACCACCTCTACAAGCATTTCTTCGATGGCCGTGAAAGCGCTATCGGCGACAAGGGCTTCAATTTGGGGATACACAGCAGCCGCTTCGATCAACGTCGCGCCCCCCATGGACTGGCCATAAGCCCCGATTTGGCCAACCGCTGTCTGCTCATGGACAAAATCGACGGCGGCTTCCACATCAAGGACTTCTCGAACGCCCCAGGTGCAGGTTTCCCCCTCACTGGCGCCGTGAGCGCGAGCATCCCAGGAGAGGACGCCATAGCTGTGACGGGCGAAGAAGGCGTGCATCTCCGCCGAGCGCGCCGCGCCGTAGCCGTGGGCCACCAGAATCAAAGCGCTGTTCCGTGTCGGTGTGTACCAGGCGGCCAGATCGATTCCGTCAGTCGTGGTCAGGGTGACATCCTGATAACCGGCCCCAAAATGGGCAGGTGTCTCCCCTGGGGAAGACTGAGCCCGCGCCGGATGCAAGTAAAACTGAGCGCCGCGATAACTGAGTCCCAGGATCGCAGCTAACACACCCACACAGAGAACCAGGAGGGTGAATACAAGCAGGTTGCGCCAGTAGCGCCAATCTTGAGGGGTTCTTTCTTGGATCACTGTTCAAATTTAACCCGGTAAATCAACCGCCAGATGTGCAGCTCATCATAGGGAATCTCTTGATCCAAGGCCTCAAAAACCGGTTTGAGCCGTTGGGTGCCGTACTCCTCAAAAGCGCGCAGCACACGTTTTTCATCGGCTTCCGATAACTTGCTGGCATCTTTCAACCCGCTCACACGCAAAGGCCGACCAGCAGCAAAGGCCTTCTTCAGATGGTTGAGGATGGTACTTTGCACGAAGCCCAATTCGTCGGCAATCTCCTCGACCGAATCCCCCTCCTGAAACGATTTCCAAACGTATTCCGTGCGTTTCCCCCCAGACGAGCTGCGCGCCTGTCCAACCGTCACGGCCGGTTTTTGATTTGGCTCGATTTCGTGCTCCCGGCAGTAGGCCTGCACCACGGGGAGAACATGCTGAGCATACTGCTCCAACTTGCGCTCTCCCACCCCGTAAATGCGCCCCAATGCTTCCGCCGTGCAGGGGAAATAGGCCGCCATCTCGATCAGCGTGCGATCGTGAAAGATGACATACGGCGGCACCTCCCGCTCTTCGGCCAGCTTCGTCCGCAGAGCGCGCAACTGCTCGAACAGATCCCGCTCGTACTCCAACGCTGCGTGGGCAGATGTCGCCCGCGCGAATGCCTCCGACAAGGTCCCCCAGAATCCCCCCCCTTTCAACACCGCCTCCCCTTCAGGCGTCACCACCAGGCTGCCATGTGGCTGCGTTCTGCGAATCAAGCCACCCCGAAGGAATTGGCCGCCCAGATAACGCCATTGGTCTTTCGAATACGCCCGCCCCGTGTTATAGGATGACAACCGATCATGCCTTTTGCGGAGGACTTTTTTGGCCCGGGAGCCCCGCAGAACCTTGATGACGTGCATCATCCCGAAGATTTCGTCTGTTTCGCGCATGCAGGCCAGGAATTGGCGCGCCGGGACGGTTAAATCTTCCCGGTCAGCGGGAGCAGCTTCCCCCCTCGCGGTTGATTTCGTTGATGAAACAAGATCCGCTCCAGGCCGGGTACAATTGTCACAAGACTCGCACGAGTCCCCCTCATAGTCTTCCTCAAAATAAGAAAGCAGAGGTTTGCGACGGCAGGAGCGGGTATCCAGATAATCCAACAGCATCTTCAGCCGCCGTTCCGCACCCACCCGCTGAGAAGGGTCTCCTTCCTCGATGAAGTACCGGATGGTGGCAATATCGCCGTAGGAATACAAAACCAGGCAGTCGGCAGGCAATCCGTCACGCCCGGCCCGGCCAATCTGCTGGTAGTAGTTCTCCAGGTTTTTGGGTAAATTGTAGTGGACGACGAAGCGCACGTTGGGCTTGTTGATGCCCATGCCAAAAGCGATCGTCGCCACCATGATGATGTTTTCCTCGTAGCGAAAACGGTGTTGGTGACGGCGGCGGGCCTCGCTCTCCATACCGGCATGATAGGGAAGAGCCGGGTAGCCGAGCGCCCGCAGTTGCTCGGCGAGCACATCAACCCGGTCCCTGGTCGAGCAATAGATGATTCCGGCCTGATCCTGGTGCGCACCCAAAAAATCGTGCACCTGGGACAAACCGTCGATTTTCTGGACCACCGACAAGACCAGATTAGGACGGTCGAAACTGCCGATGAACTCATTTGCCTCGGCGATGGCCAGGGTGGCCTTGATATCTTCCCGGACGCGCCGGGTGGCCGTGGCCGTCACCGCCAAGGTAACAGCGTCCGGAAGCCGCCCCCGCAGCTCAGCAAGCTGGCGATACTCCGGACGGAAGTCGTGGCCCCACTCCGAAATGCAGTGGGCCTCATCGATGACCAGGCAATCCACCCGGCAACGCTCCAGCATCAAGATCGTCTCCGGGCGCAGCAGGGTTTCGGGCGCGGCGTAGAGCAGTTTGATCTGCCCCGATTTGATCCGGGCGATCCGCTCCACGTACTGAGCGTAAGTCAAGCTGCTGTTGAGATATACGGCCGCAATGCCCCATTCTCGCAGTTCCAGGACCTGATCTTCCATCAGCGAAATCAGCGGTGAGACCACCACCGTCATGCCCGGGAAAAGCGTGGCGGGGAGCTGGTAGCACAACGATTTGCCGCTGCCCGTGGGCATGACGGCCAGCGTGTCTCGCTTGTGGAGGACGTTGGTGATGATTTTCCGCTGCAAGGGCCAAAAATCTTGATACCCGAAAACCCGGCGGAGGACGCGGTCAATCTTGACGACATGTTTCTCACCCGTTTGCAGCTTGATTCTCGGGCTTGGCGCCGGTTCCGGCCTGGAGGGTAGCTGGTACGGGAACCAGCCGGAAAGCTGCACGTAACAGCGCAACTCCCCCTCGGGCATGTCGCGCGGCCTCCACCAGTGTGCCAGAGAAACCCGCACCAACGTTCCGGCCGGGATTTCCCCGACCGGCTCCTGAAACCCGACGAAGGTGAGTGTGCGGCCTCCATCTTGGTTGGGATAGCGATAACGAATGCGCTTAAGATCGTCATCTCGTACCAAGGTCCGATCGGGACGCCAAAACATGGTGCTGCGAGAAGGCACGCCCGTGCGCTCGGCGATATAAAGCGCGCCGGCCTTGGTAGGCTGCGTCAGGCCCTCAAACAAGGCCTCCAGTCCGCCGGTTTCCGGCGGCATCTGTTCTTCGATGAAGGTTTCAATCTTGGTGATAGGGGCCAAACGGTGCTTCTCGTGCACGATCACGTTTTCAACATGCGGAGACGTGACCTGCTGAACTTCCGTCGCCTGGACTTCCCAGACCTCGCCAACCTGGTAGTCCATGTTGAAATGGTCGTTGGTCTCCTTGTCGTGAGCGACCAAACGCAGCGAGCGCCCCTCGAACGTCAGGGCGCCGACACAGGCCCCACTTCCCATGCGGGTTTTGGCTACGATTACGACTTTGATTGGAGAGTTGGTACGTTGGTACATTGGTAGATTGGGGTATTGGTCTATCGTGGATCTCTGGGATTTCACGGGGTGAGACCCTAAAGGTTTTGGAAATCTTCAGGGTCTTGGCTCAAGTGGGAGGGAGCAAGTGTTTGATTTCAACGGTAGGGAGGGAGGCTAGTTTCTCGGCCACCAAGGAGCGGTGGCAGGCTTCGGGCTCGCGCTCCACGCAAAAGAGGACGAACTTGTTCGTTCCTGCCGGTAAGGCGTCGAGAAAAGCTCGAGGATCGAAGTCAGACAAGATCGCTTGCCGATACGCCTGGATAAACTCGGGGCTGAGGTCTCGGCGCTTACGCTTGGCGACCCCTCTCTCCGTATCGGCTTCCTTCTGCCGGGCGCGGATCTCGGGGGTGGGTGCCAGGTCTCTGCGATGAAGGTAAGCGATCTCCATCGATTCCAGGCGGGCGAGTAAACGTTTGTAATTAGCAAAGGCGTACTTTGCTCCCCGCAGGCCGCGCCGCCAGCGAAGATCACAAAACAGCTCCACGCCCGCGTCCCGCAAGGCCTGGAAAAATTGCTCCTCTTCGAAATCGTATACGCCAATGGTGTAGATCTTCATCCCCACGGGTCACTCCCCTTTATATCGTTTTCTGGAGGTGAAAGTGAGAAAATCGTCCCCAAACAGGCTGGGTTGTCCGCCGGTCAAACGCAGCAAAATCTTTTTTTGGGTGATGATGTCATCCTTCTCATCAATGTGAAGCACCTCGACCCCTTCTTTGGTGAGCGTTTGGCCAATCAATTTGCTGCGATGGCATTTTTCAGGTTTGCCCTCACTGCACATCACGACCACGCGCTGCTCCTGTTGGCTGGCTTTTATCAAACGGTCGATGCCGGTCCGGAAAAACGGCTGTCGAGCGACTTTGGCATAATCCACCTTGCCTCCCGTGTAGCAATCAGGATTGCCCGGCTTGCCCCCCAGGACATCACCCATGAATACATAATGAATCCCATTCGCTTTAAGGATGGTTTTGAACGAGTTTTTTGAAAACTCCGGCTTGTAACTGGAATATGGACTGGAGCGAACATCGATCAGATAGTGGATCTGATAAGATTGCAGCACGGCTAGGAAAGCGCTCATTTCTCGCGCCCCGTATCCGATCGTATATATCGATATCTTTGGCACGGATAACCCCTTTCGCGTAATAATCCAATTAGACAAATTATAGCACATTGCTATCTGTGATATAATTAAATTGAGAGGATTATGATGGCATTCACAGTTAAGGACTATCACGACCTGGTCTCGCTTTTATACCAACGCCCGGAGTGGCGGGCGGAGTTACGGCAGTTAATTTTGAGCGAAGAATTCTTAGACCTGCCAAAGGCGTTGCAAAACTTAGCTGAAGCACAAGCACGCACCGAGCAGCGGGTCGAAGAGTTGGCTGAAGCGCAGAAGCGCACCGAGCAGCGGGTTGAAGAGTTAGCTGAAGCGCAGAAGCGCACCGAGCAGCGGGTCGAAGAGTTGGCCGAATTGCAGGCAGCGACCCGATCAGAATTGCGCAACCTGAGCGAGCGCGTGGGCGCCACGGTAGAGGAAGAAGCTGAGGGCGTGCTGCGGGTAGTGCTGGAGCAACAGGGCTACCGACTTGCCGGGGAACCCTTCAACCTGCACGTGAACGGGGAGGTGGACGTCGTGCTACCGCTTCTGGACGCGGAAGGAAAGCCGCTTTGGGCCGTGGTTGAAGCCAAGACGCGCCTGGGATGGCGCGCCGTGGAAGCCTGGGCCCAACGGATGCACTCGCCCGACTTCCAGGCGCGGCTGCTGGAGGAGGGTGTGGCAGGCCCGTATCTGGTGTACGTATACGGCATGCGCGTGGATGTCAGCGCCCGCCAATCGGCGGAAAAGTTTGGCATTGGGGTAGCGAGCAGCCAGGGGGAACAGGTCGCGCCCGGGGGAGTCGTTGAAGCACAGCCTCAAGATTAACCCAATTCTGACCAGATTTGAGGCTGGATCACACGCAAGGAATGTCCCAACAGCATTTCATGAAAAGAAGAAAGGATTTCATGTCCAACGGAAACGATCAACAGGTTGCTTTCGTCACCGGCGCGACCGGCGCGATCGGGGCAGCCATCGCCAAAGGGATCGCCGAACAACCAAATTATCGAGTTGTTTTGGTGGCGCGGAATGAAGCCAAGGCGAAAAGAACGGTCAAAGAAATCAGCGAGGCAACTGGGAATCAGGGGATCAGGTATCAGTTGTGCGATCTCTCAAGGCGGCAGGAAATCTATGCTCTGGCCGAACGTTGGCAAGGGCGCTTGGATGTCCTGGTCAACAACGCCGCGGTGACGCCGCGCAGACGCAAAGAAACCCCGGAGGGAATCGAGCTTCAATTTGCTACCAATATGTTGGGGTATTTCTGGATGATCCGCGCCTTCAAAGAACATCTCAAGCGGTCGGCCCCGGCGCGGGTGGTCAATGTGGCCAGTTATTGGGCCGGGGACCTGGACATCGATGACCTCGAGTTCGAGCGGCGACCCTACCGCAACGGAACCGCCTACCGCCAATCCAAGCAGGCCGATCGCATGTTGACGGCCGGGTTTGCCCAACGACTCAAGCCCGATGGCATCACAGTCAATGCCTGCCACCCCGGTGATGTCAATTCGACCTTGAGCAACAATCTTGGCTTTGGCGGCTCGGAGACCCCGGAGCAGGGCGCCGCCACGCCCGTCTGGCTGGCAACCAGTTCCACCGGCGGAGAAAAGACGGGCAAGTATTTTGCTCACAAGCGAGAAGAGCGCGATCGGTTTACCGAAGATGAAGCTGCGGTCGAAGCGCTGTTCCAAGCCTGTTTGGAATACGACTAGCAAACATCCCCCCCGTTTTGGATGAAGGCGTAGCACAAGAATAGTTTTTGCGCTACGCTTTTTGCTTTAACCTTAAAATTTTTTGCCGCCTTCTTGACTCCCAAAACGTTTTGGTTTACGATAAGAATCCATCCAAATCGTTTTGGTTATGTCAGCAAAAAAAAAGCAAGGCGGTTTATGCCCGTCACACTGAAAGACATCGCCCAAAAAGTGGGGAGATCGGTCACAACTGTATCGCGCGCTTTGCACGATTACGATGATGTCAGTCCCAAGACCAAGGAACGTGTCCGCCAAGTAGCCGCAGAGCTGGGTTACAAGCCCAATATCTTAGCCCAGCGGCTGCAGAAGCAAAGCACAGACACAATTGGATTTATCCTGCCTACCTTCGGGCCCCGCTTTTCCGATCCTTTTTTCAGCGAATTTCTGGCCGGCATCGGAAACCAAGCAGCCAAATTCGGCTATGATCTCTTGGTTTCAACCCGGCCGCCCGGTGAAGAAGAAATCCAAACCTATCATAGTAAAGTCCAAAGTGAAAGTGTTGATGGCTTCATCATCGTGCGTACCCGGCGACAGGACGCGCGCGTCCAATATCTATGCGACGAAAATTTCCCCTTTGTAGCCTTTGGCCGAACCGAAGCATCGTGCGAACACCCCTATGTCGACGAAGATAGCGAGCTTGGCATGCGTTTATTGGCCCATCATTTGGCCGGCCTCGGCCACGAAGAGATTGCCTTCATCGCCGCCCCTGATCATTTGGCTTTCGCCAATTATCGCCTCAAAGGTTTCAAAGAAGGCTTGCGAGAAAAAGGGGTAAAGCTCCAAGCCGAATCCATTGTCACAGGTGACCTGACCCAGCGAGGAGGGTTTAAAAAAGCTACTCAAATCCTGAATCGCGCCAATCTCCCCACCGTCATCGCAGCCTGCAACGACTTGATGGCCCTAGGAGCTATCAGCGCAGCTCAAAAATTGGGGCTAAAGGTTGGAAAGGACATCGGCATCACCGGATTTGACAACATCCCTCTAGCCGAGCATTGTCATCCCCCCCTGACGACAGTCCACCAACCGATCTATCAAATTGGCGAGATGGTCTGCAAAATGCTGATCAAGCTGATCCTGGGGGAAATGCTGGAACAAAACCATATTTTGCTGAAACCCTCACTGATTGTTCGAGAGTCCGTGGGGCCGCGTCAATAAGGAAACGATCAAAAAAGGAGGTGGTAAATAAGAACAACAAACAAGTATCCGTTTTAGAAGACTGTTGAATCCATCTAACCTTAAAATTTTTGGAGGAAAAAATGAAGAAACTATCTTTTGTCATGTTAATTGCCCTTCTCGGCGCAATCTTACTGACAGCCTGTCAACCACAAGAGGTGGTTAAAACTGTTGTGGTCAAAGAAGAGGTGGAGAAAGAAGTTGTCGTCACCGAAGAGGTGGAAGTTGAGAAGGAAGTCGTCGTCACCGAAGAGGTCTACAAAAAACCTGAGAAGGTGATCGAGTTCTGGACAACGGACAACGAGGAAGAGCGGGTCCAGGTGTACGAGGCCATCGCTGAAGCATTCATGGCCGAGCACCCGGAAGTTGATCTCCGCATCGTGCCCATCGAAGAAGCTGGAATCGCCCAGCGGATTGCCACAGCTCAGGCTGCCAACCGCTTGCCTGACATCGTGCGCATGGGCATCGAACGCGTGTCCGCCTTCGCGGCTGACGGTATCCTCGATGAGGATGCTGCCGTTGCTGCAATCGACAGCATCGGCAAAGATGATTTCCGAGCCGGCCCGCTGGAAATGGTCACCGACCCGGCCACAGGCAAATACGCAGCCGTTCCCTATGATGGCTGGATTCAGGCAATTTGGTACCGCAAGGATGTGTTCGATGAAGCTGGACTGGATGGCCCTGTCAGTTGGGAGGACATCAACGCCGCCTGTGACGCGCTACCCGGCACCGGCAATCTGTTATATGCTCTTACGCTGGCGACCGATCCTGGCCAGAATTACCCCCACCAGGTCTTCGAGCAAGTGGCCATGTCCAACGATGCCTGGCCCTTCGACGCTGAAGGAAACGTGAGCATGAACACGCCGGAGATGGTCGAGGCGCTTAAGTTCTACACCGACCTGCAACGCTGCGCCATGCCCGGCCCTCAATACTGGCGAGGTGCTCGCGAGTCCTACGAACTCGACCAATCCGGTATGCTCTTCTACAGCACCTACATCATGGATGACCTGGTTGAAGGTTCTGGCATGGAAGGCGGCGGCAACGTCGAGATTCCCGTCGAGGATCTACCCGGCAAGACCGGATTTGCTTCGACCATGGAAGGGCCGAATGGCGCTGCTTCTTACGGCCAGTTGGTCACCCTGGGTATCATGCAAGGGGCTGACCCCATGGCGCAAGAAGTCGTCAAGTACTTCATGACCGGGCAGAACTACCAGGATGTCCTGGCCTTGGCACCGTTCGGCAAGGTACCTGTGCTGAAGAGCGCGGTGGAAGGCTGGTCAACCTTGAGCCCCTACTTCGAGAACTACTCCGAAGAAACCTTGGGGCAAATCGCCAACGGCTTCGAGACCATGCAGCGCTGGCTGTTCCGTCCCGACTATGACGCCACGCAACGCGCCGTCATCGGCGACATCGAGGGACGCCTGTTGATTCCGCAAGCCATCAGCAACATCGCGCTGGAGGGCACAATGACGCCCGAAACCGCGGCTGAATGGCTCCAAGAGCAAGTTGAACTCCTTTACGCTGAGCGCATGGAGGAGTAAAGCTTCACTACATCGCGAGGGTGCGGCCCATAGCTGCACCCTCGTTCTTTTTCTTTCAACACCCGCGTAGGAAAGGTGAAACCATGTCTGTCATCACTCGAAAAAAATGGGGATCATTGCGAAGCCGAGAAGCGCGCCTTGCTTGGGTATTGATCCTACCAACCGCGCTGATCGTTTTCGGATTGGTTATCTTTCCAGCCATCTTCAGCGTATGGGTAAGCTTTCATGACGTTGGCCTAAGTAATCTCAACGATGTCTTCCACGCTCCTTTTGTGGGCTTGGAAAATTACCGCAAGGTTTTCCAAGACTATGCATTCAAATTCCAAGGTTGGAAAAGCTGGGGAGCGGCTGTCACCAGTATTGTCTACTCATTTACCGCCACGATCTTGACCATTCTTGTTGGACTTATCGCGTCGCTTTTATTGAATCAACCCTTTCGTGGCCGCGGCATAGCTCGCGCCATCTTCTTGTTCCCCTATGTCGCCCCGATCGTGAGCACGGCTTTCGTCTGGCGCTGGATTCTGGATCCGAGACCTTCGGGAGTTTTCAATGATATTCTCATGCGCTTGGGCCTGATTGATATGCCCAAGGCCTACTTAGCATCGCGCGGGCTAGCGCTGGCATTGGTGATTATCTTCGAAGGCTGGCGTTACTTTCCCTTCGCTATGCTCATGATTTTAGCTCGCCTACAAGCCATCGATAACACCCTTTACGAAGCGGCCGATGTCGATGGGGCTAATGCCTGGCAGAAATTTGCCAATATCACCCTCCCTGAATTACGCTACGTTCTCGGCGCTATTTTCCTTTTGCGCCTGATGTGGACGTTCAATAAATTTGATGACATCTTTTTGTTGACCGGAGGCGGTTTCGGCACCAAAGTCTTGCCGGTGCTCACCTACGAATTCAGTTTTCGTTTGTTTGATTTCGGGCGCGGGGCCGCTACAGCCATGATCCTTTTACTCATCTTGGTCATCTTCATGGCCTTTTACATTGGCATCGTGATGAAGAATGTGGAGGCTTAACCATGAGTTCAGAACCAAAAACCTTTCTAGAGCATCTGGCTGACTGGCTAACCTGGCGACGCTTCATCTTTTCGGTCACACTGATCTTTTTCCTTACCAGCGTGTTGTTTCCCTTCTACTGGATGATCAGTTCATCGTTCAAAACCCGAGCGGAAATTGCTGGGCGAAAACCCGTCTACGTCCCAAACGCCTTACGGTTAGAGGCTTATCGAGAATTGTTCAACCCCAGTCATCCCAGTTATCAAAACTTTGGGCAAAATGTACTCAACACGATCAAAGTCTCCATTCCCACCGCCATCATCGCTGTCATTTTGGCAACGTTAGGTTCCTACGCTATCGCCCGATTGAGATTCATAGGGAAAAACGCGTTACTCAACGGCATCTTGATGGTTTATCTCTTCCCCGGCGTGCTCCTGATAATCCCTCTGTTTGCCATGTTGGCGCAAATTGGCGAGCGGGTTGGCTTCGAAATTCAAGATAACTTGGCAGTTTTGGTTTTAACCTATTTAGCCCAAACGTTACCTGTTGCGCTGTACATGTTGACTAACTATTTCCGCACCATCCCAGACGAAATCGAGCTGGCCGCCCTGATCGATGGTTGCAGCCGCCTGGGCGTGATCTGGCGTGTCACGCTCCCCTTGGCTATTCCCGCGCTCGTCTCCGTGAGCATCTACACGTTCATGATCGCCTGGAACGAATTCCTCTACGCCCTGGTGTTCTTGAACGAACACCAGATGTTCACCATGCCGATCAAGATCAACACCATTTTCAATGATCCCAGCCCGCGCCCTCATGTCGTCATGGCTGCGTCGACGATCATGACCATTCCGATCGTTTTGCTTTTCCTCGCGTTTGAGCGTTTCCTGGAGGAAGGATTGACGGCCGGGGGTGTCAAGGGCTAAAATATTGCCTTTGTGATCATCATCGTTCAGAAGGATTCAAGATGCGGATTGGCTTCATCGCCACACGCCTGAGTGGCACCGACGGGGTCTCGCTTGAAGTTGAAAAATGGGCTCGTGTGCTCCAAGAGATGGGGCACGAGCTTTTCTATTGCGCCGGTGAGTTGGGAGGCTATGCAGCCGGTGGCACTTTGATCCCGCGACTGCATTTTAGCCACCACTCCATCTACGCGCTTAGCCAACGCGCCTTTGGAAGCGAACACCCGGAATTGCAAGAGAGCGACGGCGAAGCCCTGGCCCGTGATATCTACGCTACAGCAGACGAACTGCGCGCCCCATTGCGAGAATTCATCCGCGGCAATCGGCTTGATTTGATCATCGTTCAAAACGCGCTCACCATTCCTATGAATCTCCCCTTGGGGGTTTGTCTTTCCGGCCTGATTGCCGAACTGGGTATCGAGACGATCGCCCACCACCACGACTTCTATTGGGAACGGCAAAGGTATCAAGCCAACGCGATCATGGATATGCTCGACACCACCTTTCCCGCCAAGCTGCCCAACATCCAACACGTCACCATCAACACCATCGCCCAAAAACGGCTCAAAGCTCGGCGCGGGATTGACTCCACCGTCATCCCCAACGTGCACGATTTCGCTACGCCGCCGCCAGGTCTCGATGATTACAACGCCGATTTCCGCGCAGAAATCAATCTCGGTCAAAACGACTTCTTCATCTTACAACCCACTCGCGTTGTGCGCCGCAAAGGCATCGAAATGGCTATCGAGCTGGTAAAACACCTCGAAATCTTCCAAACCTGCCTCTACATTACACACAGCACAACCGATGAGGGAGAGACCTATTGGCGTTGGCTCAAACGCGAGGCTCAAATGATGGGGGTTGATTTGCAATTAATCGACCACCTGGTCGAACCCAATCGCCGAAAGATCAACGGGCATAAGATCTATTCCCTCTGGGACGTTTACCCACACACTAATCTTATTACCTACCCTAGCAAGTATGAGGGTTTCGGCAACGCCCTGCTAGAGGCGATCTACTTCAAAAAACCCATCGTCGTGAATCGTTATCCGGTTTACAACGCCGACATCAAACCAAAAGGATTTGAATTCATCGAATTAGATGGATTTGTCAGTGAAGAAGCCATCAAAAAAGTACGGGATTTACTCCAAGATCCCCAACTTATGGACGATATTGTCGAAGAGAATTACCAAATCGCGCTTGAGCATTTTTCTCTGCAAGTGCTCGAAAGAAAATTGACCCAAATCCTGGCTAATTTCTAGCGCTATACCAAACATGCAACCCGAAAATCGCATTCTCAACCATCTCACCTTTCTGTATGGGAAAAACGACGCCAGCCAATTCTGGCAAAAACTGCAATCTCGTCTTGGACAATTTCAACGCCAACGTGACCAAGAAAGCGTCTCCCCACGAGAAGATATTTTGACTCAAGAGAACGTCATCTTGATTACCTACGGCGACCAAATTCGCACAAAGGGAAAAGAACCCTTACAAACCCTGGCTGCCTTCGTCAAAGCTCATCTACAAGATTTCATCTCCACCATTCACTTGCTGCCCTTTTTCCCCTACTCTTCCGACGATGGCTTCTCGATTATCGACTACCGCCAAGTCGACCCTGAGCTTGGAACATGGGAGCACATCAGGGAACTCCGCCAATACTGCGACCTGATGTTCGACGCGGTCATCAACCACATTTCCCGAAAAAGCGCCTGGTTCCAGCGCTATCGAAAGGGAGAAGAACCTTACAACGGGTATTTCATCACCGTGGACCCCGACACCGATCTTTCCCAGGTCGTCCGGCCGCGAGCGTTGCCCTTGCTCACCCCGGTGGAAACCGAGCGGGGCGTGCGCCACGTGTGGACCACCTTCAGCAACGACCAGATCGACCTAAACTACGCCAATCCGCAGGTGATGCTCGAAATCATCGACCTGCTGCTCTTCTACATCGAGCATGGCGCTCAAATCATCCGCCTGGATGCAATCGCTTACCTGTGGAAAGAAATTGGAACGACCTGCATCCACCTTCCCGAAACGCATCATGTCGTCAAACTGTTTCGGGCTATTTTTGATTTCGTTGCTCCGGACGTGATTCTGATCACCGAAACGAATGTGCCGCATGAGGAAAATATCAGCTATTTTGGGGACGAGCTTGATTCAGGGGCAGGTGGTGAGGCCGCCCCAAGAGGGGACGAGGCCCAGATGGTGTACCAGTTCCCCCTGGCGCCGTTGGTGCTGCACACCTTTCATGTGGGGGATGCCCACAAACTGACCGAGTGGGCTGCATCTCTGGAGGCTCCATTCGCCAACACGACCTTCTTCAACTTCATCGCTTCCCATGATGGCATTGGCGTCCGACCCGCCGAGGGCCTTCTCACCGCTACCGAAATTCAATCCCTGGTCGACCGCACCCTGACGCATGGTGGGCACGTTTCCCACAAGACGAACCCAGACGGCAGCAAGAGCGTTTACGAGTTGAATATCTCCCTCTTCGACGCCCTCAACGATCCCAAGAAACCCGACCACCGCTTGGATGTAAAGCGATTTCTAGCCTCACAGGCGATCATGTTGGCCCTGGCAGGCGTGCCCGGAATTTATGTCCACAGCCTTTTCGGCTCGCGCAACTGTCACAAATGCGTAGAAGAGACGGGCCGGGCCCGCTCGATCAACCGGGAAAAGTTCCAACGAGAAGACCTGGAAGCAGCCCTGGCGGATCCAGGGAGCATCCCGGCGCAAGTTTATAATGGCTATACGCAATTACTTGCCATTCGACGTAAGCACCTCGCCTTCCATCCCCAGGGGCCACAAAAAATCATCCCTCTCCATGAGCGCGTGTTTGCGATCCTGCGCACGGCCCCTGACAACAGCGAGCAGATTCTCTGCCTCACCAACGTGACCAGCCAACCCCTTTCCCTGAGGCTGGACTCGTTTCCTCCATCGTACTGCTGGAAAGACCTGCTCTCAGAAACAATATTTGAGCTTCCCGATTCTACCCCCCTCGAAATCGCCCCCTATCAGACCCTCTGGCTTCAAAAGCAATAGTCTAACGGCCGGATTCCATTTCGTATTGAGCCAGTTGCCCGCAACCGGCCTGGATATCGACCCCTCGCCGCAACCGGATGGTGCTGGGAATGCCGCTTTCTGCCAAGATGCTCCTGAATCGCTCGGTGCGCGCACTCGGTGATGCTTGCCCTTCATATTCCTGGGTCGGATTCAGCGGAATCAGATTGACGTGTGCCAGCATGCCCCCGAGCAGGGATGCCAATTTCCGCGCTTGTTCGACCGTGTCATTGAGGCCGTCGATCAGGGCCCACTCAAAGGTGACCCGCCGGTTTGTGGCTCGAACGTAGTCCCGTACGGCGTTGAGAATCGCTTTGATAGGATATTTGCGATTGATCGGAATCAGGGTCGAACGCAACGCATCATCGGCAGCGTGAAGCGAGACGGCCAAGTTGACTTGCAAGTCTTCTTTTGCAAAGCGCCGGATGCCTGGGACAATCCCCACCGTCGAGATGGTGAATCGCCGGGCTCCAAGATTCATGCCCTCCGGGTGGTTCAGCCGCCGAATCGCCGCCATGGTGGCATCGTAATTCAGAAACGGTTCCCCCATCCCCATGATCACGACATTGGTGATCCGCTCTCCCCGGGCCGCGATTTTGCGGGCGTAATGGACGACTTGTTCCACGATTTCGCCACTGCTCAGGTCGCGCCGCAGCCCCATTTGGCCGGTGGCGCAAAACGTGCAGCCAACCGCGCAGCCCGACTGGCTGGAGATGCACAGCGTCTCTCGGCTTTGGTAGCGCATATGCACGGTTTCAACCGGATGGCCCTCAGGCAGATGAAAAAGCGTTTTTTGGGTTTCGCCGTCGCTCGATTCTCGCCGCCGCACTACCTCCAGATGGCTGAATTGGAAATGGTCTGCCAGGCGTTTTCGCAGCGTTTTGGGCAGCGGGCTGAAATCATTCGGCTTGGCCCACAGGCTTTGGTACAGGCCCTGCCAGATTTGGTCGGCGCGATAGCTTGGCTGGCCCCATGACTCTAGAATGGCTTCCAGCCTCTCGAATTGGAGATCGAAAATCAATGGTTTTGGGGTCATGTTTTGGCTTTCCTGGAAATCAAATTACAAAAGAGTAAGCAGATGCTTCAAGTCGTCGGCGATCAAATTGGGCTTGGGTTGCCGATTTGCGGCCATTTCTTGGGTTGTCACCCCGGAGAGCACCAGCGCGGTGGGGCATCCGGCTCGTTGACCGCCGGCGATATCGGTTTCGAGACGGTCGCCGACCACGAGAGTCTCACCAGGGCTGGTCCCCAGCCGCTCCATGGCGACTTGATACATGGCCGGTTCGGGTTTTCCGACGATCATTGGGGCGACACCGGTTGCTGCTTCCAGCGCGGCCAGGATCGACCCGGTTCCTGGCGTTAATCCCCGCGGTGTCGGAAAAGTTTTGTCAGGGTTTGTTCCGATAAACTTGGCCCCGTTGCGAATCAGCATGGTGGCCTGCTTGAGCTTTTCATAGTTGAGATGCCAGTCCATGCCCGCAACCACGGCGATGACGTCTGATTCAGCTACCTGAAAACCTTGGCTTTGCAGGGCTGCGAACAAGCCGCGTTCCCCAATCACGTACACACTGCCTCCGTCAGGGTGCTGCTCATGCAAGGCATAGGCGGTGGCTTCGGACGAGTTGATCACCTGCCAATCTTCGACCTCGGCATGGTAGCAGCGCAAGCGGTCGATGTATTCCGAGGGTGTGCGGGTCGAGTTGTTGGTCGCCATGATGAAGCGCCATCCCCGGCGGTTGATCTCCGCAAGGATGGGCGGCAGCGGATGGATCAATTGCTCCCCTCGCCAGATGACGCCGTCCATATCGATAATCAGGGCTTGAATTTTATCGCTTTGAAATGTTGTCATTTTTATGAATGTGTCGTTGTCAAATTACAAACCGGGCTCAGAAAAAAAGGCCGGAAAGCACCCTCGTGCCGTCCGGCTTTTTTGTGATCTTTTCGCTCAAAGTTAGCGTTTCCTACTTTGTCGTTTCCAGAATTTCGTCCAAGATGCCATATTCTTGGGCGTCTTTGGCGTTCATCCAAAAATCACGCTCGGTATCTTGTTTGATTTTTTTTACGTCCTGGCCGGTATGAAGGGCGAGGATGTCATTGAGACGTTCTCGCAGTCGCAAAATCTCTTGCGCCTGGATTTCGATATCGGTGGCTTGCCCTTGCGCCCCGCCCACGGGTTGGTGCATGTGGATGGTTGCATGGGGCAGCGCGTAACGCTGTCCCTCGGCTCCGGCGGCCAAAAGCACCGTACCAAACGAAGCGGTTACGCCCACAGCAACGGTGCTGATCGGGTTGCTGACCATCTGCATGGTGTCATAAATGGCTAACCCCGAGTAGACTTGGCCACCCGGCGAATTGATGTACATCTGGATGGGGGCTTCGCTATCTTCTTTGTTGAGATATAACAATTGGGCCACGATAATGTTGGCGATCTGATCGTCGATGGGCGTGCCCACAAAGACGATCCGGTTTTTAAGTAACAGCGAGAAAATGTCATAAACGCGCTCGCCGCGGCCACTACTTTCAATCACGCGGGGAATCAGAGATTGGGGGATGTTCATGCTGCCTCACTTTCTTGATTTACTGCTTGGGGGGGTGAATCGCTTTCATCAGAGGGAGCAGCTTCCGGTACGGTGTCGGTTGGTCCCTCTTTGGAAGCGGGTTCTTGTTCCGGTGCCTCTGAATCCTCTTCCAACCGGGTTGGTTCTTCCTGGTTGGGGACGGGTTTTCCTTTTGCGATCGCGATCAGATATTCGATCGTTTCTCCCATGACTACATTTTCTATGACTCTGTTTGTAAAATAGGCTAATCCGCCACTTTCTCGCGCCTCTCTAATTTCTTGAGGGGTCATATCTTCGGTAGCTACTTCAATTGCGGAGTCAAGTGTTTCGGTTAGTTCGTCTTGATCAGGCTCGATATTTTCTGTTTCTGCAATTTTGAGTAACACCATGTTTTGTCGGGCGTTTTTTAGCGCGGTGGAATCCATTTCTTCTTCGAGCTCTTCTTCGCTCTGGCCGCGTAGTTGCAGGTAAATATCTTTACTTATGCCTTGATGCTCTAGCCTCACCTCCATACCGGCGATCAATTTAGCCCTTTCATTTTCGACGACTTGGGGTGGATATGTGAGTTTGCTTCCCGCGACGACTTTCTCGATGACTTGGTCTTGATAGTCAAGATCGTATTGGGCTTTCGCTTGCTCCTCCAGCTTCGCTTGGATGTCTGCGCGCATTTCTGCATAGGTGTCGAATTCGCTGACCATCTGAGCGAATTCGTCATCCAAATCGGGGAGGGTATAGCCCTGCACGCTGGTCACCACGATCTGAAACTCAACCTCTTCGCCTTGCAGCTCTTCGTCTTCGTGGTCGTCTGGGTAGGTATAGGTGAACGTTTTCTCCTCATCGGCCGCCATGCCTTCCAAATGCTCGGAGAAGCCCGGGAAGAATTGATGGTCGGTGGCGCTATCCTTTTGGCCCAGTCGCGCCGAGGAGAATTGCTGGTCGATGACAGATGCTTCTTCTTCGTCTTCTACGCCGACCCGTTTTGCGCTGACCCGCATGTAGACGATGTCGCCCCCTTCGGCAGGCCGATCGACCGATTCGCTGACGGCGTTTTGGCGTTGCATTGATGTGATGATGTCATCGATTTCTTCTTCGTCGGCACCCGGTGGTTCATAGGCAATGTCGAGTGCTTGGTAGTCGCCAAGTTCTACTTCTGGTTGCAGAGGGATGGTAAATTCCAACACGGGCGGGTCATATTCTTCGATCTGTTTCAAGTCGCCGGGCCCATAAGGTTCAATTTCTGCTTCTTCGAGCGCCTGTTTGTAAGTATCCTCGAGGATGGCTTCGAGCGCTTTTTGGATGATGTTGCCTTCCCCCACTTGTCTAAGTACGGTGTTGTAGGGTGCTTTCCCCGGCCGGAACCCGGGAATCTTGACCCGCTTGGATAGTTGCCGGGCAGTCAGTCGTTTGGCTTTTTCCCAATCCGATTCTTCTACCCGAATGGTCAATTTTATATGGTGGTTTTCGAGAGGTTGCTTTTCGATGTTCAAAATGATTTCTTCCTTTTTGCAAAACTAGTTGCGAGGGTAAAAAGCCCAACCCGTTTCCTGGCAAGAATGAAGTGCCCTGGCCAGGTGTACAAGCACAATTTAAGGGCGTCAGTTCGACGCCCTCGTCCGGAACGTTGGGCAGTGGGGAAGGTGGGGCTCGAACCCACACGTTCGCAAGAACACTGGTTCCTAAGACCAGCCTGTCTGCCAATTCCAGCACTTCCCCGGCAGGGAAAATAATTATACGTCAGGGAGAAATCAGCGTCAATGAGTCTTAAGCTGCCTCGCACTTGCAACTTGTTGGAAGAAAGGATATGATAATATCCATACTGGGTTGAGGCCTGATTTGAGAAAATACGAAGATACCTTTCGTTGGATATAAGATGATGATGACAAAATTGATCTCTTGCCCTCGTTGTAGCCAACCTGTTGATCCTAAAGCGTCGATTTGTGAGCACTGTGGCGTGGATCTGGCTCTGGCGGCGATTCTTGCTGAAAAGGAGCTCATGATGCCTTCTGGCGATTATTTTCAGGGTCAGCTTTCCCCGGAAGTATTGGTGCCTCGTTTAGGAGATTATCTAATTGAGAAGGGCGTGTTGGCGGACGAAGAACTTCAGCGTACTCTTTCTTATCAGCGGGAGAAGCGAAAGCACGGGGAATCGAAATTGATCGGTCAAGCTTTACTTGATTTGGGTCTTATTACCCGTGAGGCCCTTGATCAAGTCGTTACGGAGCAAATTCTTCAACTTCAATCGGCTTTAAAACAAGCCAACGAAGAACTAGAGGAGCGGGTTTTAGAGCGAACGATCGAGTTGGAAGATGCTTTGAATCGTCTTTCTGAGTTAAGTCAATTGAAGTCGAATTTCATCGCCAATGTTTCACACGAATTGCGCACCCCGCTAACCCATCTGAGAGGCTATCTTGATTTGTTGACGGAAGAAGCGTTAGGCCCTTTGACAGCCGAACAAGAACAGGCTCTGGGCGTAATGGAGGGGGCAGAGGAGCGGCTTGAAAAATTAATTGAAGATTTGATCCGCTTTTCAGGCTATTCACGCGGCAGTCTTGATGTGCAGCTTGAAAGCGTGAACCTATTAGATGTTTTCTTGGAAGTTGTGCCGATGGGAGAGCTAAAATGTAAGCAGAAAGGGCTTCGTTGTCTCACGAATATCCCTCGAGACCTGCCCCGCGTTCAAGCGGATCAACAGAAGCTATCCTGGGTTCTTAGCCAATTAATTGAGAATGCAATTAAGTTTACATCCGAAGGTAGTGTGCATATCGGCGCAAAAGTTCATACCGGCAGTGTCAAAATATACGTTGTCGACACCGGCATTGGGATTGCTAAAGATCGCATCTCGGAGGTATTTGAACCTTTTCACCAGTTGGACGGCTCCTCGACGCGCCGTCATGGCGGAACAGGCTTAGGCCTGGCGATGGTCCGTCAAATCGTGGACGCACATGGCTCTCAGATTCTCGTGCGTTCTGAAGAGGGGAAAGGTTCCTATTTCGCTTTCTCTTTGCCGATTGCATCAGACGATGAGAATGGTGCTTAATGGACACCCCAGAACAAGATTTCGAGCAATTGCAACCGCAAGCCTATAAGGCCCTCTACGAGATTAGCCGGACGATTGTTCAGGCTCAAGATGTTAAAACCATCCTGCGACAGATTGTTAAACTTGCTCGCCCTGTCTTCATTTTTGATAATATTGTCCTTTATGAACTTCGCGAGGATGAAAAGTTGGCACCGACTTATGCTCGCTCTGTGGGCCGAGGTCGATCCGCAGAGGCGGATATGGCTTGGGGGGAGACCATCGCTCATGAGGTTGTCGAAAAAAAGGAAACCACGGTCCGTCGAGAAGTGGCTGGCCCTGAACGAGACGGACAAGTCATCGACCGATTAGATTTACGCTATTTTTTGGGCCTGCCCCTGTATCACGATGAGGAAATCGTCGGGGCGTTGGTCTTTATTCGGTTTGGGGGACCAAAGTATACCGACGAGCAAATCAAATTGGCTAGTTTGATTACGGAACACGTTGCGCAGCTTCTCACCCGCCAGCGTTTGGTTGAGCGAGTGGCAGATTTAGAAGCTGAAAGACGTTTCAATCGCTTGCAAGAACAATTTGTTTCGACCGTCTCTCATGATTTACGCTCTCCTTTGGGATTTATCAAAGGATATGCTACTTCGCTCCTGCGCGACGATGTCGATTGGGACCGGGAAACCCGCCGTGAATTTCTGACCATCATTGACGAAGAAACCGATCGTCTGACGGAAATCACGGATAATTTATTGGATTCTTCTCGTTTGCAGGCAGGTTCGTTGCCGATGAACTTTCAAGAGATCCATTTAGCCAGGGTCTTACGAGATTTTGTTCAGCGGATGCAAGCTGGTGACTTTGACATTGAGTTGCGAATGGAAATTGAAAACTTTGATCGTACCATCTGGGGTGACCCGGCTCGTTTTGTTCAAGTGATGAGTAATTTGATTACCAATGCTGCCAAATATGCGCCAGGGTCAATCGTTACTGTTTCTTTGGAATGGGAACAAGAGTGGGCCCACGTAAGTGTTCATGATACGGGACCAGGTATTCAAGAGCAGCATTTAGATGACATTTTTAAACGTTTATATCGATTACCACAGCATCGCGATGTGGCTCAGGGTACAGGTTTGGGTTTATTTATTTGCCGAGAGATCGTTCAAGCTCATGATGGTAAAATTTATGCTGAATCTACCCCTGGAGAGGGAGCGACGTTTCATATTTATTTACCCACCAGACATTAAACGCTCGCCATAGATTTTGAGGAGAGGTTACTATGAGTACCACCATTTTAGTTGTAGACGATGAATCCCGTTATGTTCGTTTGATGGAGGCGAATCTCGTCAGCGCAGGGTATCAAGTGCTAACAGCTTCAAATGGGCAACAGGCGCTTGACCTTGTGGGCCACAGTCGTCCTGATCTTGTCTTGTTGGATGTAATGATGCCAGGTTTGGATGGCTTTGAAGTTTGTGAACGCATTCGAGAATTTTCCAACGTTCCCATTATTATGGTCACAGCAAGAGGTGCGGAAGATGATCGCGTTCACGGTCTAGACGTAGGCGCAGATGACTATATCGTCAAGCCCTATGCTGCCACAGAATTGTTGGCCCGCGTACGGGCGGTGTTACGCCGGGCACAGATTACCGAAAGCTCTTTCCAAGAGTCGGTATTCACCTATGGTGATCTGCGCGTTGATTATGCTCGCGCCAAGGTGTTACTCGGTGGCGATGAAATCCAATTATCGGCAACCGAATACCGGCTATTTTTGCAATTTGTGCGCAATATAGGCCGAGTCATGAGTTCCGAAGAGTTGTTGACGAATGTGTGGGGACAAGGATACCGGAACGACAAAGAAATCCTTTGGGTGAGTATTTCGCGATTGCGTCAGAAGCTGGAGGATGATCCCAAGAACCCCCGTTATATTGTGACGCGGCAAGGCTTGGGGTACACTATGCCGTATCGGGATAAGCATTAAGAAATATTGGAAGAGGAGGACAGGATACCATGGCGAGACACTATGATCATAAAGGTAAGTACTTTACCGATGTTGTTGCCAAAGATGTAATTCGGGCTACAATTCAAACCCTGACCGTTCGTTTAGTGGGCGATGTTCATGTGCGCCCTGACAAACGCTTGAAAGATGAATTGAATCGAGATGAACAATTTATCGCCATGACGGATGTGGTTGTCTATAATGCTGCCGATCAGAAAATTTTTGTCTCCGATTTTTTGGCTATCAACACTGATCAGATTGTTTGGGTAGACCCTGAATACAAAGCTGACCAAGAGCAGGAGTAGCCAAGAATGACTGGGCCAGGTCAAGGACAGGAGCGTCGTCAGAACGATATCGATATTGAGAAGGTAAAAACCTATTTGGCGACTACGATTGCTCGGAAATTGGAGGCAAATCCTGCCGCGATTGAAAAGCGTCGTCGAGTTATTACCCATTTGTTGGGACAGATTTACGAGCAAACCCAGTTGAACTTACCTGATACCTTGCGCCAGCAACTTTTCCGGGATATTCTCGATGATCTGATAGGCTATGGGCCTATTCAACATCTCTTAGAAGATGACAGCGTTTCGGAAGTGATGGTCAACGGCCCTAGCGATGTCTACATTGAACGAGAAGGTAGGCTAATCAAGACCAATGTCCAGTTTCGTGATAATGAACACGTTCGTCATGTCATTGATCGTATTATTCTGCCGCTTGGTCGCCGTGTTGATGAAGATAAACCTACCGTAGATGCTCGCCTACCCGATGGTTCGCGCGTCAATGCAGTTGTGCCTCCAGTCGCCATCGACGGGCCTTCTATAACGATCAGAAAATTCACCAAGGAAAAATTGGACATCGAGCAGTTGGTTGAATTTGACTCGATTACATCCCAAATGGCGGAGTTTCTAAAAGCTTGCGTGGTCAGTCGCTTGAATATCATCATTTCCGGTGGAACCGGTTCGGGGAAAACCACCCTGCTGAACGTGCTCTCCAGCTATATTCCTGGGGAAGATCGCATTGTTACCATCGAAGATGCCGCTGAACTAAAACTTCAACAGGATCACGTTGTCCGCCTCGAGACCAAGCCCCCCAGCGTGGAAGGAAGTGGCGCCGTTCATGTTCGTGATCTCGTTCGTAATTCCTTGCGCATGCGCCCCGACCGGATCATCGTTGGGGAGGTGCGCGGTGGGGAGGCGATTGACATGCTCCAGGCGATGAACACCGGACATGATGGATCGCTGACCACCTTGCACGCCAACTCGCCTCGTGACGCGCTCTCTCGACTAGAAACGATGGCTCTCATGGCTGGGATGGAGATGCCTCTGTCTGTTATTCGCCAGCAAATTGCCTCCGCTGTTGATCTGATTGTCCAACAATCCCGTTTGCGAGATGGTTCCCGCAAGGTGACTTACATCACCGAGGTCGCCGGCCAAGAGGGGGAGACCATCGTGATGACCGACATCTTCAAGTTCAAACAAACCGCTATTAACGAAGATGGTAAGATTGTTGGGGAATTAAAGCCAACGGGCATTCGCCCCATGTTTACAGAGAGGCTAGAAGAAGCTGGCTTTGATTTGGGCCCTCAGGTGTTTGGTGGTGCTTCTCTTGTCATAGGTGATAGAGAGAAAGATCGCAGACGTCGAAGGAGATGATAAAGAACCTTTACGTAGATGTTTGCCGGTTTCGATTGTGAAGAAAATATGGAGTTGAAGACATGGTAGATACACTTGCGCTGAAAATTCGAGCAAAGAAACTTGGTGTTTTGCTCCGGGATGCTCGTCAAGCTGCCGGAAAAAGCATGAAAGACTGTGCCCAAGCAATTGATGTGACCAGTTACATGATCAGCTCGTACGAAAAAGGTGATAATTCACCCTCCTTACCGGAGTTGGAAGGGTTAGCTTTTTTCTTGCAGGTTCCTTTGGATCATTTTTGGAGCAAAGATTCCATCTCAATGACGCATCGTGACAAATTCGATCGCTCCAACGTAAACACGATCATCCCGTTACGGCAACGAATCATTGGCGTTTCGCTGCGAAAAGCCCGGCAAGAGCAGGATATGACTATGACCGATTTGGCTGACCAAGTTGGGATTTCCACGAGTGTGCTTCGTTCGTATGAACGCGGTGAGCAAGCGATACCCTTGCCAACGTTAGAGGCCATGGCCTCAGCTTTGGATCTGCCCCTGAAGGTCTTCCGGGATCAAGATGGGCCTGTGGGGAAATGGTTTGCCCAACAAGAATCTATTCAGGATTTTTTAGATCTACCCCTTGAACTTCAAGAATTTATCGCCAAGCCTACCAATCAACCCTATTTAGAATTGGCTCAGCGCCTGAGTGAAATGTCGTTAGAAAAGCTGCGTGCTGTCGCCGAAGGCTTATTAGAAATCACATTTTAAGGTTGATAGGTTTTTTCCAGGAGAGCCACATCTAAGTAGATAAGCAAATGAGAACGGATACAAACACCTTAACCCCGACACAACTTGAAAAAGAAGGCCAGGTTGCCTACCAACAACAGGAGTATGCCGCAGCAACGGAATCATTTTCAGCCGCCGAAGAGGGATATCGCGCCAAGGGCGAGCAGCACAAAGCAGCTCAGATGGCTAATAATCGTAGTGTGGCCCTCCTCCAGGCGGGCGAACATCAAGCCGCTTTGGATGCTGTTAGTGAAACAATTGCGGTATTTCGCGGCGCTGGTGATCGTTATCACCAGGCAATGGCATTGGGAAATCGTGCTGCTGCCTTAGAAGCCCTGGGGCAATTTGAGGCGGCTATCGCCGATTACGAAGATGCGGCGGACAAATTTGATCAGATCGGTGAAGATGACCTTCGTCTCGACGTTCTCAAATCCTTATCAGCGCTACAGTTACGTCGAGGCAAAACTATCCAGGCTTTAAATACCATGCAATCCGGGCTTGCAAATTTGGAAAAACCTACGTTCAAGCAGCGGGTGCTCAAAAAGATATTGACTTTACCATCTCGATTATTGCGATGATTACCAGGGGTAAGGGGCATCACGATGTTGCGACCGGCGAATCAAGCTGACCGGACAGGATTAGCGCATTTGATCCACTTTGGTCCTTATGTGCACCAGCACATCAACTGGCGTTCTCCTCTCGATTGGTTAGGCCGTGATCCGTATCTGGTCATGGAGCAGGACAAGCGCATTGTGGCCACCTTGGCTTGTCCCTTAGAAAAAACGGGCGTGACCTGGATCCAACTGTTCGCTGTTTCAGCCGAGCTGTCTGTTGAAAGCGCGTGGACTGAAATGTGGCCTGCAATTATAGATTATCTGAAACCGGGTACTTTTATCGCCGCGTTGCCGTTACAGGATTGGTTTGAACTCATTCTGAAAAAGCACGCTTTTTCGCGCCGATATCAAATAGCTATCTTGGATTGGCTCGATCGAGGCCAACGGATTAAAGCAGGCGCATTTGATTTGCGACCTATGCAGGCGGATGACATTCGATCTGTGTGTGCTTTGGATACGAAGGCTTTTGACCCTATTTGGCGGCAATCTGCGGAGATATTGACCATCGCTCTAAGGAACTCAGTTAGCGCGACTGTGGTTGAACGACATGCTGGTATCATAGGGTATCAGATTAGCACCATCAATGCTGGTGAGGGACATATAGCTCGGTTGGCCGTGACCCCTGAGGCCCAAAACAAAGGCGTTGGCCAAACCTTGGTTAGTGCCTCTTTAGCTCGCTTTCGATCTCGTAGCATCGATCGCGTTACGGTGAATACCCAGGTGAATAATTATCCGTCTCTGGCTTTGTATCGGAAAATGGGCTTTCAGAATCTCGAAGAAACCTATTCCGTTTACCGGTATGGCGAAGATAAAGAATCGTGAAGGGGTCTCAACGACCGACACGGCGCTGAATAGTCCCGCTCGGTTACAAACCTTCGCTATCACCCCATACAAGGATGGCGGCGGTATCATCTCAATATTGTTATGGAGCATGACATGTCAAACAGAAAAGATTCGGTTATTGTCAACGCCGTGGTGCGGCAAGCCCTGGTTGCTTCCCAAGAGGTCATGGGTGAGAACGGCCTCAACGCGATTTTGCGGGCCTCGGGCCTTGAGCGTTTTATTGGAAATTTCCCGCCCGATGACTTGGAACCGGCTGTGAAAACATCGGAATACGCCCGTTTCAATCAAGCCATTGAAGAATTTTATGGGCGCGGCGGGCCAGGAATCCTCAAACGGGTTGGCAGAGCCTCTTTCCGTTACGCGATTGAAGAACAAGCAGCTCTGATGGGATTGGCGGGAACAGCGCTAAAAATGTTGCCCAAAAAGCAGCGCATCAAATTTATACTCAATAGTTTGGTAAACGCCCTGGAGAAAAGCAATCCCGAAGTGGATGCTTGGTCAGGAGAAAAAAACGGCAAAATGATTTACGCTGAGCGAACCTGTGCGATCTGTTTTGGGCGCACAAGTGAAAAACCAATCTGCCATCTCTATATCGGCACCCTGAGCGAAGCTGTCAAATGGGCGACGGGAGAAGATTATCCGATTCGTGAAACAGCTTGTCTGGCCATGGGTGATCCTTATTGCCAATTCGAAGTTGGAGAACCTCGATGACAACACGTCCCAACCGATTATTGCCCAATCGGTATCTTCACTTTTTCATGCGCGCCATAGAAAAAGAAATGGGAGCATACAGCCTCCGCATGATCTTGCGTAAAGCTGGTTTAGAAGAGTATATGAATGAATACCCTCCCAAAAATAGACGCTGCCGGGTGCGGACCTCAGAGTTTGCCGCCATGCAAGCAGCAATTCGGTCCTATTACGGTAGCGGCGCGCGCGGGATGTTCAATCGAATTGCCAGGTCTGTCTGGCGAGACGCCTATGCAAAAACTGTCCGAGGGCGAGTCGCTCGTTTTATTCTCACTCGGTTCTTGGCTCCGACGATGAGGGTTCGAGTCGCTTTGGAGTTGTTGGCCCGTTTGATCAAGCAGCCCGGTGGCGTTGTTTCTGTGCACTTCTTGGCGCCGGATGTCATTTTTGTCGACAAAACCAGCGACGCAACCTTTGGCCAAGTTTCTCAGGAACCAATCTGTTGGTATACCTTGGGTTTGATCCAAGCAGCATTGCGCTGGGTTACTGCCAAAGAGCGAGACGTTAAAGAGATAACTTGCCGCGCGGAGAATGCTGATGCTTGTAAGTTTCGTATCTCTTTCTGAACCATCCCGAAGAATCCCCTGCTTTTCTTGGAGCCTCATAATGAATGAACATTTTGAATGTCACTTACACACAATCGATGGATTGGAGCTTTTTACTCAGGGATGGAAGACCGAGACAGAACCCAAGGGCGTGATTTGTCTAGTCCACGGTTTGGGCGAGCACAGCAGCCGTTATGCTCACCTCGCCGATGTGCTCGTAAAAGCTGGGTATCCTCTTTTGACCTTTGATTTACGCGGTCATGGCCGTTCAGGAGGAAAACGAGGCCACATTCCCTCCTATCAAATATTCCTGGACGATGTCAAGCTCTTGCTGGGCGAAGCGAAGAAACGTTATCCTCATGCCCCGAAATTCCTGTATGGGCACAGCATGGGTGGAGGGCTTGTGCTCAATTATGCCCTGCGGCGCCAGACACCGCTTGCGGGCGTCATCGCTACCGGTCCAGCGTTGCGATTGGGATTCGAGCCTCCGGCCATACAGGTCGCCTTGGCAAAGTTGATGGATAGTATATGGCCCGCTTTCACGCAACCCAGCGATTTAGATACAAAAGCGCTCAGCCGTGACCCTGAGGTCGTTCGTCGCTACGAAGAAGACCCCTTGGTGCATGATCGGGTCTCAGCCCGTTCGTTCTCTGGCTTTTATCAGGCCGGTTTATGGGCGCTCGAGCACGCCGAAGAATTCTCCGTCCCGCTGTTGTTGATGCACGGGAGCGAGGATCGATTGACCTCTCCGGGGGCAAGCCAGACCTTTGCCGATCGAGTTGGGCAAGGATGCACCTTCAAACGCTGGGAAGGCCTCTATCATGAAATTCACAATGAGCCCGAACAGCAGCAAGTGTTTGACTTTCTCCTTCGTTGGTTACAACAGACAAAGGAGGAGGCCATTTGAATTTCGAAGAAACACATTTGGATTCGGTCCCCTGGTCAGAGCGTGACGTCTGGATAGGCGTAGGCGCCTTGTTTTTCTTGATGCTAACATTGGGCGCCGGGCTGTTTCTCTTTCCCTCTTTGGAAGTTGGGCTTTCGCTCGCAGTGGGGGAATTGGTGCTTTTGATCCCTGTCTGGTGGTTGGCGATTAGAAAATACGGTCTAACCTGGCGGCAGGTGGGGTTGCGCCGCTTCAATTCGGAGTCACTAGCCGCAGGTTGTGGCCTGATGATTTTGTCCTGGTTCTTTAATTTGGCTTATAGCCTGATCTTGGCGAAGTTCAACCTGCGCATGCAGCCCGATTTTTCCGTCCTGTTTGCCAATACCACGGGGGTGGGATGGATTTTTGTCGCCGGCGCGCTCGTCGCTCCAATTGTGGAAGAGATCATTTTCCGCGGCTTTATATTTGCTGGCTTGCGCGATTCCTATGGTTGGAAAAAAGCCGCTTTGATAAGCTCGGTCCTTTTTTCGTTGATCCACATGCAGCCAGCAGCGATACTCCCAATTTTCCTGCTAGGATTCATTTTCGCCTATTTGTATCACCGCTATGATTCCATTTGGCCCGCGATCCTCATGCATGTGAGCACGAATGGGATCGCGTTGGGGGGCGCTTATCTTGTCTCTGAAGTGTTGCCATACTACTGATGCAGACAAATTGTATCTTCTCAAAAAAACGAGGAACATGACATCTCTGGTGCTGGCCACACTCTTTTTATCGACCTTGACCCGATCGGCGCTGGGTTTTGGTGATGCGCTTGTGGCTATGCCATTACTCACTTTACTGGTTGGTGTTCAAATGGCGACGCCGCTGGTTGCCCTGGCAGCTTCCACGATTGCGGCTACGCTTTTGTTCAAAAATTGGCGACAGGTCAATCTGGGGGCGGCCTGGCGTCTGATTCTGGCAACCTTGCTTGGCATCCCTTTTGGCTTGTTGGCGCTCGACCTTGTCCCCGAAAGCGTTTTGCGGGCTGGTTTGGGCGTTCTTCTGATTGGATTTGGGCTCTATCATTTGGCCCATTTCAAAATGCCCACCTTACGGGATGAGCGACTGTCACTATTGTTTGGCTGGATAGCGGGCGTGTTCGGAGGCGCCTTGAACGCCAATGGCCCTCCTGTGGTGATGTATGGCCTCATGCGCAAGTGGTCCCCGGAGCGATTTCGGGCTACCTTGCAAGGATATTTTTTATTCACGGGTGGATCAATCTTGATCAGTCATGGCATAGCTGGCTTATGGACGCGTGACGTGCTCAGGCTGTATGGCTACAGTTTACCAATCCTTTTTGCCGCTATCCTGCTGGGGAACTGGGCCAACAAACGAATCTCCGGAGAAGCTTTCGATCGTTTGGTGTACGCTTTTCTGGTTGCGATGGGCGTGCTGATGTTCGTGTAAGACGACCTTACACCTTGTCGATTTGACAGCCTCACTCTAAAATTGTTCGTATCTCCTCAAAAAATCGGGGAGAAGTTGAACTTTTTCAATGTTTGCGTCATTCCAAGTGGGTTGACGCCCAATCTGAGCGCATCTACTGTGTTAGTTTTCCGGAAAAGTTCAACTTCTTACTCTTCACATAACGGCGACCAAAATATTGAGATGATACAATTATTCTATGGCTAAGAAAAAAATAACTCCCGTCCGTCGACAATATCTCGATATTAAAAATCAACACCCTGAAGCCATCGTCTTCTTTCGTCTGGGGGATTTCTACGAGACCTTTGATGAGGATGCCGAAACCGTCTCCAAAGTCTTAGATATTGTGCTTACCTCTCGCAACGTGGGCAAGGGCAATCGTGTTCCCATGGCCGGGATTCCCCATCACGCCGCTGAGAATTACTTGGGTCGCCTGATCGATAAGGGCTACCACATCGCCATCTGTGAACAGGTTGGTGATGAACCCGTCAACGGTTTGATGCCCCGCGAGGTTGTGCGCGTCGTCACCCCGGGTACCGTCATCGAGCCAGGTTTGTTGCCCGGTGATGCCAATAACTATCTAGCCTGTGCAGTCCTGGATGAGGACCGCGCCGGTGTGGCCTATGTCGATATCACCACCGGGGAATTTGCCGCCACCGAATTGAGCGGCGAGAAAGTTGATGTCGAAGAGATTCTCACGGCCGAACTAATCCGTCTCAACCCTGTCGAAATCCTTCATCCTGACACGCTTCCCCTGGGGGAGGATTTACCGGGTTACCTCACCTCCTGGCCTTCCTGGCGCTTTGAGCAGGCTCGCTGCGAAGAGGCGATCAGCAATCATTTTGAGGTCGCCTCGTTGGATGGTTTTGGCGTTCGCGGTTTGCCAATGGCAATTCGGGCTGCTGGCAGCGTGCTTCAATATCTCCAAAAATCTCGCCCTGCGGCGCTTGAATTGCTCACGGGTTTGAGTTCCTATCATCTGACCGAATTTATGACCCTCGATGCCGCCACCCGGCGAAACCTGGAGCTTACCGAAACTATCCGCGGTGACCGCGTCGATGGCTCTTTGTTGGGCGTTTTGGATCACACCGTCACCCCCATGGGCAAGCGCCTGATGCGTCAATGGGTCAGTAAACCGTTGCTCGACGTGGAACAAATTCACCGGCGCCAGGACGGGGTTGAATATTTTTTTGAGAATGGCCTGACCCGGGCGGAGATTCGCGAAGCTTTCAAACCCGTCGTCGACCTGGAGCGACTCGCCAATCGAATTGTGGGAGGCACGGCTCACCCTCGCGACCTGGTCGCCGTTCGTGAAACTTTGCGGCTGCTCCCTGGATTAAAGAGTCTCGTCCCCGACGACACCTCAGCCCTGCAAGCCACACTTGAAAACTTTGATCTTTGTGGGGCAGAGCTCACTTTCCTTGAGAGCGCCCTATCCGATGATCCACCCGCCACTTTGGGAACGATCGGCGTGATCCGGCGCGGTTTTTCCGAAGAGTTGGACGATGTTTTTGATTCATCCGAGCATGCCCGTACCTGGATTCAGGAACTGGAGCCGCAAGAACGTGAGCGCACCGGAATCTCTTCGCTCAAAGTGGGCTACAACAAAGTCTTTGGCTATTACCTTGAGGTAACCAAGTCCAACACGGACAAAGTTCCGGACGATTATATTCGCAAACAGACTCTGGTTCGCGCTGAGCGCTACATCACCCCGGAACTGAAGGAATACGAGAATCTGGTACTCAACGCCGAAGAAGAGCTCAAAGAGATCGAGCGCCGTCTGTTCAAACAGGTATGTCAACGCCTGGCCAGGACCGCCAAACGTATGCTTTCCACGGCGCGCGTGCTGGCTCAATTGGACGTTTTCTCCACCCTGGCGGAAGTCGCTGCCCTCAACAGTTATACCCGTCCCCAGGTGGTCGCCGAAGATGTGCTCGTCATTGAAGACAGCAGGCACCCCGTCGTCGAGCACATGATGCCGGCCGGGAAACGCTTTGTCCCCAATGATTCTGTCTTCGAGGATGGCGAACGCATTCGCATTGTCACCGGCCCGAACATGAGTGGCAAATCCACGTTTTTGCGCCAGGTTGCCCTGATCACACTGATGGCGCAGATGGGCAGCTTTGTACCGGCCAAATCCGCCCGCATCGGGTTGGTCGATCGTATTTTCACCCGCATCGGCGCCCAGGATGAGATCCACGCCGGTCAATCCACCTTCATGGTCGAGATGGTGGAGACCGCCAACATCTTGAATCACGCCACCCCGCGCAGTTTGCTCATTTTGGACGAAATTGGGCGCGGTACCAGCACCTACGATGGCGTTTCGATTGCCTGGGCCATGGTCGAATATTTGCACAATCACCCCCGCTTGCGCTCGAAAACCCTTTTTGCGACTCATTATCACGAATTGACCCAACTGGCCGACTTGCTGCCGGGCGTGCGCAACTACAACGTCGCCGTCAGCGAGGCAGACGGTGATGTGGTCTTCTTGTACAAAATCGTTCCGGGCGGGGCGGATCGATCCTATGGCATTCACGTGGCCGAGTTGGCCGGTTTGCCGGGGCCGGTCACGCAGCGGGCCGGGGAAATCTTACAACAACTGGAAGCCTCCTCCGGTCGCACTGTCGAGTTTGACCCGCAGGTTCCCAAGCAGATGCACCTCTTCCCCAAGACGAATCCCCTGCTGGATGAGTTGGAGCAACTTGATCTCAGCGCGCTTGCCCCCATCGAAGCCCTGAATCGGTTATACGAGTGGCAGAAAAGATTCCTCGAGACTGGACCGTGAAACCTGTTTTTTATGTCTCGGTCGTATCTTCTCAAAAAAGCTGGGAGAAGTTGAACTTTTCCGCCAGTGTAACGCATTTAGAGGCGCTCAGATCGGGCGTCACCCACGTGGAATGGCAGAAACTTTGAAAAAGTTCAACTTTTTGCTCTACACGAATCGGCAACCCCAACATGTCGATTATATCTGCGCAACCGGCACGGTGAAGTAAAACGTTGTGCCACTTTGATATTCGCTTTCGAACCAGATCTTTCCCCCTTGCATCTCAACCAGATTTCTGGCTATATTCAACCCCAGACCAGTACCAGGTGCCTCGCGCGCTTTAGGGTCGTCGGAACGGAAGAACTTGGTGAAAATTTTGGCTTGATCCTCAGGTGAGAGGCCGATGCCGTTATCTTCGACGGCGATCAGGACGACCTCTTTGGCTCCCTCTGGGTCCCACTGGTTGGTAGCATGCTCCGCCCGAATGACGATTTTCCCTTTTGGCGGCGTATATTTATTTGCGTTGCTTATCAGATTGATCAGAATTTGGACCAGGCGGGTGTCGTCTCCCCATACCGGGGGCAACTCCTCGGGGATTTGAAGCTCCAACGATTGTTCTTTTTGCTCCAAGTTAGCGCGGTGGGCGCGAACAGCTTCCGAGACGATGTCATTGGTATTGACAGCCTCGAAGTCTAGTTTTAGGCGTCCAGCCTCAATCCGGGAGATGTCGGCCAGATCGGATACCAACCTGGTCATTCGATTGACGTTGGAGCGGATCGTGCGCAAAAAATCCTCTTGCCCCTCACTGATCTCGCCGATGGCGCCTTTGATTAATAACTCGGTGTAACCGCGGATGGACGTCATCGGATTTTTGAGTTCATGGGCGACCAAGGAGACGAAATCGCTTTTGGCCGTGTTGGCGGCCTGAACCTGGGCGAAGAACTGGGCGTTTGCAATCGAGATGGCGGCGTGATCGCTCAAGCGAGACAGAAATTCCTGGGTTTCTTCTTCCCAGGAAGCTTCACTGCGGCTCTCTAACAACAACACGCCGATGACCTGATCTTCTCGTCGGATGGGGTAAACCA
>CAZJBA010000001.1:1595-24429 GCA_964544065.1 uncultured Anaerolineales bacterium | reverse complement strand
CTCTCTAACAACAACACGCCGATGACCTGATCTTCTCGTCGGATGGGGTAAACCATCTGAGACTTTGTGTCGTTTAGAATAGTATCCTGAGTATCCTTTTGTTCGAGTTGATCGCGCCTGAAAATCTGTGTCGATGCCTCTCCCACCGAGGTTTCCAATCCGGGGATTTTCTCTAACGGCAGCCATGAGTCTCGATAAGGCTTTAACTCATCTGTGTAGCCTTGTTCTGCCATGATTTGGAGGCCCTCGCCCTCCACGGAACCCACCAGCCCCGCGTCGGCGCCGGATTGGCGCATGGCCCAATCCAGCGTAATGCGCATGGCCCGCTCGATGTCCAGGCTGGCGTTGAGCTCCCTGTCGATCCGTTGCATGACCGAAAGCTCATCGACGCGTCGGGCCAATTGTTCATCCGTTTGGGTATAGAGGCGGGCGTTGACCAAAGCGACTGCCGCTTGGCTAGAAAAAGCGGTCAAGAGACTTTGGTCATCTTCGGTGAAGGGGAAGCCATCCCGGCGATTGATCACCTCGATGACACCGATGACTTCCTTTTGAGCAATCATGGGGACGAGCATCATATCGCGGGTGTGAAAGCCGGTCTGTTGATCCTCCCGTTGTGACCATGCCGATGTTCTGCTGACATCGTTGATGATGGCGGGCTCTCTGGAAAGAACGGCTTGGCCGACATGGCCGGTACCTGGCGACAGGCGCTTGCCGACCAAATCATCGGCGACGGGCCCGGTTACAACTTTGAAGATGATTTCATCCGTCTCTTGATCGACAAGGAACAATGTGCCCGCTTCACAATTGGTAATTTCGACCGCACTTTCAAGAACCTGGTTGAGCAACCTGGGCAATTCTAGGGTCGAAGTCAGGTTTCGGCTGATCCTATTGAGCAGGCTCAACTGTCGCGCTCTGCGCTCTGTCTCGTCAAGCAGTTGTGTTTTCACGATCGCCCCCGCGGCTTGATCGGCAATGGCTTGCAAGATGTTGATCTCCTCGTTCGAGTATGTGGTGGCCGGGTCGCGACTGGCCAGGCATAGCGCTCCAATTGTTTCGTCTTCGGTGTTGAGGGGGACTCCTGCCCAGGCGTGTAAACCTTTCGTTACCGGTGAATAACCACGCTGGCGACAGGCTCTTTCATAGTTGTGCGTGACAATAGGCCGGCGCGTTTCGACAATTTCTTGGGCTAAACCTTTATTATCCTTTATGGATCGATGCTCGTGCTCCAGCATACGGAGATCATTTTCTAGGTAAAAAGCATATTTATAGGTATTGCGGTCATGATCGTAGAGCAAAATCCAAAAATCGCGGATGGGAATGAGATTATTGGTCTGGGCGTAAACCAGTTCCAGAATGTCGTCCAATTGAGGCGTCACATTAACGCCGCGAGCGACCCGGATCAAGGTGTTCATCTCGTTGACGCGACGCTCCAAGTCGGCGATCACCTGGGTACGTTCTACGTTGATGGCTGTCTGTTTGCACAAGCTCGAGACAAAGTTCAAGTCCTGGTTGGAATACTGGGCGGCTGATTCTCGCTCCGTAAGGGCAATGAATCCCAACAGTTGGTCGCTTCTTCCCATCAGCGGTGCAAAGATCTTCGCTCTCAGCAAGGTCAAGCGAGCTTTTTCAGGTTGTATCCGCGCTGAAAGCCGTTTTTTGTCATCGATTAGGAGAAATGTCTCTTTCTGGCTCAATGCTTGCGGCAGAGCGCTGTTTACGCCAAAATGAAGTTCTGTCGTCGGATCCCCTTTTTCATCCTTTGTCGCGACGTAATTTTCGCGCAATTGATCGAGTAAAAAGACATGCGCTTGTTTGGGAAACAGTGTTTTTTCTAAGGTCGTGCGTAATAAAGTGCTAATTTCGTCAAGTTCTAACGTAGCGCCAAGTCTTTTTTCAAATTCCTGCAAGTGTTTTTGGTACGTGTTTTGGCCCTGAAGAAAAACAGCATCAACAAACCTTTGTAAATAAACCCGAGCAGGATTTAGCGCTAACGCCAACACAAAAGTGGCAAACCCTATCATGGTTGGGTTTTGAGGCTTCAGCGCGCTTTCAAATAAAAGATTGACGCCGCTGACAAGGAGGGCATAACCGCTTGCCGTCATCATCCCCAGCAAAGTATATGTCACGGCTCGGCTTATGATTATGTCGATGTGGAGTAGTTGGTAGCGCAAAATGGCATACCCCGTAGCCAGCGGAAAAATTGCCATCGGCAAGACTAAATGGGGAGAAAAAGCAATTTCTGGCTGACTGATCGAGACGAAGAACCAGATGGTCATGGGCGTGAAAGCGATAATCGCTCCCCACAAGATAATTCGTCCCTGTTGGCGGATCAGCGGTGATTTGGCCTGGTAGCGGTGATAAGCAGCCATGCCGATGAAAAAGAGCACCGAGAGACCCACAAAGGCATATTCCAACTTCCAAACGGAAATGTATCGATAGGGGTGACTGGTATCAAATACGGTCAGTAGGGCGCCCACGGAGAGCAGCGCGCTCAGTCCGTAGCCAATCCAATCCAAAAAAGGCCAACGCTCGAGCAACTTAGATTTTTGCGGGAATAACCAGGCCAAGTTAAACAAGGCGCCCCCGATCAGGGCCAGGCTGACGGACCACAGCAACGTCACGCGATTGGTCGTATAGATGTCGAAAATTCCGGCGGTTGTGATGGCCACAGAAGCGGTAAAAAGGGCGAATGTGCGTCCGGATGCCTGTTTGGTGCGCATGCTGAAAACCCACACACCACTCCCCAGATAGATCAGTCCGATCACCCACGGGATATAGAAGTAAGCGACTCGATCTCGGGGGGGGAATTGTTGCAACCTGATCGTCGCCGAGACCGATTCGCCCTCAGGCTGGGTCGCCGTTATAGTAACTTGGTCGCCGACTTGATTCAGTTCCAGAATCCGAACGTAGTCGCGAACCGTGTTGACTCTTTCTCCCTCGATGGAGACAAGCCGGTCGCCGAAAGAAAAACCGGCCTCTTTGGCCTGCCAGCTTCCCGGCCGGATGGAATCATTGGCGTGGAACACCAAGGTGTTCTCAATGAACGCGCCGATGAAGGGCGTGTTGAACCATTGCAGAGCCAGAATCAACATCAGAGCTAGCGTTGCTGCCGCCATGGCTTGATAGAGGGCGTTCATAATCGGCAACAGGTGCAGAAGAAAGCTTTCACGGAATCCGATTGCCTCGTTTGTGGGGGATGAGTTGGTAGTCATGATCCAATTGTAAGTGATGGTTAGATAGCAAGTGCCGCTTGATTAAATGCTCTAGGCGGCGTCCCCGCCGCCGAGGATCGCGAAGCATGCCGTCGCTCTGCGTGCCCAAGGGCATGGGGTACGGCGGCTAAAACATAATTGTATGGTTGGCTACAAAAAGCGTCAATAGGTTGAAAGATGGTCAATTCCTTTGACGATCGCCCGCCAACTCCGCGCGTGATTCCTCGATGTAAGCCATACTCTGATGGCGGAAGTAAGTGTTGTACAGATGGGCGTAATGCCCATCTTGGGCGATCAAGCTGTCGTGGTCGCCCTCCTCGATGATGCAGCCGTCCTCCAAGACCAGGATGCGGTCGGCGGCTTTCACGGTCGATAATCTGTGCGCGATCAAGATGCTGGTGCTTTCGGCCAAGATCATGCCCAGGGCTTGCTGGATTTGCCACTCGGTGAACGGGTCGATGCTGGCTGTGGCTTCATCAAGGATGAAGATAGCAGGGTGGTGCAGCAACACGCGTAGCAGTGACACGAGTTGACGCTGCCCCATGGACAGGCGCCCACCTCGCTCTCCGACCTGAGTCTCCAGCCCGTTAGGCAGGGTCTCCAGCCAGTCGCCTCCGCCAATCTGCCGGGCAATCTGGATGACATCCCCTCCTGTCGCGCCTTTCGAAGCGTAGCAAACGTTCTCCGCTACGGTGCCAGAAAACAGGAAAGGGATTTGCGAGATGATGCCAAGTTGATCCCGGTATTGCTGCAGGTCAAAGGTGCGGATGTCTTTTCCATCGATCAAAATTTTTCCGCCCTGAAATTCGTAGAACCGGGCGATCAATTTGGCGATCGACGATTTGCCCGCGCCGGTGTGTCCGACCAGGGCGACACTCTCGCCGGGCTGAATCGAGAGGTGAAACCCGTCGAAGATTTGCTCCTGCTCGGTGTATCGAAAGGTGACCTGATCGAAGACGATGTTTCCTTGCAGCGGCGGGACCGGATTTTGGGCCACTTGCTTGACCGCCGATTCGGCGTCGATGAGGGCAAAGGCTCGTTCGGCGGCCGATAATCCAGCCTGCACCTGCGCCCAGAAAGAGGCCAAGTTGAGCACGGGGAAGAAAAAGCGATCCAGACTCATCAAGAACAAATACCAGGCCCCCACGCTGATGGCGCCCTCGTTCGCCGTGAGCCCGCCCGTGTAGACCAGCACGGCAGTAGCGATCCCGCCCAGCGCGTTCAAGGATGGGAAAACCAGCGAGAGAACCAGCCCGCGTTTGACGTTGACGCGGAATGAGCTCTGGTTGGCCTGATCGAATTCGTCGAAGATGGTGGCTTCCTGGCGGAAATTCTTGGCCACCGCGATGCCACTGACCGTCTCTTTGATGGCCGCGTTGACATTGGCCATCGCCCGCATGCCGCGGCGGGTGACCTTGCGGGCCAGACCGCGAAACCCGCGCGCGACCAGGAAAAGGATGGGCAGAAATCCGAACACGTACAGCGAAAGCCGCCAGGAGACGTTCATGATCACGACGGCCAAGATGATCGCCTGCACGAATTGCGAGATCAAGTCCGAAATCAGCGAAACCAGTTGGCCGAAACTGCGTGTGTCCGACGTGATGCGGGAGACGATCTTGCCGGAAGAAAATTCGTCGTAGAACGACAGGTCGTGATGCGCGGAGGCTTTGAACGCGTCCGTGCGAATCGAGTAGACCATGTCGCCGATGATGCGCACAATCCAGCGGCGATGAATCCAATTAGCACCCCAGCGATAGAGCCCGGCGGCCAAGACAGCCGCGGTGAGCAGGTAGATTCGGACGCCAGTGGGGTTAGCAGAGAGGACATCAACGCCTCGCGAGACCAGCACCGGCGTGGAGGCGGACGCGCCGGCGATGCTCAACAGCAGCAGGGCGTCGCCAATCAGTCGAGTCAGGTGGGGCCGGAAATAGGCCCAAATTCGCTTGGCTAATTCGGCGTCGCTGTATTCGCGGTCGTATTTTTCAACGTCTAAATTTGAAAAGAATCCCATAATTTGTATTTGTTTGGTTGAAGCTGTCTCTTTATTAACGCAGAGACGCAGAGCAGGAGAGACGCAGAGATTTTAAATTTTTTCTCCGCGGCTCTGCATCTCTGCGCCTCCGCGTTAAGTCTTTCTCTCCGTATCATCGAAGATGCGTCGGTAGGCTTCCGAACTGGTCATGAGTTCTTCGTGGTTTCCAATCGCGGCGATTTTGCCTTTGCGCAGCACCAAGATCAAATCCGCCCAGCGGATCTGCGAGAGCCGGTGGGTGATGATGAAAGTGGTGCGACCTTCTGCAGCAGCATAGATGGCCCGTTGAATCTCGTCCTCGGTGGCGCTGTCGATCGCGCTGGTGGAATCGTCCAGCACCAAAATCTTTGGGTCGGTCAGAAAGGCGCGCGCCAGGGCCAGTCGTTGTCGTTGGCCGCCCGACAGGGTGACACCTCGTTCACCGATCACGGTTTCATAGCTGTCTTTGAACGTGGTGATGAATTGATGCGCCTGAGCGGCTTTTGCGGCTGTTTCGATCTCTTCCCGGGTGGCGCCCGGCTTTCCAAAGGCGATGTTTTCGGCCAGCGAACGAGAGAAAAGGAAAATATCTTGCTCGATGATCGAAATCTGTTGGCGCAAGCTTTCCAGATTCCAGGCCCGCACATCGACGCCGTCCACAAGCACCTGGCCATGTTCGACATCATAGGTGCGATTGATCAGTTTGATCAGGGTGGTCTTGCCCGATCCCGTTTGCCCGGCGATGGCGATGGTTTGGCCAGGCTCAACCCGGAAGTTGATTCCCTCGATGGCCGTTTCGCCCGTCTCGTAGGCAAAATCGACCTGACAAAATTCGACCTCACCCCGCATCGGGCCGGAAAAACCGGCCTTGTTTTGATCCAGGCGGGTTTCGCGACTGATCAACTCCAGAATCCGCCGCGCTCCGGCGACCCCCAGCGAGACTTGTGAGTAGGCAAACAGAGACACAAAGGTCGGGAAACCCAACAAGAGCAGCAGCCCAAAATAAGCCACAATATCGCCCACCTTGAGGTGTCCCTGCTGATGCAACCAGATGGCGTGAAAGAGCCCCCCGGCCTGGGATAATGCCATCAACAAAAAGGGGATGAAACGAGCCTCAATCTCGCCCCGCTGGACGAAAAAATCCCGGAATCGGCCCGCGTTCTTGCGGAACAATCGAATCTCTTGCCGCTCTTGTGACATTCCTTTGACCGTTTCGATGCCATCCAGCGCCTCGGTCAGACGGGTGTTCAATTGCCCAAAAGCATCTCGAACGCGGTCGCTGACCGGAGTCAACTCGTGCAGGTATTGCCACAGAGCCAGAAAATAGGTCAGGGTGAAAAACAGCGGTGCAATGATGAGCGCAGGGTGGTAACGAGATGCCAAGACCAATGGCATGATGATAAAATTCGCCGATCCAACCACCAGGTTGATCCCCGGGCTGAACATGAAATTGATCTCGCGCACATCATTGGTGGCCCGCGCCATCGTATCGCCAACCGGTTGCAAGTTGTGGAAGGTCATACTTTTCCCCAACAAGCTGATGTAGAGTTCCTCGCGGATGCTGCGTTCGGTGTGTTGGGCAATCAACTCGGCGCTGAAGTTGCGGCTGAATTGAAGCGCGCCGCGCACCACCTGGGAGATGGCGATGATGGCCGCGAACCTGATCAAATCTTGAACAATCTCTTGTTGTTCGGAAACGATGTCAAGCGCTCTGCCAAAATAAATCGGCACCACAGAAGCCAAAATGGCATTACCCGCTGCTCCGACCAACATGATCAAGCCGAAATACCAATGCCGCAGCGCGTGGGAAAAAATCCAAACGACTGGACCTCTGCGGTTGCCTCGATGATGTTTTGGGAGCGTGAATTCGGCTTGGTTGGCGGTCATGGTGCTTTCTGGTTGATTTGGCTATTCTTCGTCGGCGAAAGGCAAGTTGGCAGCGATTTCATAGACCCCAAATTTGGGCAAATCGCCTGCTCGAACCGGAGCAAGCCCTTCCTCCTCAGGCGAAATTCGGTAAGCTTCCCCGTTACGGTGCAGGAGCGTGATCTTTCGCCCTCCTTCTCGGAAGGTTTGGCGCATGAGCTCAGAAAAATAATGGAAATTTTCCCGCTCTTGTGCTAAGTGAGAACAGATTGTATCATATGCTTGGATAAATTGATTTCGATAAGCAGATGTGACTCTGTCCAGGTTACTGATCACCCAGCAACGGTCTTCGTATTCCCAGTAATAGCTTAACCCGATCAACTCCCCCGCACGGGTCAGGTAAGGGAAAAACGGGAACGACCGGCAAACAATGGAGCGGTACTCGCGCTGGCAATGGCGGTGGCCCAAACATTGGATCAGTTTCATGCCCTCGGGCGTTTGCTGGCGTAACAGGGCCGCATCTTTTTCGTCGTCGCCTACCCAAGGCTGCCACAGATTTGTGCTGGCTTGCAAATAAACCCATTCAGCTTGGTAGGCTGTTGGGACGGTCTGCTTGATGTCGCAGCAAAAAGGAATGCCATACTCGTTATGTGGTGCGCATTTTTTGCCACAATCAACGTCGGTAACCGGCGCGTCGAAAGAAGCATAAAGCGATTTGATCGTCTCTCGGTCAAGCTTTGAATCCATAAGTAGAAAGGATACCACAAATCTTTTCAAGTATAATTAGCGTATGTTCAAATTGTTGACAAAACGAGACGCGTTCTGGTGGCTTTTCGTGCTGTGCATTTTCTTTCCTTTGTGGACGGGAGCTTGTGCCCCAGGTCAAGCCACAATTCTTCCCACCGAAACGCCGAACATTCCCTTGACGCCTTATCACACCCCAACCTCGACGCTGACGCCAACCCCCCAGAGCGACACAGCGGAAGGCGCGGCAACTTCTGCGCCCAAGCCCACCGCCACGCCGTTTCTCTATCAGATTCAATCCGGTGATACGCTCTTGGTTGTCGCAAACCGCTATAACATCACCCTGGACGACTTGTTAGCCGCCAACCCGGAAATCGATCCCAATTTTCTGATCGTTGGCGACGAGATCATCATCCCCACCGGAGAGGAGAGCCTGGCCGCTTTTCCGTCTCCCACACCGGTGGCGGTAAGCGTCGCTGAGCCGCACTGTTACTCCTCTGTTGATCAGGGCTTGTGGTGCTTGGCTCTGGTCAGCAATCGACAGGAGTCGGCGGTTGAGAATCTCTCGGTGAAAATAAGTCTGTTCTCATCGGAGGGAGAGGAACTTGAAGCACGAACAGCCATCCCGCCGTTGAACGTGCTTCCGTCTGGGGATGAGATTCCCGTCGCGGTTTTCTTTCCCCCACCCAGGCCTGATTCCGGGGCAGTTTCCGCTCAGGCGAGCTTACAAGCCGCCCTCCCAGTTGCCCCCGATAGTGAACGTTATCTCCCCGTGGAGGTCGATGTGGCAGAAACGAGGGTTCGCGCCAATAACGCCACGGTGAGCGGGATAATTCGCCTGGCCAACGCGGATTCTCCCCCGGCGCAGGAAATCTGGCTTGCCGCCATTGCCTACGATGAGTCGGGGCATCCGGTCGGGGTACGAAAGTGGACGGCTGTGAAAACGCTCCAACCAGGAGACAATTTGGACTTTAGCGTGTTTGTCTACACAGTGGGGCCTGCTATCGCCGATGTTGAGTTGATGGCCGAGGCGCGCCCGTGAGCAATAAATAGCATTAGAGGAGATGAATTTTGTCAGTTGTCAAATTGCCCCAAAAGAGACATAATAAGAATGCGTAAGCGTTCAGCCCTGTCTCTAAACGTTCTTGGGAGTGTCATTCTGAGGGCGTTTTCCCCGAAGAATCTCCCCATTTCGGAGAGGGAGACTCTTCGTTCACAAAAGACGTTCACTCAGAGTGACATAGCTCAAGTTTTTCGCCAAGGGTGGTGAACGCTTACAAGAATGCTTAAACGAAACCATGCAACGCTTCATCGAAGTCAAATGCTAGTTTCTTCTCAAAAAACAAGGGAGAAGTTGAACTTTTCCGCAAAAATGGGCATAAAGGAGCTCGTAGAGTGGGCGTCAACTTAACCAAAATGAACATAAAACACCGAAAAAGTTCAACTTCTTGTTCTATACGTATCGGCAATCCCGAAACATTGAGAAGATCAAATGTCATTTGAAAAAATCTATTCATCTAAAGGAGAGTCTTGCCTATGACTACAAAAAAATCGGTTGACGAGTTGAAAAAAGCGCATACACTGCTCGCTGAACTTAATTATGACCTGCGACCGGTAGAGCGCGGCTACGCTAATCGCACCCTATACGTTAATCTTTCTGACAATACCGTCAAAACCAAGCCCGTCACCCAGCAGATGAAGGACCTCTTCACCGGTGGCCGCGGGTTTGGGCTTTGGTTGCTTTGGCAAGCCATTAGCGATAAAACCAAATGGGATGACCCCGAAAATGAAATTATCATCGCCAACGGTCCCATCTGTGGGATCACGATGTACCCTGGTTCGGGCAAATCCACGGTTGTGACCGTCTCTCCGTTGACCAAGTCGGTCATTGATAGCAACGCCGGTGGGTATTTTGCCCCCTATCTGAAGTTTTCCGGCTTTGACGCCTTAGAAATTCAAGGAAAGGCTGACGAGGATGTCATCATCGTCATTGACGGTGATGAAGGTAGAGTTACGATTGAAAAAGCCCCTCTCGAAGACCTTGATTCACATTTGGTCGGACGCCAGCTCACCGAGATGTATGCCGTTGACGAGAAGGATAAGCGCGGCGTTTCGGTCGTTTCTTCGGGGCAGGCGGGCAAACACAGCCGTTACGCCATGCTCAACTTGAGCTGGTATGACACCCGCAGAAAAGAAGTTCGAGTCAAGCAGGCCGGCCGGGGCGGTTCGGGCCGCGTCTTTCGCGACAAAAAAATCAAAGCCATTGTTGTCCGGTACAGCGATATAGACACGGGGAAAAACAACCCCGCCGACATGGACCTGATTCGCAAGGCCGGGAAACGAATCAACGCTGAAATCGTCAAATTTGACGACGAGCAAAACCAAATGCGCAAGGTTGGAACGCCTTACCTGGTCGAAATTATGGATCACTTCGATCTGCTGCCGACCAAGAATTTCGCCTATGGTTCGCATGATGATGTCGATCAAATTGATTCCTCGGTATGGAAAGAGCTATTTACCCAAGGGATTCCCGATGGTTGTTGGCTTGGATGCACCATGTCTTGCTCTCACGGCGTGGATCACTTCCACCTCCAGACAGGCCCCTACGCCGGCGACGCCGTGCTGGTGGACGGCCCCGAATATGAAACCGCCGCGGGCCTCGGCTCCAACATCGGTAATTTTGACCCCGCTGCCCTGCTCGAAATGAATTTCTATTGTGACACCTACGGCATCGACACGATCACCTTTGCCAACTCGATCGCCTTTGTGATGGAGTGTTTCGAAGCTGGCGAGATCGATCAAGAGGCCACCGGCGGCCTGGAGATGACCTGGGGCAACACGGACGCGGTTCTGGAAATTTTGCATCAGATGGCGCGCGGGGAAGGCTTTGGCTTCATCGTGGGGCAGGGTGTTCGTTACATGAAAGAATACTTCGTCAACGAGTTTGACGCTGATTCCGATTTCCTCCACGACATTGGCATGGAAGTCAAGGGCATGGAAATCTCCGAATACATCACCAAAGAATCCTTGGCCCAACAGGGCGGCTATGCCCTCGCCAACAAAGGCGCCCAGCACGACGAAGCCTGGTTGATTTTCATGGATCAAGTTCACAACCAGATCCCCACCTTCGAAGATAAAGCCGAAGCGTTACACTTCTTCCCCTTGTTCCGCACCTGGTTCAGCCTCCACGGCTTGTGCAAGCTGCCTTGGAACGACATCACCCCTGAGAGCAATGCCAAAGCCGAGGAACCCAACAAGTTCCCCGAGCACATCGAGAACTACACCTGGTTGGTGGAGGGTATGACCGGCAAGGAAGTCACCGAAGAGGATTTAGTCTTTTCTTCGGAGAAAGTCTACAACTTGCAGAGGATCATGAACCTGCGGCAGGGATTCGGTACCCGCAAGCACGACTATCCCCCTTACCGGGCGATGGGTCCCGTCACCGTAGCGGAATACGAATCCCGCGCCGAGCGGTACGACCAGCAACTCAAGGAAATCGTTGGCGTCGACCCCGACAGTATGGACACCGAAGAGAAAGTGGCCCGCCTGCGCGCCCATCGTGAAGCGGAATATGAAAAACTGGTCGATGCAGTCTACAAACGCCGCGGCTGGGACGAAAATGGCATTCCCACCGTCAAAAAATTGGAGGATTTGGGCATCGATCTGCCTGAGATCGTTGAGGTGATCGAGCGCGCTCGGAGTTAACCTGCACATCTGCACAAGATACCAAAGCGCACCGGTCTCTCGTCGGTGCGCTTTTATTTTCTTGCATGGTAAAATTTCGCTTGTGAATTCTCAGAATCAGCTTTTTCTATGTAGGTTTCATCTATGCACAAAGGTCAAATCCAGCAAACTGTCGATAAAATGTATCTGGTCCTTTTGTTCCTCCTATTCCTGCTTATTGGCGAGACAACATTTTTCTTGCAGCAATATCTGGCTGTAAAATCCGAAGCCGCCAGCAGTCTCTTGTGGGGATACTCTGGCGCCCGTCTGGTCATTATCGCTGTGTTGGCGTTTGCTTTGCTGGCCTGCCTCGTGTTGCTTGTTTTCGCCTTTCGGGCAAAGAAGCGGACGCAAGAGATTGTCGCCGCCTACCTGCAAAAATCGCGGTTGGGACAACGGATGATCTGGGGGTTTTTGATCGTCTTTGCCACCCTTTTCTTGCTGGCCAGCTTTGACTCCGCTTCGTTTGCTCGTTATCAGCCTCATTTTGAACAGATCCATTCCCTGCTTGTCTGGCTAACGTTGGTCAGCGGCCAGATGTTGGCTTTCTTGATCTACGCCGCTTGTCTCAGTTTTCTCGCTTGGACGCGGCAGCAGGTTGTATTGCTTGTCCTGTCGCTTTTTCTCATCGCTGTCTGGTTTTTCTTGCGCGGCAAGATGGTCGGTAGGCCTTCCACATCTTGGATGACCTATTACCACGCCGTCGATTTTTTGGGTGCAAGCACCGGCGAGATTTTAAAATTCTTTCGGGGGATGCGCTCCGGAATTCCTCCCCTGCTCTCATTTTTGGAGATCGCCAATGTCAAGATGACCGGCTCAACCGCGATCATCACGGACGAACTCTACCGCCTGGCCCTGCTAGTTTCCTGTCTTCTCGCTGTTTGGCTGTTCTCGAAGAAGCAATGGCAGGGGATCGCTTCGTTTTTGTTGGCGCTGGTTTTTATGCCCGCGACGGTCTTCATCAGCGCCCAAAATCCGGAAATTTACGACGTCTATTTTCCTGCCTTTTTCTTGATGTTTCTATTTTTCGATCACCTTGCTCGGGAGCGCGGCATAAGGGGGGGATTTAGCGTTTTTGCGGCTTTTTTATCGGGCTTGTTTTTGGCCTTCGCCGAGTTATCGCGCCCATTTGTGCTCATCTTCATGCCTATCCTTCTGCTCTATGTCTATCTGGTCTATCGACCTTTGCCAAAAAAATATTTGATCTCTTTCTTAATCCCATTCTTGCTCCTTTCCGGCGGGTGGCACGCCAAGCTGCTCGCTTTCAACAACGGGCAGATCTTTTGGTCTAACCATAGCGGCTTCAATTTTTACCGCGCCTGGGGGGACGTCATCCCAATGCCCGAACTCATCGAGGAACCGCAAACCTGGGATGACCGCGTTCAAATTCACACCCAAGAGCATTACGAAAACAGCAAGCGGATTCAATCAACCGTGGTCAACTATATCCTCACGCACCCCCGTGAAAGTATCCCCCGTATCATCGCACGATTGGGCACCTTTTTACGTCCCCGGATCAGCTTATTCGACCAACCGGAGCCGGGTGGATTCTTTGCTTGGGTCTACCGGATTACTTTTTATGCCGCCTTTTTCTTTTTCTTGATTCAGTTGATTCGTTTCTTGCTCGGTTTGATGACACAACCCAGTTGGAGCCTGTTTGCTGAGCCCCAACATATCCTGCTCTTGGTGATTGGCGGCAGCGTCGTTATCCTGGCCCTGGCCGAAAAAGGGGAAGAGGCTCGCCTGCTCCTGGCCGTTTTGCCACTGTTGGCCACCTTGCCGCGTTTTGAGCCTGAGGCGGAGCTTCGTTCGACGCTTACAGCGAGTTTTCATGCTACAATCCAAACAGGTTCTCATCTCCATCTATAGGAGCGCACTCATGACGGAAAAAATTATCCGGCTCGTTTATCCCCCCCACTTGCTCGATGTCCCCGTGATCAATCAGTTGATCCGTCGTTACGAACTGACCGTCAATATCTTGCGCGCCCAGGTCTCCCCCCATGAAGGCTGGGTTGAAATTCAATTGACGGGGTCATCGGGCGCGATTGAAGAAGCAGTCAAATGGCTCTCCGAGCAAGGTATCAAGATCGAGCAGCCAACATAGTGCCCACATGTCCCAACGAGCAAAACTCACCCCCATTCTCGAACTAATCCGGAAGGCGCTCAAAGCCAGGCATTCCACCCAAAGCGCGTCCATGTTTTTGCGCTTGCATCCGGCCGATCGCGCCGATGTCTTTGAACTTCTCGATGAAGTTGAACAAGTAGAACTGCTGCGCCAACTTGATATCGAGAACATCGCCGATCTTTTTGACGAGCTTGAAGATCACGAAACGGTTGGCCCGGCCGAAAGTCTGCCTATGAAACGTCTGGCCGACGTGCTGGACGAGATGGATCCCGACGAGGCCGCCGACCTTCTGGGCGACATTAACCCGGAGAAAGCAGAACTCGTTCTCAGCCAGATGGAAGAACCCGAAGACGTTCTCCCCCTGCTGAGTTACCCGGACGACACCGCAGGCGGCCGGATGACGACGGCGTTCATCGGCCTCCAACCCAATACCAGCGTCGAAAATGCAATCAGGTATCTGCGCCAGGTCTCCATCGAGAACGACGTACCCTATTATCTTTTCGTCGTCGATGAAGACCGACATCTCACCGGCGTTGTGGGGATGCGCGATCTTGTCACCAGCGAACCGAACCGGCCCATCGACGAGATCATGGATCGCGATGTGATTTACATTGCCGCCACGGCCGATCAGGAATATGCTGCCCGGATGATGACCCATTACGATCTTTCAGCCTTGCCGGTGCTCGACGAGCGTGATCGCATCCTGGGCGTGATCACCCACGACGATATTCTCGATGTGATCGAGGCCGAAACCACAGAAGACATCTATCGCCTCTCCAGCGTGGCCGACACCGACCTGGCTCCGGAGAGCGCCATCGGTGAACAACTCAAGGGCCGTTTGCCCTGGCTTTTAGCGGAAGCGGGCACAGCTATGTTTGCCTCTTGGGTGATCAGCAATTTTGACGATCTATTCGCAAAGGTCGCCATACTGGCTTTCTTCCATTCGGTGGTTGCTACACAAGGCGGCAATGCAGGCAATCAAACCGTCGGAATGATGGTGCGCGCTTTGGCGCTGGAAAAACTTGAACTCAAGAGCATCTGGAAAATCTTGCTCCACCAAATGTGGGTCGGATTTCTGCAAGGCAGCATCATCGGCTTGATTGTGGGTGCCGGTGTGGGCATGTGGCAAAACAATCCCTACCTGGGGCTGGTGCTTGGATTGGCACTGATCGGCAACATGTTAGTTGCTAGCATCGTCGGCACCCTCGCTCCCCTGTTGCTCAAATTCATCGGCCAAGACCCGGCCCTGGCCTCCACCGTGTTTGTCACCTCGGCGACCGACAGTCTTGGCTTCTTCATCTATCTCACACTGGCAAGAATCTTTCTGCCGGCGATCATACAACATATGTAATTGCAAAACTCGGTTCTCTCACTTTACCCAATTACCTAACTATTGTACAATTCAAACATGGAAGTACAAGCTGCTGTTGCAAAAATAAAAAAATACGCCACCTCGACAAGTGGCGATACGGTCGAAATGATCGAACGCCCCAATGGGGGCATTTCCATCGTCATGGCAGACGGGCAAAGTTCGGGCAGAGGCGCCAAGTGGGGCTCCTCCTTTGTCGTCCGCAAGGTGATTTCCCTGCTCGCTGACGGTGTCCGAGATGGCGCCGCAGCTCGGGCTGCCTCGGACGCCCTCTTCACAGAACGAGGAGGCAAAGTCTCGGCCACCCTTAACATTCTCTCCGCCGATCTGATGACCGATACGCTGGTAATTACCCGCAATAATCCCGCCCCGGCGCTGTTAGCCCGGGATGAAGAGATCTCCCTGCTCAATGAAGAAAGCGCCCCGATCGGAAATCACCGCGACATTCGCCCAGTCATCAATGAGGTCGAGATCAACCCCGGGTTGACCGTGGTCGTTTTCACAGACGGAATCATACACGCCGGATCACGAGAGGGGCAAAGTATTGACATCGTTACCTGCTTGCAGTCTACGTTAGAAAACGAGTCGCCCTCCCCCGGCTTCATCGCCGACTCGTTCCTGAAGCACGCCCTCAAACTTGATCACAATCGGCCCGTTGACGACACCAGTGTCGTTGTTTTGAGAATCGTCTCTTCGGGCGAGGACGAACCTTTCAAAAGCAAAAACCTGATCCGCAGGATGACGGCCAAGCTGCCCGTGTGGCCATGAGCGCGTTCAGAATTGGCATCATTGGGTTGCCCAACGTGGGGAAAAGCACAATTTTCAACGCACTCACGGGAGCGCAAAATGCGGAGGTGGCCAGCTTTCCCTTCTGCACGATCCAACCCAACCAGGCCATCGTTCCCTTGCATGATCCCCGCGTGGACAAGATACAAACCCTGGTAGAGGTTCCAAACGCCATCTATGCGACGATCGAATTCGTCGACATCGCCGGATTGGTCAAGGGGGCCAGCCAGGGAGAAGGACTGGGAAATCAGTTCCTGGGCAACATCCGCGACGTGGACGCGATTTTGCACGCCGTGCGCTGTTTCGATGACCCCAATGTGGCCCATGTCAGCGGAGAGCTGGATCCGATCGAAGATATCAACACAATCAATTTAGAGCTAACCATCGCCGACCTGGAACAATTGGAGCGCAAAATCGAGCGGCTCCAAAGCGCAGTGAAAGGCGACAAAAAACTCCGGCCCAGGTTAGCCCTGGCCCAATCCCTAAAAGAGCACCTGGAGGCAGGCAAACAGATTTCTAGCTACCCGGATCAGCAAAGCAACGAATTACGCGCTTTGGAGCAGGAAATGCGTTTCCTGACCGCCAAGCCCGTCATCTATGTCGCCAACGTTGATGAAACCGGGTTATCAGAACCCGGAACCTGCACCCAAGCCATCGAGGACTTCGCCGCCGAACAGGGAAGCAGCTCGATGGTATTATGCGCCAAGCTGGAAGAAGAACTGATCGTGATGACCCCCGAGGAACGGGAAGAATTCCTCCATTTAGCCGGTGCCGAGGAAAGCGGCTTGAATCAGGTCGTGCAAAGGGGCTTTGAAATTCTCGATCTGATCAATTTTTTCACCAAGAACGAAAAAGAGGTGCGCGCCTGGACCGTCAAGAGAGGCACAACCGCTCCCAAAGCGGCAGGGGAAATCCACACCGATTTCGAGCGCGGCTTCATCCGCGCCGAGGTGGTTTCCTACGATACTTTTGTGGAGTATGGCAGCGATGCTGCCCTCAGGGCCGCGGGTAGAATGCGCTCCGAGGGGAAAGATTATGTCGTTCAAGACGGCGATGTGATTTTATTTCGTTTCAACGTCTGACTTCCGTCCCCTTAACGGTAGCAACCCTCCCCGAGGTTGGTTTTTCCGGCCCCGGGGAGGGTCATTTTAAGAGGGTTCAGCAGTATGTGATTGACAAAAGAGTTATTTGTGAACCGACCAGGAGATTCTTCGCTCTGCTTTCCTATGGTACCTTGTTTATGTCACTGGCTGTGCCCGCCGCTGGCGTGAGCGGAGCGAAGAGTCTCCCACGTCGTTTACAAAACTGCGACGCTTCGCTCAGAATGTCATTTGTTAGTGGGGAGCTGTCGCCCTACGATTTCATCTTTCTCTGCATAGAAACGTTCAAAGCGACATTATAGACTTTCTGTAAACGCTCCAGCATCTCTTGCTGTTGTTCCGCCCCGTCTTGAGATTGCTCGATGCCAGCCTGCAATTGACCCAATGTGCCGGTGATGATTTGGATCAACTTCTGATTAATTTCGTCGGCTTGAGATTGCAAGGATTTTTCCAGGGCCTCTTCATCATCAGCGATTTCAATTAATTCATCCAACAACTCATATTCCGGCGGGCGTTCCATCTTCTCGTTGAGAACCGACAAAATAGTTTGTAACTTGGCGGAACGCTCCAGATCGTCACTTTCACGAGATTCCTCGAGCGCCTGGGTCAAAGCCTGAATGAAGTATTCGTCCATGGCAGGCAGATTTTGTTCAACGGCAGCCTCGATATCGTCGGCTTCGAGCAGGGTTTCCAGATTCTGGCGGGCGAGCTGGATTCGCTCTTCGACGGCCTGGTCAATCTCGTTGACGGTTTGCAACAATTGCTCCCGCTTTTCAAGCAAGGAAGCGCGCTCTTCCTCGCTAGCTGCTTCGATCCATTCGCTCATCATCTGGAAGAATTGATAGTCCATCCCCGGTCGTGCCAGTTGAGCGTAGGCCCGCAGGCGCGATTCGTTGGGGGCCGCCACAACCAGATCAAGCAGTTTTTGGCGGGTAAGATTTTGGCCAAGCGCTTCAAGCTCTTCCCGGGCGGACTCAAGTTCCTGTATCTCAGCGTTGACTTGTTGGCCATAGCTGCTGTGTTCTAGCAACATGCCCTGTAAGGACTGCATTTCTTGCAAGATGCCCTTGTCGCCGGCCATCATCATGCTCTCAAATAAACGCGACAAGATCATAAAGAAACTTTCATCGATCAGTTCATCTTCTTGGGCGATGATCTCAGGCCGCGAGGCCTCAGAAGCAGCTAACAAACGACGAAGCAAACTCATGCGTTCTTCTTGTTCCGCGAGCATTTCCTTGGTTATTCCGTCGGCTTCAAGTACTCGCTCGACCAGCGCTCGACGGGTGAGCATAGCTTGGGGTTGCAACAAGTAACCTTTGCGTTTTTCTTGAGGCAACTCCTTGACCACCTTGTTGATCAACGCGCCGATTCTACGCTCTTGCTCGTCATGAGGAAGGCTCAATGTCGGCGGGAAAAAAGTTAGCAAAAGTTCTTTTTCAGAATCGTGGTAAACAAGCGGCAAGGGCAATTCACCTTGATAGCCGCATTGGGGGCACTGGGCTAGATTAAAGGCGCCAGAAAGTAAAATCTGTTTTGCCTGTGGGTCTTGGTCGAGATTGAAAATTTGTTGAACATCAGCGGTGATAGGTTGCTGACAATTGGGGCAGCGAACTTGTTTTGTAGGCATAGATTTCTCCAAGTGAGTAACAGAATAGAATAACGATCATTTCAAATGTCATTAACATAAGCCAGCGTAGGCAAGGTGCAACGCACCTTGTCGAAATGACATTGACTGGATACTACCAACAAGGGCACTATTATAAAGGAAAACGAAAAAAGCATCAGCGCGGCAGCGAGAAGCAAATCCGAGCGCCATCACCCGGCTTTGGATCCACCCAAATACGCCCACCGTGGGCTTGGACGATAGCGCGGGTGAGATAAAGCCCCAAACCAGCCCCCTTTGTCGTTCGACTGGCCTCCTCGGAACGGTAAAAACGGTCAAAAATGTGAGGGATGTCGCCGGGAGCAATACCAGGCCCTTGATCTTGCACACAAATGATGACTTGATCGGCGCGCGTCTGTCCCGCAATGCGAATCTCACCGCCCTCCGGGGAATACTTTACTGCGTTGGACAATAAGTTCAAAAAAACTTGGCCCATGCGATTTTCATCGGCCAGGACGACGGGAAAATTAGGAGGGAAATCTACAAGGATATCGTGCTTGGTCGTCTGGGTCCGAAACCGTTCGGCAAACCGCTCGGCAAAGGGTTCCATGGCCAAATCAGTTCGATTGAGCTCGAGGCCACCCGTTTGCAGCCGAGACGCGTCCAGTAGATTTTCAATCAGCAGGGTCAAGCGATCCGTTTCTTCTTCGATCACTTCGAGGCTATCTTGAACGATTTCATCATCCCAAGAGACATCGTCACGGCGCAACGTGCCGGTATATCCCTTGATCAGCGCCACCGGCGTTTTCAACTCATGGCTGATGACCGAAATAAAGGTGCTCTTGAGGTCTTCGGCCTCCCGAAAGTGGGTAATATCACGCACCGAGGCGATGATATTGAGCAATTGCCCCTTGGGTGAGAGCAAAGGCGCATAGGTGATTCCAACAGGCAAGGGAACCCCGTTGGGGCGCTTGATATCGCCCTCAACGTAAAGATTAGCATGCGCCGTCAAAGGCCAGCCCCCAGACTCGGCTGCTTCCAGGGTGGTCCCCTGTTCGTGATGGAGCCAACGAATCACATCTTCGTGCAGGCGGCCTTGGATATCGTCAATCTCTTGCCCCATCAAGCGGGCAAAGGCGGGGTTGCATCGCTCGATGATGTGATTTGCTCCCAGGATGAGAATGCCATCGGCAGCCGAATCCAGCAGGGCGCCCAGGCGTTGTTTCTCGCGATTGACCTGGGTATACAGTTGGGCGTTGTGCACAGCAATGGCAGCCTGATCGGCGAAACTTTGCAACAGGGCCCGATCGTTGGAGGAAAAGGTGGTCTGGTAGGTTCGGAATATGAACGTGAGACCAACAACGCGTTCATGGGCGATCAGGGGCAAAGCCACGCCGCGGAGCAATTCATTGCTGGAGGCGAGTGGTATCCGTTGGAGCATGTTATTGATCTCGATGAGCTCGAACCGGGCCGGGTCTTCATGATCCGGCACCTTGGTTAGCAAGGAATTAAGTTGATCCAAGAAATCCGATGGCAGGCCATGAGAAGCAGCCACCTTCCAGCCGGAATCCTGCTGCCGGAGGGCAATCAAGCCAGCTTGTCCGGCCAGCATCTCCACTGCAACGCGCAAGATGCGCGTGAGCAGCTTATCCAGGTCTAACTCCTGGGTGATGGCCCGAGCGATTTCGAGCAGATAATCTCGTTGGCGACTGCGAAAATCAGGAAGTACTGGGAGCATACAAATTGGAGTTTAGGTCTCTCTCTCGGTTAAGGTAATGGCGTGCTCAAAGATTTGCAGGCTTTCATCAATTTGCTCCTGGGTAATGCACAAAGGCGGCACAAAACGGATCGCACTGGCCCCGCAAGGAAACAGCAGTAATCCATGCTTGAAGCTGTGGTGAACTACCTCGTCGCGGAAAGCATCGTAAGGGGCGCGCGTGTTTTGATTATTGACAAAATCGATCCCAATCATCAAACCGATACCGCGCACATCGCCGATGTGCGGATGGCGAATCTGGATTTCGGCCAAAGCGTCGAGGGTATATTGGCCCATTTCAGCGGCATTTTGGAGATACTCTTCTTCAACCAAATCGATCGTAGTCAAAGCGGCAGCGCAGGCCAGAGGGTTGCCGCCATAGGTGTTTCCATGGGCGCCACTAGGCCAGGTCATGATGCTTTTCTTGGCTAGGACAGCGCCCAAGGGTACGCCAGAAGCAATACCTTTAGCCGCACAAACGATATCCGGCCCGGTGTCAAAGTTTTCCACAGCCCACCACTTACCGGTACGCCCCATGCCCGACTGAATTTCATCCACGATCAAGAGGATACCATGCCGGTCGCAGAGTTGACGCAAGGCCGGGAAAAAGCTCTCCTCCGGGACGACGTAACCGCCCTCCCCTTGAATCGGCTCAACAACCACCGCGGCGACTTCCTCAGCAGGTAACAAATGAGTCAAAATTTCCTCTTCGATGTAACGGATGACGCGCTCGCCATACGGCTCTCCGGGGTTGATTTGCAAAAGGGGACGATAGGGATCGGGATAGGGCGCATGGACGACGCTATTCATCAAGGGGAAAAAGCCGCGCCGATAGACCGGCTTGCTGGCCGTGAAAGCCAGCGAGCCCATCGTGCGGCCGTGGAAAGCGCCCAGAAAAGCGATAAATTCGCTCCGGCCGGTGTGATGACGAGCCAATTTAATCGCAGCTTCAACGCTTTCCGTGCCCGAATTGGTCAAAAAGCTGACCGCGTCCTCGTCAAATGGCGCAATTTGATTGAGCCTTTCAGACAACTCGACCCATTTAGAATGATAAAAATCTGAAGAAATATGCAAGAATTGATCAGCTTGCTCTTTGATGGCCTGAACAACCCGAGGATGGCTATGTCCTGTACTATTAACGGCAATACCGGCAACGCCATCCAAAAAGCGATTACCATCCACATCCCACACTTCTGCGCCTTTGCCATGATCCATGACAAATTCATAAGAGCGCGGGTAGGATGGGGAGACATAGCGAGCATCTCTTTCAATGATCGCTTTTGCCTTGGGACCAGGGATATTAAGAGGTTGCATGTCATATTCTCCTATCACATCTGATGATTAAATTGTTCTTCTTAATGAAGATACTCCGTAAGCGTTCAGGCATGTCACTCTCGCCGCGCTCTGCGTCCCGCCAGGGGAAGCGCGGCAAGAATAACGCCCCCGTGAACGCTTACGATACTTCTTCGCAGATGCCATCTTCACGTTCCGGGACGCCCGTGGAGAGGTTTGAAACGATCGACTCAACGAGGAGATTATATCACTGTTCGCATCAGGCTCGAAAGGTATGCGTGTAAGTTCGATTGTTCTTAAGCGAAAGTCGTGCAAATCTATTTTACGGTATAATCTAGCTCTGTTATGAATGCCAACTTCAAATTCGAATTGATCGCCCAGGATGGCCAGGCCCGGGCCGGGATTTTTCATACGCCTCATGGCCCCTTGGAAACCCCTCTTTTTGCCCCGGTGGGAACCCAGGCAACGGTCAAGGCCATCACCCCGGCTCAATTGAAAGCCATGCAAGCCAGCTTGATTCTGGCAAATACGTACCATCTCTACCTGCGGCCGGGTGATGAAATCATCGCCGATTTGGGTGGATTGCACCAGTTCATGAATTGGCCCCACCCGATTCTGACCGATTCGGGCGGGTTCCAGGTTTTCTCGCTGGGCGACATCAACGAGATCGACGATGAAGGGGTAACGTTCCAGAGTCACATCGACGGCTCCCGCCACCGCTTCACGCCCGAAAAGGCGATCCGAATCCAGGAAAATCTCGGCGCCGATATCATCATGGCGTTCGACGAGTGCGCCGACCCTTACGAGCGCGCTTACAGCCAAAAAGCCATGGACCGCACGCACGATTGGGCCAAACGCTGCAAAGAAGCTCAAACCCGTTCTGACCAAGCCTTGTTTGGGATCGTGCAAGGCGGCATCTTCCCAGATTTACGGGCAGAGTCAGCCGCCACCATCGCCGGGCTGGATTTTCCCGGCAACGCCATCGGCGGACTCTCGGTGGGGGAAACCAAAGCGGAAATGCACGCCATCTTGGAGGTTGTCAACCCCATTCTGCCGGAGGACAAGCCGCGCTACCTGATGGGAGTGGGCACCAGCGAAGACCTGATCAACGGGGTCAAGCGAGGCGTGGACATTTTTGATTGTGTGCTACCCACCCGCATGGCCCGTCACAAGGCCGCCTTTGGACCCCGCGGCCGCATCAACATCGGCAACGCCCAATACAAAGACGATCCACGCCCTTTGGTAC
>CAZJBA010000001.1:0-1495 GCA_964544065.1 uncultured Anaerolineales bacterium | reverse complement strand
ATTTCCAGTTCAGGACACCTGGTCTTGATTCCCAACCTGCTCGGCTGGGAGCTGCCCAAGCAAGACGCCTTCCTCTTCGATGTGTTGGTGCAAGTCGCCACGCTTGTGGCCGTGTTTGTCTACTTCTGGGGCGATCTCTACCAAATTTTCACAACGACTTTGCAAGCTTTATGGCAAAGGAAACCCTTTCGAGACCAAAAAGCGCGCCTGGGTTGGTACCTGATTCTCGCCACCATTCCAGCCGGGGTAGCCTACCTGCTCTTTGCAGAAACGTTCGAACGCGCCTTCAGCAGTCCCTTGGCAGCCGCGCTGTTTTTGTTTGCCACCGCTGCATTGCTCTTGATCGGTGAATATTTTGGTAAACGCGAACGCGCCCTCGATGAGATCAAATGGTACGATGCCCTCTGGGTGGGCGTATTTCAAATCTTGGCCATTTTCCCCGGGATTTCCCGCTCCGGGGCGACCATCAGCGGGGGCATGCTGCGAGATTTCAAGCGGGCCACAGCGGCGCGCTTCTCGTTTTTGATCTCCGTCCCCGTGATGCTGGCCGCGGGACTGGCCGGTTCTATTAAGCTAATCCAAATCCCTCACTTTCTCGACCTGCTGCCCGCCTTCCTGGCCGGTTTCGTCACCGCCGCCCTGGTCGGTTACCTCTCCATTCGCTGGCTGCTCCGCTTTCTCAACCGGCAATCTTTGACCACCTTCGCCATCTATTGCGCCGGTTTCGGGCTGCTCAACCTTTTGGTCATTTGGCTGTGATTTCTCCTCGCGGCCCCACAAAATGGCTATGCGCAATTTTTTGATACTGATTCCTCTCCTGATCGCCAGCGCCTGCTCATCGTTCGAGTACGCGCCTCCCCCGGCCACCCCGGAGACAATCACCGTGGCCTATCCACCCACGTTAGGCTGGATGGAATCCCGCTTGCATGATTGCGCCGGACAAATCCCGGAGATGGTCCTGCTCGTGGAGGAACGAGTCTCGCCCGACCTCCAAGGGGCTGATGTGTTCCTGTCACCGAGTCCCCCCCCCGAGGGAGTCCCGTTTGTCGGCACCCAGCTTGGGAGATACTCCCTGGTCATGATCGCCAATCCCGCCATCGACCCAACCGCCATCAACGCAATGGCTATACGCAACAGCTACACCTCCCTAGAACCACCCTATCAGGCCTGGACCTATCCTGCCAATGATCCCCTCCATCACATTTTCGAGACCCATCTCTTGGAGGGGAGCTATACCCCAGGCGTACTATTGGCCCCCGATCCCGAAGCCATGTTAGAAGCTGTTACAAATAGCGAGGTCGCGATCGGATTTGTGCCCGAAGCCAGCCTCGACGAGCGCACCCAAGTGATCTCCTTGCCGGAACCATTCCAAGCGCGATTAGAGTTACCAATACTCGCCTTTACCAAAGATGAGCCGGAGGGAGCCGCTAGATTGTTTTTAAAGTGTTTATCATTCGAGTAGATGAAACTTCCAAAAACTTGCGACTGAAGTCGT